>JBKPDZ010000085.1:0-15826 GCA_046728135.1 Gemmatimonadota bacterium | reverse complement strand
GTACCGACCGCACCCTCCACACCATTGGCGAGGAATCCGGGGAAGAGCCCGACGAGGCGTTGCGTGCGCGTCCACATGGCGTAGTCGGCCGGGAACGCCGGGCCGATTGCGACGGCGATGCCGTAGGGGATCAACAGGACGAGGCCTGCACCGAGCACCGCGGCGCGGCCCCAGGTAAGCGCGCCCAACCGATCGAACGCGGCCAGCACCCACCCGACGCCGAGGACCGGAACGACGATCGCGCCGACGCCGAACACCTGCCACAGCGCGTGGCCAACCGTCCGTCCCCAGCTTCCCGTCACCGACACCGGCAGCAACGTCAGCCCCACGAAGAACCCAACCAGCAGGGCCGCGATGCCGATGAGCTCTTGCCGAGCCTTGGGGTTCATGCCGCGATGCGGCGGTCCGCGTACACGGGGACGATTGCGACACGATCGGGATTGGCGCAGAACTTCACGTCCTCACCGAACCCCGCTTCGCCGAGCTGCCGCGCGGCGTCGCTGGCGCCCAGCGCATCCTGCCAGCCACCCTGTTGCCCCGCGAGATCGAGCGAGACCTGGGCGGCGTCATTGAGCGTGAGTTTCTTGGGGGGCACGCCCTTCTTCACCGCCTTGATCAAGCGCCCGGCAGTATAGGCATCCTCCAACGCGAACTGCTTCTCACGGCCCGCGCAGATGACCACGAGATCGCCCCGTTCCGCGAACAGATGGCGGGCCCGCTCGGCCACGGCGCTGAAGTTCAACGCCGCCGCGACCAGCACGGGATCGCCGCCCTGGGCGGCGAGCAGGGCCGGCGTGCCGTTGGTCGTGGCGAGAAAGAGCGTCTTGCCGCCAACGGTCTCCTTCGTCATCTCCCGCGGCGAGTTGCCGAGATTGAATCCTTCGATCTTCAGCAAGCGGCGCTCCCCCGCGAGCACGATGCCGTTCTTCTCGAGATTCGCAGTGAGCCGCACGACTTCTTCCGAGCTGGCGGCCGGCACGATCGCCTTCGCGCCCGCCGCGAGTGCGGTCACGATCGTACTGGTGGCCCGCAGCACATCAATGACGACAACCGCTCGGCCGGTCAGATCCCCCGCAGTGAGGCCGAGTGGTGTGAAGTACACGTCGATCTTCATGTCGGATCTTTGAGGAGTTGCGGCTCGCGCTCGAGGAATTTCGTATCCACGGTGCCCGTGACAAAGTCCGGGTGGCGCATGACCCGTCCCAGGAACGGAATCGTCGTTGTCACGCCCTCAATGATAAAAGAATCGAGGGCCTGGCGCATGCGGGCGAGCGCCTCGGTGCGCGTGTTGCCGTGCACGATGACCTTGGCGAGCAGTGAATCGTAGTACGGGGGCACGGTGTAGCCGGCGTAGATGTGCGTGTCGACCCGCACGCCCGGACCGCCCGGCGGATGGTAGGCCGTAATCAGGCCCGGCGACGGTTGAAAATTGCGGCTCGGATCCTCCGCGTTCACCCGGCACTCGATCGCGTGGCCGCGGAGCCGGTTCCCGTTCATCACGAATGACAACGGCGCTCCCGCCGCCACCGCGATTTGCTCTTTCACGAGGTCGAAGTTGCTGCACATCTCGGTCACCGGATGCTCGACCTGGATCCGCGTATTCATCTCCATAAAATAGAAAGCGCCGTCGGAGTCGAGCAGAAACTCGATCGTCCCTGCCCCTACGTACCCGATGGATTCGGCCAGTTTCACGGCCGCATCGCCCATGTCCTCGCGCAACGTCTGATCCACGACCGGCGACGGCGCCTCTTCGACCAGTTTCTGGTGGCGCCGCTGCACCGAGCAGTCGCGCTCGCACAGGTGCATCACCTTGCCGTGCATGTCGCCCATGATCTGGATCTCGATGTGGCGCGGCCGAGCGAGGTACTTCTCGATGTAGACCTCGTCGGAATTGAACGCGGCGAGTGCTTCCTGCTTGGCGAGGGTGAACGCCTGCGCGAACTGGTCGGCGTCGTTCGCGACCCGCATCCCTTTCCCGCCGCCGCCGGCGGCCGCTTTGATGATCACCGGAAACCCGATCTTTCCGGCAACCTCCTGGCCGTCCTCCAGCGACGCGACCGGGCCCGGCGAGCCCGGCACCGTCGGCACGCCTTGCTCTTGCGCCAGCTTGCGCGCCGCCGCCTTGTCGCCCATTTGGCGGATCTGGTCGGGGCTGGGGCCGATGAACTTGATATTCGAAGCCGCCACCTTCTCGGCGAACTCGGCGTTTTCGGCGAGGAACCCGTACCCAGGATGGATGGCGTCGGCGCCGGTGATTTCGGCCGCGGCGATAATGCGGGGAATGTTGAGATAGCTGTCGCGGCTGGGCGGACGGCCGATGCACACATCGTCGTCGGCAAATCGGACGTGCAGCGACTCGCGGTCCGCTTCCGAGTACACCGCAACCGTCTCGACGCCCAGCTCCTTACACGCACGGATCACCCGCAGGGCGATCTCCCCGCGGTTGGCGATCAGCACTTTCTTGAACATTACGGCGTCAGCTCGATCCCGGCCGTGCTCCCGCCGCCCCCGCCCAGCCGGTTCCCGGACGAATCCACGCCCGACACCTTGAGCGCGAATTCGCTCGGGTTGGTGGCGTAGAAGATGGCGCTCTCGTAGCTGATCACGCCCTGACTGTACCAGTGAAACAGCGACTGGTCGAAGCTCTGCATCCCGTATTGCACCGACCCTTCGGCGATCAGGTCGGGGATATTGAGCTGCTTGGACAGATCGCGAATGTTATCGGCCACCGCCGCGGTGTTGATGAGGACCTCGGCCGCCGGCACGCGGCCGCGGCCATCCTTGCGCGGCACCAGGCGCAGCGAGACGATCGCCTGCAGCGCGGTGGACAGCAGGTGCCGGATCTCGTCGTGCTGGTGCGGCGGGAAGAACGAGATGACGCGGCTGACCGTCTGGGTGGCGTCGGTCGTATGCAGCGTCGAGAACACCATGTGCCCCGTGTCAGCCGCCTTGAGCGCCGTGTCGAGCGTCTCCATGTCCCGGATCTCGCCGATCAGAATCAGATCGGGATCCTGCCGCAGGACGTGGCGCAGCGCCGAGTTGAACGTCAGCGTATCGTTGCCGACCTCGCGCTGCGAGATATTCGCGTGCTGATCGCGATGCAGGAACTCGATCGGGTCCTCGATCGTGATGATGTTCACGCGCCGGTTCGTGTTCACGTGATTGATCATCGCGGCCAGCGCGGTCGACTTCCCGGAGCCGGTCACGCCCGTCACGAGCACCAGGCCGCGCGGTTTGAGGGCGATCTCCTCGAGCACCGCGGGCAGATTCAGTTCCTTGATCTGCTTGACCTCGTAGGGAATCGCCCGGAACGCGAACGCCACCGTCCCACGCTGCTGGTAGACGTTGGTCCGGAACCGGCCCACGCCCGGCACGCCGATCGCGAAGTCCGCCTCCTTGTGCTCGGCGAACTCCTTGACCTGCCGCGGCGTCATGATCTGCTCGGCCAGCGACTTCAGCTCCTCCGGCTTGAGCGGCGCCGTCTCCAGCGCCACCAAGTCGCCGTTCACGCGGATCGTCGCCGGGCGGCCGACCTTGAGCAGCAAGTCGGAGCCGTTGCGCTGCACCATCTGCGTGATTGCTTGTTTGAAGTTGAATGCCGGCAGATTGCTGTGTGTCGCCTCACCCATGCGGATCCACCCGGAAAAGGACCTGGCCGAACTCGACCGGCTGCGCGTTTTGCGCCGTGACCTCTCGAATCACGCCCGCGACCTCGGACTCGATCTCGTTCATGATCTTCATCGCCTCGATGATGCACACCACCTGCCCCACGTTCACGCGGCTGCCCACTTTGACATAGGGCTGCGCGGCGGGCTCGGGCGACTGATAGAAAGTCCCCACCATCGGGGATTTGATCTCCAGGAACTGCGGCGCGAGGGCGGGGATCGCCCCCTCCCCCGTCCCTCGTCCCCCCTCGGGACGGGGGACGTGGGACGCGGGAAGGGTCGGCTGGGAAACCACGATGTGCCCAGCATTTGCGCCATGACCAGCCTTGGAAACCCGCACCGACGACCACGCCCCAAACAGGCCACGGCGGATCTCGATAGCCCCCACCTCGGGGGCGTCCTTCAAGATCTGCACGATCTGGGCGATGATGTCGAGCTTCATACCGTGAAGATACCCCCCCCGAGGCCCTACACCAGTTCCACCAGATCCGCGCAGCCGTCGGTCAGCAACGCGGGACCGTCCGCCGACAAGTGGACGTCATCCTCGATGCGCACGCCGCCCCGCCCGGCGATATACACGCCCGGCTCGATCGTCACGACGGCACCCTCGGGCAGTGGATCCACGGCCGTGCGCGCGAGCCGCGGCGCTTCGTGCACTTCGAGGCCGAGACCGTGCCCCGTCGAGTGCCCGAATGCCGCACCGAGGCCGCGCGCTTCGATGTGATCGCGCGCCAGCGCGTCCGCGTCACGCCCCGTCATCCCCGCGCGGACTCCTTCACGCGCCCGGCGCTGCGCTTCCTGCACGAGCCCATATAAGGCACGCTGCGATTCGTCCGCACGCGCACCCACTATCACCGTGCGCGTGACGTCGGCACAATAACCATCCACGACGGCGCCGAAGTCCAACAGCAGCCACTCCCCCGCTGCCACGGTCCGCGCGCTCGTGGATGCATGGGGGAGCGCGCTGCGCGGCCCGCTGGCGACGATCGTCGGGAACGGATGCGCTTCGCTGCCCTGCCGCCGGAGTGCGCCTTCGAGTCGTCCCGCAATCTCGAACTCCGTGAGCCCCGGCCGCACGCCTGCCAGCGCGTCCTGCAGCGCGGTGGTCGCGAGCGCCGCCGCGGCGCGAATCGCGGCGACTTCGTCCGGGTCTTTCCGCACGCGCAGCCGCTCCACCGGCTCGCCCGCCGGTTTCCAGCGCCACGCCGTGCCGGGTCCCGTCGTAAACCGCTCCGCATCTTTCACGCTTATCCTATGCGCTTCGAAACCGATCAAACCCCCAGGCAAGAGGCCCGAAACCCCAGCCCCCAGTTCCTTGAAGAGCCGGTCCCAGACGCTCGTTCCCTCAATCTCGACGCGCGCCACCGCGCCGGCTTGCTCGCGCGCCTGCTCGTCATAGCGGAAATCCGTCACCAACAACACCGCACCGCGGGTCGCTACGACGACGCCCGCCGATCCACTGAACCCTGTCAAATACCGGATATTGGGACGGGACGTGACGAGCAGCGCGTCCAGGCCCTCCGCGTCGAGCAACGTGGCGAGCGCCGCGTGCCGCTCCGGACGTCTATTGCGACTTGAGTCGCCCGACAAGGCCCTCGAGCCCCAGACGATAGCTGTCGGCCCCGAACCCCGTCACCACGCCCACGGCGAGATCCGCGAGTAACGACTGACGCCGCTCCGGCTCGCGGCCGAAAATGTTGGAGAGATGCACTTCCACAAACGGCACCCGGACCGCGAGCAACGCGTCGCGCACCGCGAGACTCGTATGTGTAAAGGCCGCCGCATTGATCACCGCGCCGTCGGCGTGACCCTTGAGCGCCTGGATCGCCTCGACCAGCTCGCCCTCGTGATTGGTCTGAATCCAGGTGCATTCGACGCCCAACGCGCGCGCGCGCTCCTTGGTCATCCGTTCGATGTCCGCGAGACTCGTGCGGCCGTAGATCTCAGGCTCGCGTTCGCCCAACAGATTCAGATTGGGGCCATTCAGCACGGCGATCCGGTGAGGCACTAGGATTTGAGCTTCTTCAACCACTGCTGGAACTGATCGGCCTCGGCCTCGTCCTCGGGGGGGGGGGGCCGCTGCGTCCGTCCCGATGTGCGGCTGGCGCCGGGCGTCTTGGGTGATGCCGTCTCGCCGGCAGGCGTCTCGGCGCCCGGCTTGCCACCGGCAAAGAATTCGTCGAAGGAGAAGCCGGCAGTCTTCGAGCCATCACTCCCCACGGGCGCGGCAGCCGTCGACGCTCCAGCCTCCGCTGCCGCGTCCGCGGAGGGCGCGCCGGCGCGTCGTGCCCCTTCCTCACCAAAGACCGAATCGAGCGAAATGTGGTCGGTCGCGGGATGAGAGGGCTCACCGGGCGGTGGACCGGCGGCGTCAAACGCGGCGGCGAGTGTGCTCTGTGGCTCGTCGGCCGGTGTGGCCTCGCTGGCGCTCCTGCCGGCCCAAATCCCCTTGAGAAAAGCCTGCGCCGAGACGCCCGAGCCTTTCTTGCTGCCCCCGCCAGACAGCTGCTCAACTCTGCGGCGCAGCTTCGCGTCGTTGGGCCGCTGCGCCAACAACGCCTGATACACGCGCAGCGCATCCTGTTGATGGCCCTGCTTCAAATAGAGCTCGGCCATCGTTTCCGTCAGCACCGGTTCCGCCCGCGACAAGGTCGCGGTGTCCGCCGCCCCGTCGTCATCGGATAGCGCGACGGCCGCCGGACGAGGAGGGGGGGCTGGGGGAGGCGCTGGGGGCGGCGTGGGTGCCGGCGGCGGCTTCGGTGCCGGGGCGCGTATCTCATCATCGGGCATGATCAGCGGCAGATCGACTTGCGGCATTGACTCATCGAGATCCAGGGGCGACGAGCTCCCAGCCGGCGACTCCGGCCCGGGTGCGTCGAGCTTGAACATGCCGCTCCCCTCGTACTGTGTGCGGGCCAGCCCTTCGATCTCGACTTGCTCGATTTGCTGCGAATTCAGCTCGACATCTTCCTGAACCTCCAACCCCTCGGCTTTGGCAGTGGCATGCGCATTGGGATTAAAGCTGATCGGGTTCTCGAAGTTTTCGACTTCAGGGGCTGCGGTCGACGGCCGGGATGGTTTGCCCAACTCGACGGGCTCGGGCTCCTCGTGTTCCACGGCGAAATCGGGTTTCGTGATCTGCGTGGTCGCGGCCGTCCCCACCTTCCCTTTCGCCCGCGCAAGCGCTTCGGCCGCGTCGCCGTTCATCGGATCGGCGTTCAGCAGTCGCGTCAGCCACTCCACCTCTTCCTCGTATTTTCCATTCCGCTCCGCGAGCTCGGCGAGGCCGCGGAGGGCGATGATGTTCTCGCCGTCGAGCTCGAGCACTTTTCGAAACACCCCCAACGCCGCCGGATCGTCTTTCTTATCGATCAAGCACCGGGCGTAGACGATGTAGGCGCTGACATAGTCGGGGTGCAGTTTGAGACCGTTCTGGCACAGGTCGATCGCGTTATCTATAAGCCCCGCTTTACGATAGGCGTCGGCCAGCGGCGCGAAATTCCGCCCCTTCGGGTTGTCCCGAAAGCGCGCTTCGAGTTTGTCGATTTCGCTCGTATAGGCCACGGCACCCCGTTCGACAGCCTAAGTCTTTGTGGGAATTGGGCGAAGATAGTGTTTGGCCGACGCCGCTGTCAAATGACCACGGTACCTGTGCGCTTGAGTTTGTGCGTTGTCGTTCTTAGACTTATGCCCCTTCACCTGCTCGTCTGATCAGAATTCGGAGTTTGCCATGTTGCGCACGATGCGCGCCAATGCCAAATGGGTCTTTTACATCCTCGCCATCGCCTTCGTGGTATGGCTCGCCGTCGGACAAGTGATGAGCATCCTCGGCCCCAGCGGGAGCGTGGTGCTCAAGGTCAACGGCAAGGAATTCCAGGTCGCCGAATTCCAGCAGCGCGTGCAGATCGCCTCAGAACAGTATCGGCGACAGAACGGCAGCGCACCGGTTTCGCGCGAGGAAGACCGGCAGATTCAGGATCACGTCATCGATCAAATGATCGAGGACGCGCTGCTGGAGCAGGAGTACAAGCGGCTCGGCATTCGCGTGAGTGACGAAGAGATCATCGAGACCGCGCGTACCTCGCCGCCGCCCGAGGTGATGCGTGATCCGCAGTTCCAGACCGACAGCCAGTTCGACATTCGCAAGTGGCAGCAGTTCATCTCGACCACGTCCGACCGCAATCTCCTAGCGCAGCTCGAAGGGATTTATCGGCAGCAGATCCCGTTGATCAAGCTGCAGCAGTATCTCACGAGCGACGTCTACGTGTCGGACGCGAAGCTCTGGCGGATCTATCGCGACCAGCACGACTCAGTGCGGATGGCGTCGCTCGCGGTCTGGCCCTACACCGTTCCGGACACCAGCGCGATCCGTGACGCGGAGCTGTCCGCCTATGTGGCAAAGCACCCGGACGACTTCAAGCGCCCGGCTATCGCGCACGTCCGGTTCATTATGCAGCCTCGTGTACCGGACGCCGCCGACAGCGCCGTGGCCCGCGCGCACGTCGCGCGGGTGCGGAACGAGCTCGCGCGGGGCGCGAAGTTCGACGACGTGGCCAAACGCGAGTCGAGCGACTCCGTCAGTGGCCAGCGGGGTGGCGACCTGGGTTGGATCAACAAGAACGAAACGAGCTTCGTCCCGGAGTTCATGCAGGCCCTGCGGGGACTCAAGCCGGGGCAGATCTCCACGCCGGTGGCGTCGCGGTTCGGCTATCATCTCATCCGCATTGATCAGGTCAAGGGCGATTCGCTCAAGGTCCGCCACATTCTCATCCCCGTCGCGTTGCAGGGCCAGCATCTCGATCTGGTGGAGGCGCGCGCCGACACGCTCGAGCGCCTGGCCGCTGAGCGCAGCGATCCGACCGCGCTCGACAGCACCGCGCGGCGCCTGGGTCTTCAGGTGTCGCCCCAATATCCGGTCACCGAGGGCCAGCGCTTTACGCTCGGGCCGACCGTCATTCCTGACGTGAGCGTTTGGGCGTTCGAAGCGCGGCCCGGCGAAACCAGCCCTGTGATCGACGCGCCGACCGGGTACTACGTGTTCCGGCTCGATTCCATCAGCGCGGCCGGAGTGCCGCCGCTGAATCAGATTCGGGACCGCGCGACCGCCCTGGTGCGTCTGGAGCGACAGAAGACACTAGCGCGCCGTCACGCCGATTCGCTGGCAACCGTGTTGAACGGGACAGCCGACTTGGCCGCCGCGGCGAGCGCACGCGGTCTCCAGGTGGAGCGGTTCGGTCCGTTCGCACGGATCCGCCCGCCGAGCTACCTCGCTCGTGAGCCCGTGGTCGTCGGGACGGCGTTCGGTCTCAAGGTGGGCGATCGCAGCGGCGCGCTGGACGGTGAAAGCGGGTACTTCATTATTCAGTCACTCGCCCGGAAGCCCGCCGATTCCGCGGCGTGGCTGGCGCAGCGCGACGTGCAGCGCACCCAGTTCCGCCAGGCGGCCATGCAGGCGCGGATGCAACAGTATATGGAGGATGTGCGCGCCCGGGCGAAGATCGTGGATCGGCGTAAGGACATCTTCAAGTCTCAGGCCGCGGCGGATGCCGCGACCGGATCGCTGTAACCCTACTCGACTAGGCGCTTCGGCTTCGCGTCTCGCGGCTGCTCACCGGTCTCCTCACGTGAGGATGACGCGGGCAGCTGCTTGATGCTGTGTTCCGCTTCGGAGAGCGCGCGCTTGAATTCGCGCAGTCCCTTGCCGACCGCCTTCCCCGCCTCCGGCAACCGGTTGGCGCCGAACACGAGCAGGACGATCAGCATGAGAATCAGAATTTCACTGCCGCTCAAATTCCCCAGCATGGCTGCCTCTACTGATTCAGTCGCTTCGGTGCCCCTCCTCCGGTTCCCGCTGACCGGGGTGGCAACGAAGCATCGGATGGCGGTCCCTCTTGCGGCTCCTGCGACTCGTCTTTGAGACCCCGCTTGAACTCCTTGATGCCCTTCCCGATCGACGCGCCGATTTCCGGAATGCGCTTCGCCCCGAAGAACAGCACGAGGATCAGCAACAGGATCGCGATTTCGGTAAACCCAAGGTTGCCGAGCATGTGCGCCTTTCTAAAAGAGCGAACGGGCCACGAGATATGCGACGGCGACGCCAACCACGGCGAGCAGCGAAACATCGAGCCCGATCGGTCCGAGCGTAATTGACATCATCAGCAAGTCCAGGTGCAGCGGTCCGATCGTCGGCGTCACCGACCAGGTAAATACCTCTTTCGCCGGCCCTTCCGGCAGGAAGCGCCGCAGGAACGAGTGCAGCAGCCCGCCCACGACGAAGCCTACTGCCAGAACCCCGAGATAGAAACCGGGCCGACGCGGACCGTAGGCCACGGCTTAGCTGCGCCGCTCCACCGCGTAGGCGATGCTGCTCTGCAGCGCATCCCGTGCCGGCGCCGGCGGCAACACGTCGAGCTCAGCCTCGGCCTGCTGGGCCAGATCCAGAGCCCGCTGGCGCGCCGCCTCCAGGCCGCCCGCGCCCTCTACTAACCGGATCACCTCGGCGACCAGGTCGTCACCCGGCTCGCCTGCTTCCATCAAGGCGGCGACCACGCGCCGCCCCTCGACCGACAGCCGCGGCATTGCCGCAATCAAGGGCAATGTCACCTTATGCTCTCGCAAGTCCAGACCGGACGGCTTGCCGGTCACCGCCTCCGTCTGCGTATAGTCCAACAGGTCGTCCGTGATCTGAAACGCCATCCCGAGCAGCATGCCGAACCGCGCCAGCGCCTGGCGGAAAGCGGGAGCGGCGGCCAGCGCGCCCACCTCGCAGGCGCCAGACAACAGGGATGCCGTTTTGGCCCGAATCAGCTCGTCGTATGCCCCTTCGCCGTAGGCGAGTTTGTCGTGCGCCTCGAGCTGGCGCATCTCGCCGACGGTCATCTCATTCGTTACGCGTGCCAGCACGCGCAGCGCCTCGTGGTCTTCCAGCCGCACGAGCTCGATGATCGCGCGCGAGTAGAGATAGTCCCCCATGATCACGGCGATCTGGTGTGAGAACAGCGCATTGATCGTGGGGAGCCCGCGGCGCAGCACGGAATGGTCCACGGAATCGTCGTGCACCAGGGTGGCCAGATGGATGAGCTCCACCACGGCGGCCAGCGTCACGGCGCGCGAATCCTTGGATCCCGATGCCTGGTGACTGAGCAAGAGGAGCGTGGGGCGGAACAACTTCCCCTTCATTTGTAACAGGTGGTCGTTGACTTCACTCACGATCGGGAAGTCCGCGGCAATGACCCGCCGCAGCTCGAGCACGACCTGCTCCAACTCCCCGGCGACCGGTCGCTGGACGTCGCGCAGGCTGATGCCGGCGACTTGTTGACTCACGCTATTTCGCCTTGGCCAGCGCTTTCACGCGCTGTTCGGCATCGAGGAAGCGGATATCGACGGCGAACACGCGGCCGTACAGGTCGCGCGCGTCGGCCTTCTTACCCTGCTGTTCGAGGGCCCTCCCGAGCCAATAGAGAATGCCGAGGCGCTCTTGATCGCCGGAGGCCGGGAGATCGAGGCCACGCCGCAGAATCGATTCGGCGACGCCGAAGGCGCCCTTTTCGAAGAAGCAGATACCCAGCATCTCGGACGTGCGCAGCTTCCCTTCGGGCGCGCGCAACGCTTTCTGCAGCTCGGCGATCGCTTCATCGATCAGCCCCATCTCCTTGAACGCGACGCCGAGGTCGTAGTGGGACTCGAAGTCGGCCTCGTCGATGTTTTCGTCGATCCCCTGCTTGAATCGCGCCAGCATGTCCTGGAAGTCCTGCTCCTCGTCGCCGGTCGGCTCTTCATCGGCGACCGTCATCCGCGTGTCCCGCGCGGGGGTGTTCTCGTCCTCGTCGTCCGTCAGCATCGAACCGAGGTCGATGAAATCGCCGTTCGCGGCGGCTTCGTCCCGCACTTTCATCTTCGCGTCTTTTGCTTTGACCTTCCCTTCCGGCTTCCCGGCGGGAGCAGGCGCTGCGACCGCCGGTGCGAGCATGGACAACGCGGCTTTCGCGCGCTCGCTCTTGGGATCGTGCTCGGCGACGCGCGCGTACACCGCGCGTGCCTTCTCGGGAAGATCGGAGCGGAGCAACGCATCGGCCAGCTCGAGATAGGCGTCGATCAGCTTGACCTTGTCGCCCGCTTTGAACGCAAACTCCACCGCCTTCTGGCGGTGACGGACGCTGTTCGGATCGAGCCGCAACACCTCGTCGACAAGGTCACGCGCATGCGCGAGATTGCCCGCGTTCTCATAGCCGGTCGTCGCGAGATCGAGCTCCTCGATCCCGCGCTCGCGGTCACCCTGCTCGATCAGCGCTTCACCCAACGCCTGATGCGCCTCGGGGTCGTCGGGATTGTCGGCGACGCGCGACTCGAGCTCCTCGATCTCCGGCGCCGCCGGCGTCTCCTCGATGTTGGAGAACACCAGCGAGCCCGCCTGGTCGGCGCCGCTGCTGATCTCGTCGATCCCGAGATCGATGAACCCGGACCGCCGCCCGCCCGTGGAGATCGACGTCTCGTCCTCGGTTTGGATAAAGCTCGGGTGACGCGGCGGTTCATCGAGCACCAGCGGCTGATCGTCGATCTCATGCCCCGCATCCGTTGTGCCCGTCTCGAAGTCCGGCTCGAGCTCGAGGGGCGGCACTTCCACCGTCGTCTTCCGCTTTCCGGGAGCCGAGGGAGAGGGGGGCGGACGTTTCGGCACTACGGGTTTGACGCGCGGCGGCTCGGGCGCCGCGGCGGCCGGCTTCTTGAACATCGGGGGCTTGCTGGTCTTCGGCGGGGCCTTGGCAGCTGGAGACTGCTTGGGAGGCTCCGCGATGTTTCCCTCGAGCACCAGATCCGCGCCTTCGAGCTCGATCCCTTCGTCAGGGGTGACGTCGGGGATGGTGGGCTCCAACTCCGCAACGGGTTCGAGATCGAGATCGGCTGGGTTCAGCTCCTCGCGAATCGACGGGGTCTTGGGACTGGCCGCGCGTACCTGACTGAAATCCGTAATCGTCGTCTCGAGACCCTCGAGCATCCCGCCGGTATTTCCTCCGCTCCCCCCTGGTGCCTCGTCCACGAGACTGGTCGTCTCGATTTCCAGCGACTCGTCGGGCTCTGGCTGGACATCCTCGATCAGCCGCTCAGCGACGGGCGGAGGCGCCGGAGGGGGGGGCGCGGCGGGAGGCGCCTTGGCCCCTTTGGCAACGGGCGGTGCATCGAGATCGAGAAAGACCAGACTGGAGGTCTTCCGCTTGCCGGACTTGGAGACGTCGTCGTCGCGGCCGCCGGGCGGCGCGGTTCTGGGAGGCGCCGGCGCGCTGGGGCGCGCCGGCGTCCCGGAGGATGAGGCGCGCCGGCCGGGATCGGCTCCGTACATCTTGAGATGCTCTCCGAGCATCTCCCGGAGGGTCGCGCTCTCCGGTGAGATGTCCGTGAATTCCTTCAAGGCGGCGAAGGCGTGGTCGATTTTTCCCACCCTCTGCATCCGCTCGGCGTATTCGACGAAGTTCTGCTTGGCCTCCGCGATAAAACCCTTGGCCGCATAGAGCTTGGCGAGCTTGAGATAGGTCGTCTGCCGCGCCGGGGCATTGCGCAGCACCTTGTTACACATCGCGATAGCGTTGTTGTGGAAGCCGAGCTCGGCGTACTTGTCGACGGCCTGGTCATAGTGGTCGGCCGCCTGCGCGGGGTCCCTCAGCTTGATGTAGAGATCGCCGATCCGGTTGTAGACTGAGAGGTCAGGATTGGTCTCATCCTGATTGTTCAAGACTTCAAGCCAGATCTCAACGGCCTTTTTCGGATCTTTGGCCTCGAGACCCTTCGCCTTCTCTTTGAGTTGCTCAAGCCTAGACATGGAACGACTAAGATATCGGGACCGTCTAGGCGGGACAAGCCGAACCCGCTGTCCAGACGGCGCTTACGACGTCTGAGCCCATCCAGTACGCGACCTCGCGCCAGTCGTCAACCGCCGCCACAACGAGGTCCGCGACACATCCGGGAGCGATTTGCCCCCGATCGGCCGCGAGACCAAGGGCAGCGGCGGCGTTGATCGTCACCGCCGTCACAACTTCCGCGTGACGTAGCCCGAGTTGCGAGACGCCAAGCGTCATGACCAGGGGCAGACTGACCGTCGGTGAGGTGCCCGGATTGAAATCTGTGGCCAGCGCGACTGCCGCCCCAGCCTCAACCAACCGGCGCGCAGGGGCTTGGGAGCGCTTGCCCAGAAAAACCATCGTGGCCGGGAGCAGCACCGCCACCGTAGCGCTGCCGGCGAGGGCCCGAATCCCCGCGTCCGAAATCGCGGCCAAGTGATCGGCCGACAACGCGCCCAGCTCGGCGGCGAGCTCGGCGCCGCCCGATCCCTCGAGCTCGTCCGCATGCAGCTTGATCGCCAATCCCTGCCGGGCGGCGGCGGCGAGGATCTGCCGGCTTTCCGCCGTGCTGAAAACACCGGGCTCGCAGAACACATCGCAACACCGCGCGAGGCCTTCGCGCGCGACGGTGGGGATCATCTCCTCACACACGAGCCGTACGTAATCTGCGCGCGTGCCGCCCCCTCCCCGGTACTCGGGTGGCACCTCGTGCGCGCCGAGAAAGGTGGGGATGAGCGTTGCGGGCAACTCCTGCGCAAGCCGGCGGATGACACGGAGCTGTTTCAGCTCGGCCTCCAGCTCGAGGCCGTAACCCGATTTCACTTCGATGGTCGTCGCCCCGCGCTGGAGCAACGCCGTGAGACGCGACCGCGTCAGCGTCGCCAGGTCCGCCTCGGGCCTGGTTCGCACGTCGCGCACCGATTGCAGGATACCGCCACCGGCAGCGGCGATGGCCTTGTAATCGACGCCCAGCGCGCGCGCCTCGTGATCGTCGAGCCGCGGAGCGCCGAAGACGCCGTGGGTGTGGCAGTCGATGAATCCGGGGAACAACACACCGTCGATCTCGATCTCGTGTAGGGGCGCACCGTGCTGCGCCCCTACATCACGTCGCGGTCCGACCCAGGCGATGCGATCGCCGTCGATCAGCACCGCCGCGTCGCGCAACACCTCGACCTCGGCCATCTCGCGCCCGCGACGGGCGCGCGCCGGTCCGCGACACGTCACGACCTGCCGCGCGCCGACCAGCAATGTCTTCAGTCGAGGTCCTCGCTCATCGGCAAACGGATGTGGTGCCGGCGCGCTGTTGCGATCGCCTCCGGATAGCCGGCATCCGCGTGGCGGGCCACGCCGATGCCGGGATCGTTGGTCAGCACGCGCTCGAGCCGCTTGGCCGCGGCCAGCGTACCGTCGGCCACGATGACCTGCCCCGCGTGCAGCGAGTTACCGATCCCCACCCCGCCGCCGTGGTGAAACGAAACCCACGACGCGCCCGACGCGGTGTTGAGCAGCGCGTTCAGGATGGCCCAATCCGCGATCGCGTCGGAGCCGTCGCGCATGCCCTCCGTTTCCCGAAATGGCGAGGCGACGGATCCGGTATCGAGGTGGTCGCGGCCAATGACGATGGGCGCCGACAGTTCGCCCTGTTGCACGAGCGCATTCAACGCGACGCCGAAGCGCGCCCGCTCCCCCTGCCCGAGCCAGCAGATGCGCGCTGGTAATCCTTGAAACGCGACGCGCTCGCGCGCCATGGTGATCCAGCGCCTGAGATGCGCATTGTCGGGAAACAGCTCCAGCACCAGATCGTCTGTGCGGTGCAAATCCTTCGGGTCACCGGAGAGCGCGACCCAGCGGAAGGGCCCTTTGCCTTCGCAGAAGAGCGGCCGGATGTATTCCGGGACGAACCCCGGAATGTCGAACGCGTCCGTGACCCCGGCGTCGCGCGCCTCGGTGCGGATGTTGTTGCCGTAGTCGAAGGTGACGGCGCCACGGTGCTGCAGATGGAGCATCGCCCGTACATGGGAGGCGATGCTCGTGCGCGCGCGCGCGATGTAGTCCTCGGGAGACTGGCGACGCAGCTCGGCCGCTTCTGCGGGATTGAGCCCTGCGGGGATGTATCCGTTGAGCGGATCGTGCGCCGATGTTTGATCGGTCAGGTCATCCGGCGTGAACCCGCGCCGCTCGAGGGCGGGCAGGACCTCGGCGCAATTGCCGACGAGTCCGACCGAGAGTGCGGCACCGCGCTGCTGTGCCTCCGTGCACCACGCCAGCGCCTCGTCGAGCGACGTCGTCGATCGATCGAGGTAGCGCGTCTCCACGCGGCGTTGGACG
>JBKPDZ010000084.1:0-8475 GCA_046728135.1 Gemmatimonadota bacterium | reverse complement strand
CCTGACGGCACTGCGCGCCGAGATTCTCGAGCTCGAGGCGCTGATTGCCTACGACATTGATTTTCCGGAGGAAGATGAAGGTCCTGTGAGCGAGGACGTCGTGCGTCGTGCGTGGTGCGTCGTGCGTGATCGTGTGGCCGGTCTTCTGAAAACCGCCCCCGAGGGGGAACGCCTGCACGAGGGCGCGCTCCTTGTCATCGCCGGGCGGCCCAATGCCGGGAAGTCCTCGCTCTTCAATGCGCTGCTCGGCACCGAGCGCGCGATCGTGACCGAGATTCCGGGCACGACGCGTGACGCGATCGAGGCGTACGCCGTCATCGAAGGCTTTCCATTTCGCCTCGTGGATACCGCCGGGCTGCGCGACAGCGATGAGCGCGTGGAACGCCTCGGCATCGAGGTTTCGAAGCGATATCTCGAGGCCGCTGATCTCATCCTGTTCTGTATGGGGGAGGAGGGCCGGGGGACGGGGGACGAGGGGGAATTCATCGCATCGTGCACTGCGCCCGTAGTGCGCACACGAACGAAGGCAGACTTGCTACCCGTCCCCCGTCCCGCGTCCCCCGTCCCTCTCGTCTCGGTGGTCACGGGCCAAGGGCTGCCCGAGCTTCGCCGGCAGCTGGCCGAAGTCGCCTTCGGCCGGTTGCTCGCGCTTGGCGATATCGAACCGGTGGTGACGCGCGCCCGGCATCGTGCCGCGTTAGCGCGGGCTTTGGCGGAGCTCGAAGCGTTCTGGGACGCGCGCACCCGGGGGGTCGATGCCGCGGCAACGGCGACACACCTCCACGCGGCCGTGCTCGCGCTCGACGATTTGATCGGGGCGGTCACGCCGGACGACGTGCTCGACTGGGTGTTCGCGGCGTTCTGCGTGGGGAAGTGAGCGTTATCCCACGAATTTCTTGGTCGTTCCCCTCAGCGCGCTCTTTCCTGGTTGCGGTCGCCACAGCGCGGTCTGCTCGATCAACTGGGCCAGCTCCACGTCACTTGCCGTCACCCCGCCCGCGCTATGCGTCCACAGTTTCACGCCGACCTTGCCCCAGCTCACGGCGAGATCGGGGTGATGGTCCGCTGCCTCCGCAAAGAAGCCGATCGCGTTCACGAGCATCAACGTGGTCGGCCAGCCATCGGTCTGATAGTCGCGCACGATCGCCCCGTCTTGAAGCCGCCAGGCCGGCAAGCGCTTCAGGTGATCGGCGATTTCGGCGGGCGAAAGTTTAGTCGAGGGTTTCACGGTAGCTCGCTGACTGGCCGAAGTTCTCCTCCACTTCGACCTCGAGGGTTTTGAGATGGAAGGCGCCGAGCTCGGCACGAACGCGACCTGCGAGATACTGGGCCAGCATCTCTACAGTCGTATTCGGGATCGGCAGGATCACACAATCCCCCGCGGGAAATACGTAGCGAGGCTGCCCGCCAAACGCGACGCGCACGCTGCCGTTCTCTTCTGAAATCCGGAGCTGCGGATTGTCGCGCGGCAGCAACACGCGGTGATCCAGCTCGGCGGTAAGGCTCCGCATCACCTTCTTCACCGCGGAGAAATCCACGACGAACCAGCTGTCTTCCTCGAGCCCGCCCTCGATGACGAGGCTGACGCGGTAGTTGTGCCCGTGGAGTTTCTCGCAGCGGTGGCCGGCGAACGTGATGAAATGCGCCGCCGCAAAGACGAGATCCTCTTTGGTGATGGCGACTTTGAATTCGCCGCGGGTGCCCATACCCCGGGTAATCTACTCGGGGGGAAGAGCCTCGCCGGTCGACAGCCGCCAGACCTCGTCCGCGAGCCACTCCAGCCGCTGCTGCGCGTAATCGAGCTCCGCCGGCGTCATGGTCTTGGCGCGCCGCGCGATGTCGCGTGTATGGGTGAGCAGATCGTCCAACATCTCACGCAGCGGCCGATTGCGCCGCCGCTCGGCCACCGGAGCAGGCGCCGACACCGGGGGGGGGGCCGCGGGCGCGGCAGGACGAGGTCCGGACGCCGACCGCTTGCCGCGCGTCGTCACGCCGTCTGGGCCCCCCCACCGATCGCGCGATCGTCCGCCTGTCGCAGCTCTTCGACCGACGCCCGCACCGTCGAAGCCGCGCCGTGCTCGGCCAGATAGCTCTCGACCAACCGGAAGCCGAGGTAGTAGCCGGAGCGCTCCGGCAGCACCTTGCCGGCGAGCAGCCGCGCCGCCGGACTCATCCCGCCGGACAGGTACCGCAGGCGCAGCCCCAGGCCCGTCCCGTCGAGGTCGCTCGCGGACGCGCGTCGCAGGAAGGCATCCAGCTCGCGCAGCCGGCGATACTGGCGCCGGTTGTAGCCGAAGTACTCCCACGGCTCGAAACCCGGTGCGACCGCCTGCGCGGCCGCGATCGCGGCGCCCTCGTTCACGACCAGCTCGCGCAGCGTCGCGCGGGAGCCCAGCTCCCACGCGTCGTAGTAGCCGCCCAACTCGACGACCAGACGCCGTAGCACCGCGCGGCTGGACGCCGACGTGTAGCGCAGCGCATGCGCGACCTCGTGCGCGATCCAGAGCGGCAAGAGCGTGGGCGCGAGGCCCATGCCGTACGTCTGCGCGTTGGCGCGTCCGGTGAAATGCTCGAGGCAGACGAACGCGATCCCGCGCCCGCCGACGACCAGCTCGCCCGCATTCGCGGCGCCGACGCCCACCATGAGGTAGAGATCCACCGGGCAGTCGGCCTCGAGCAGCTCCATGGCCCGGCGCAACGCGTCCTCGGCGACGGCGACGACGTCCACATCTCCGAGCATGCGCTCGAGATCCGACCGATCTGCGCCCAGAGCCGCCGCGATGATCGGCTCCGCGTGCGGTGACGCGGGATCGAGCACGTAGTTCTGCCAGTAGGCCCCCAACACCGGGCGATGGCGATCGAGGTACTCGTGGTATGCCGCGGAACGATCTGGCGCGGAGAGCGTCGCGAAGAATTCCGGAACGAGATTGACGAGCATGGCGTGGTTGCCGGCCCCAATTTGGGAACCGCGCCGCTCGGGGACAAGCGTGGTGTCACGGCGCTCGACTTGACAACTCGCGTCCTAGGACTTCGGCGGGGGAGTGCGCAACCGGCGGCTGATTTCGGTGAGGAATTTCCGTTCGGCGGGCGTAAGACTTTCCACGCCACTCGCGATGATCTTGTCGAGCACGCGATCGATCTCGGCATTGGCGCGCGCGTCGGGCTCATGGCGCGACTTGGGCGCTCGAGCCGACGGAGGGATGCCGCCGCCCCGACTGACACGCGGCGGTTGCGACACCAGCACACTCGAATCGGAGAACGGGCCTCCCCGGCCTTCCCCGCGCCGCTCGCCGCGCGTCGCCCACCAATCCTGGCCCTTGAGATAGAGCAGCGCGGTTCCCACGCCGCCCAAATGCGCGAGGTGCGCGATGCCATCGCTCGCGCCGATCAATGCCAGCACGAGATCGAGGGCGACGAGGAACGTGACGAGCCACTTGGCGGGCACCGGATCCGGCAGCGGGAAGACGAACACTGGATGGTCGGGCCAATACCAGGCGAAGGCCACCGCCACACCAAGCACCGCTCCCGACGCGCCGATGATCTGGGAGACAGGCACGAGCTGCCGCAAGATGAAGGACGACGCTGCGCCGCCGATCCCGCAGAGGAGATAGAACAGAACGAACAGGCGACCACCCATGCGGTCTTCGACCGACGAGCCGAAGACGAACAGCATGAGCATGTTGAACAGGATGTGCGGGATCCCCGCATGCAGGAACATGTACGTGATGAACGTCCACGGATATTGCCAGGCATGCGCGGGGGAGAACCCAAACGCGCCGGCGAACGTCGGCGAGGTCAACAACGTGCTCTGAATGAGAAAGACGAGCAGGTTGGCGACGAGGAGTCGTCGTACCCAGGGGGTCAAACCGTACATCCGCTGCGGGCCCATCTACGCTCCTACGTGTCCTTTGAGGCTCCTAGTTTTTATCCCCCCTTTCTGGTCCTGTTGTTCCGGGCCAGGCTCGCGATCCGGTCACATAGCTCCGGGAAGGGGATGCCCGCCGCCTGCGCGGCCTGTGGGAACAGACTGGTACGGGTCATTCCCGGCAGGGAGTTCGCTTCCAAACAGAAGATGTCTCCCTCGGGGCTCACCCGGAAGTCGATCCGCGAGTAGCCGCTGAGCTTCAAGGCGCGGTGCGCCATCGACGCATACTCCTGCAATTGTCGGGCTAGCAGTGTATCGATCCTCGCGGGGAAGGTCTCTTCCGACATTCCGGGTGTGTATTTCGTCACATAGTCGAAGAGCTCGTGCTTGGGGACGATCTCGCCCACGGGCAGGGGCATGTCCCCGAGGACTCCCACGGTCAGCTCACGACCCGGAATGAACTGCTCCGCCATGACCTCATCGTCATAGCGTTCCGCGAGCTTGATCGCATTATCCAGGTCCTCGGCCTTCCTCACCAGAGTCAGTCCGACCGACGAGCCTTGTTTGGAGGGCTTCACGATCATCGGCCATCCGAGTGCCGTGCTCACATCCACCGCGGCCACTGGAGCCATGAACCATGCGGGCACCGGCACGCCGGTAGACCGGAACAGGCGCTTGGAGAGGTCCTTATCCATCGCCAGCGCACTCGCCAGCGGCCCGCTGCCGGTATACGGCACCCCGATAACGTCGAGCACCGCTTGCAGCGTCCCGCCCTCGAGAGCCCCACCGTGCACGGCCAGAAACAGCACATCGGCATCGCGCACGGGCTCGAGCTTCGCTAGCCCCTCCGACAGCATCCCTCGCTCCCGCTCCGCGAGGGCATCGACGGCGGGAGGGGTAAGCCCCACCGCGCCGCCCAGGAGCTCCCGTTCGGCCCGTTCGTCCATGAGGCTCCCAGCGAGATCGACGACGTGCACCTCGTGCTTGCGGCTGCGCAGCGCCGTCACGATCTGCGAGGCGCTTGCGAGCGCCACGGCGCGCTCAGGCGTCGCGCCGCCCGTCAGGACGGTGACCCGCATCAGCGAATGCCCGCCAGCTGGTGCAGCAGATCGTAGCGCGTGACGATGCCGACGACCTTGCCACTGCGCCGGACCAACGCGGCCGGGGTCGTCCGGGACAGCAAGGTCGTGAGCAGGGAGACTGGAGCCTCGCCGTCCACCACGGGGAACGGCGGATCCATCACGTCCCGTACTGGGCTGTCCAGGATCTTGGGCTGGCCGATCGCGCGGGCCATCAATGCCTGCTCCGATACGGCGCCGACCCCGTCATGGTCTTCCAGCACGGGGAGCTGCGACACGTTGTAGGTGGTCATGAGATTCAGCGCCTGGCGCACCGACGCCTCCGGGGCGACGTGGATCAGGGGCGGGGCATCGCCGGTCTTGGCGGCGACGAGTCGCGCAACGGTGGGGCGCGCGTCGTCGATCAGCTGGTTTTCGCGCAGCCACTCCTCGTTGTAGACCTTACTGAGGTAGCGCTCGCCCGTGTCCGCCAGCACCGTCACCACCAGCGCCTGAGGATCGTTGATCCGGCGGGCGACATCGAGCGCGGCCACGACGTTGACTCCGGTCGATCCGCCCACGAAGAGCCCTTCTTCCCGGGACAACTGGCGCGCCATCTGCATCGCGTCCTTGTCACTCACGACCACCCACTCGTCGATCACATCCCAGTGCAATGACGTGGGAAGCTTGTCGCCGCCGATGCCCTCGACTTTATACGGCTGGCCCTCGCTTTTCTTGTGTGTCTTGGCGTACTCGGTGTAAATCGATCCGACTGGATCGCCGGCGACGACGCGAATCTGCGGCTTTTTCTCCTTCAGATATTTGCCGGCGCCGCTCACCGTTCCGCCCGTCCCCGGCGCGCACACGAAATGCGTCACTTTCCCGTCGGTTTGCTCCCAGATCTCCGGTCCCGTTGTGTGGTAGTGCACGTCGGGGTTCACGGGGTTGTAGTGCTGGTCGGCGAAGATCGCGTTCTCATGCGCGGCCGCGATCGCGCGGCCTTTCATGATGTAGTTGTCGGGATGATCCGGCGGCACGGCGGTGGGGGTGATGATGACTTCCGCGCCCAAGGCGCGCAGCAGGCGCGCCTTTTCCTGGGACATCTTGTCGGGCATCGTGAAGATGCAGCGATACCCTTTGACCGCCGCCGCAATCGCGAGGCCCACGCCGGTATTGCCCGACGTCGCCTCGACGATCAACCCGCCAGGCTTGAGCTGTCCCGCGCGCTCGGCCGCCTCGATCATCGCGAGCCCAATGCGATCCTTCACCGACCCCCCGGGATTGAAGAACTCCGCCTTCGCGTAGACCGGCGTGCGAATTCCCCGCGTGACCTTGTTGATCCGGATCAGGGGTGTCCACCCGATCGTCTCGAGGACGTTCTGGTAAGGCTTAGTGTGCTGAGGCACTCGTGTCCGGGCGCGCCTTGCTGGTGTCGGGGTGCGTCGTGTCCGGGCGCACTCTCGTCGTGTCCACACGCACCTTCGTGGTGTCGGCACGCGTGGTATCAGGAACGGGACGCGGCGGACGCCGTCTCGGAGGCGCGGTTGGCGGCGCGGTCGCCGGTGGTGGGACGGGTGTGAGCGCTGGGGCGGGCGCTGGGGCGGGCGCGGGGGCGGGTGGGGGTGGGGGTGGGGGTGGGGGAGGCAGCGTGACCGTTCCGGTCCGCGTCGTTCCCACCTGACGGAATTCGACTGGTTGCAGGAACTCGGTTGCGACGGGGACGCCGTGGCGCTTTGCCGGTGCGAACTTGAGGGACGGCGCGCCGGCAAGGGCTGCTGAGTCGAGCGCAGGATAGCCGCTGGGCTCGGCGACTCGCGTGGATTCAGGAATCAGCTTGCCCGTCGAATCGACGAACAGCCGCAGCGTCACGTCGCCTTCCACCTTCCGCTCGAACTGAGCCGGCGGATAGGCGATCGGCACGTCGGGGTTGAGCGCGACCGGCGCTTCGGATTCAGGCGACGCTGCCCCCTGCGCCTCGGATTGCCGTGACGAGCCGCGGCACGCCGCAACGACGATCGCTATGACGAGGGTAAAGCGCACCTAGGCGCCTCCGTCTTTACGGCGCTGTTGCCACTCCGCCAGGCGATTCAGGGCTTCGAGCGGCGACAACGAATTGACGTCCAGGCCGTCCAATTCCAACAACAGTGGGTCTGGAACGGGCGCGGCGAACAGTCCCAGCTGCGTCGCGTCGGGCGTCGCGGGCGCGCGCTGCTGCGCCACGTGATGTCCTGCTTCGAGCAGCTTGAGTACCTGCCAGGCACGCGTGACGACGGGATCGGGCAGCCCGGCCAGGCGGCCCACGTGAATGCCATACGAGCGGTCGGCGCCGCCCGGCTCCAGGCGGTGCAGGAAGACGATTTCGTCTCCGACCTCGCGCACCGCCACGTTGAAGTTGCGCACATGCTCGAGCGCTTCGGTGAGCTGTGTCAACTCGTGGTAATGTGTCGCGAAGATCGTCTTGCAGCCGATCGTGTTGTGCAGGCACTCCGTAACCGCCCACGCGATCGCCACGCCGTCATACGTCGACGTCCCACGCCCGATCTCATCGAGCAAGACGAGACTCCGCGTCGTCGCCCCATGCAGGATCGCGCTGGTCTCGCTCATCTCGACCATGAACGTCGACTGGCCACGGACCAGGTTATCGGACGCGCCGACCCGGGTGAACAGGCGATCGACGACGCCAATGCGCGCGCGCCGGCACGGCACGAACGAGCCGATCTGCGCGAGCACGACGCAGAGGCCGACCTGACGCAGTAACGTGGACTTGCCGGCCATGTTGGGACCGGTGAGGAGGACGACGCGCCCGGCTTCATCCAGGGTCACGTCATTGGGGATGAACGCTTCCCGCGCCATCATGCGCTCGACCACCGGATGGCGGCTGCCTTCGAGCGCCAGCGTGAAATCGCTGGTGATTTCCGGCCGGACGTACCGCTCGCGCTCGGCGACGTCGGCCAGCGACGCCCACACGTCGAACCGGGCCAGATGTCCCGCGGTTGCTTGCACGCGCGCAATCGCATCGCCGACCCGGCGCCGAAGCTGATCGAGCACCGCCGCTTCGCGCGCCGTGATGCTCTCTTCTGCGCCCAGCACCTTCGCCTCGTACTCTTTCAGCTCGGGTGTGACGTAGCGCTCGGCACCGGTGAGCGTCTGGCGCCGCTCGTAATCCGGCGGGATGCGCTCGCGATGCGTGTGCGTGACTTCGATGTAATAGCCGAAGACTTTGTTGAAGCCCACCTTGAGCGACGCGATACCGGTACGCTCCCGCTCGCGCGATTGCAGGCCCGCGATGTACCGCTTGCCGCCGTCGCGCGCCGCCTTGAGCTCGTCGAGTTCCTGATCGTATCCCGGCTTGATCGAATCACCATCGTCGAGCTGCGCCGGGGGCCGCTCGACCAGGGCGCGACTCAGCTCGTCTCCGAGATCGCTCAGCAGATCGAGCTCGTGCGCGCTCGCGTCGACCGACGCGGACTGTTCGCGACCGTGCAGTCCACCCAGCGCGCCGGCCACGTCGGGCAAGCGCAAGATCGAGTCGCGCAGCGCACCCATCTCGCG
>JBKPDZ010000083.1:0-14849 GCA_046728135.1 Gemmatimonadota bacterium | reverse complement strand
TCCTTAGAGAGCCACCATCCAAGGAGGAAGCCATGAAACGCATGCTCATTCTCGTCGGTCTGCTGCTTGCGGTTGCGACTTCAGCTGGCCTTGCACAGACGCGCGTTGGTGTCTCGTTGCGCTTCGGCGATCCATACTTTGCCGGCCAGGTCGTGGTCGGCCGTCCCTACTACCAGCGCTACGCGTACCCGTACTTCTATTACTATCGGCCCGCTCCGATAATCGTTGTCGAGCCGCGGTACTACCCAGCGCCCCGAGTTATCCTCGCGCGGCCGCATCGCTACCACGGCCGCCGCTATCGTCGCTGGTAACCTCAGCCCTCGACCCCCTCTCCACATCGTGGTGAGGGGGATTTTTTTGGGGGCTGCTTTCTATATTGCAGCAGTGCGCATCTCCCGAGACCACTTCCTTCCTCCAGATCTCCAGGCTTTTCGCGCAGCTGAACCGTCCACGGGGCGGGTGATCGTCATCGCCCCGACGCGCGCGGCCTGCGAAACAATCGAGTTGGCGTTGGGACTCAGGCTCGAGACGCTGCTCGAGCGCGAGCATGGGGACGATATCCGTCGGCTCGCGGGGTCCGGACAGGGATTTGGGATCGTCGCGGGCACAGGCACCGGCAAAACGCTCGCGATTCGCCGCATGGCGGAGACGATTCTCGAGGCGCCGCTCAAGGTGGGTGTAGTCAATCGCGAGCGCGAGGCAACGCCCGAAACACCCACCTGGAACGTCGTTATTGTCACGACTGGGATCGCCCGGCGCTGGTTCCAGGATGGCCTCATCACGGCACAGGACACGCTGGTCGTCGACGAGATCCATCAGACATCGGCCGAAATGGAGCTGTGCCTTGCGCTCGGCAAGCGCGCCCGCTGCCGCTTCATCTGGTTGTCCGCCACCGTCGATCCGACCTTCTATGCTGACTATCTCGGGTCTGCAGAGGTTTTGGAGACCCGCGCGTTCGATCCCGCGAAAGCCGCGCAGGTGAATGTGCTCGCCGAGCAGCCGCTCGAGTTTTTGAACGATCGTTTCATAAAGCGGGTCATGCGAGAGCGACGCGGCGTGGCGGTATTCGTGCCGACCAGGGCCGAGGTCGAGCAGATCGCGCGGGAGCTGGGTGACAGCTGGCCCAGTCTCGCGACAGCTTTCTATCACGGTGGAGAACCGATCCGTGTGATCCGGCCGTTTCTTGACGGCTTGGTCAAACGTCCTTTCCTCCTCGCGATGACGGCCGCGGGACAGTCGGCGCTCAACATTCGCGGACTCGACACGGTCGTCATCTACGACGCGCGGTATACCAATGTCGTCGAGCGCGGGAAGAACGTGCTGACGCGCGCCTATTTGGGGGCAAACGAGATCCTCCAGATGGCGGGCCGGGTGCACGGACGGGTCCAGCACGGCGAGGTCTACATCCTGAGTGACCGCGACCTCGCATTCGAGGAGTTGCGACCGACCGCTCCCGAATTCCAGCTCGCCGGCGATGCGGAGCGCGTAGCGATCACCTGCGCGGCGCTCGGTGTTGACGCTACGGAACTCGATCTGCCGGTCCCGCTCGATCGGCGCGCCTATCGTGAGAGCGTCAATCTGCTGACCGAGCGGGGGCTCATAGAGCATGGCCGGCTAACGACTTACGGACGTGAGGTGGAGGCCATGCCGGTCGAACGGCCGTGGGGCGAAATGCTGTATCACGCTGAGCCGGCGCTGGTGCCCCTGGTCGCGGTGACATCCAACATCGAATCATTGCATCGCATGACGCGCGAGGAGCGGCAGCTCGGCGGACTCATCGTGCCGGGATCAGATCACATCACGGCCTACAACGTCTATGCCGAAGCGGTGAACAAGTACGGCTACCTTGGCGAAGTATACGGGTTGCCCCGCCACCTATTTCGAGAGGAAGAGATCGAACGCTGGGCCGAAGATCGTGGCGTGCTGGTCAAGGCGATCGAGGACATCGCCCTGGGGACGGCGTCGGTCTATCGGCAGCTGGAGCTCCCGTTACCCGCCAAGCTCGCGTATGGCGATCGCAAGACGATGGAGCTTTTTGCTGACCTTTTGGCCAAGATCATGCCGTTCGATCTCGTCATTGATGAGGAGACATCAGACGGTCGGGAAGCGCGCGTCAGCCGCAGCTCGGTGTGCGGCAGCTGGGGGGCGATCGCCGGATCGCTGCGCTATTTCGCCGACCGTTTCGGCGTGCCGCGCGCCAGTATCGAAGGCACACAGATCCCCGAGCGCGCGATACGGCGTTACGCCCGCCGCGGCAAGCCGGTGGTGGCGTTCGAACGGCAGCGGCGGCGTGAGGGACTCATGATCGTTCGGACCGTCGAGTACTTCGGCTTCACGCTCGATCGAGATGTCGAGCCATTGCCCAGCCCCTTCCCTGCGGAGCTGGCGGATTCCGCCCGGCTGGCGTTAGTCGAGGCGCTGCTCGCAGGTGCCACGCCGCACCCCGACCAAAGTAAGGTCCGGCGCGCGCTGGAACGATTCGGACACTACTGGCGACGCTCGGGTGGCGGGCTCGGCCAGGCACACGCAGAACAGGTCGCCAGAGAGATTGGGGCCCAGCTCGCAGGGGTGGATTCGTGGGACGCGTTCATCGGTACGCGCATCAACGTCGACCCCGACGCGGCCATCCCGGAAAGTGAACGGCGCCGGCTCGACGCATTGCCCGCGTCAGTGTTCCTCTACGGTGACAGAGTGCCCATGGATTATGACGTTGAGCATGGCGTCGGCGTGGTGCGGCTGCGGCTGAAGGAAGGTCAGGCGCGCCGGCTGCATCCCAAGGATCTGCCGCCCTTCGACCGGCCGGTGCGCTATACCGTAACTCGTGGCAAGCACGAGGCGGTGCGTGCAAGCTCGCTTGAGGAGTTGCGACACGGACTGCGGGCGCTTGGGTCCATGCATCGGGCGCGCGTGATGCGTGGGGGC
Source organism: Gemmatimonadota bacterium (assembly GCA_046728135.1). Taxonomy (GTDB): domain Bacteria; phylum Gemmatimonadota; class Gemmatimonadetes; order Gemmatimonadales; family GWC2-71-9; genus 20CM-2-65-7. The sequence continues at coordinate 11,927 of JBKPDZ010000083.1, read as the reverse complement.
CGACGGCCGCGGCGGCGCTAGGTCTTCGCGGTTACCTCGAGCAGAGAAAGCCACAGCGCGTCGTAGGCGTCGCGCACGTCCGCGAGCGGCACGCCCGTTGCTAGCGCGACGGCGCATCCGTCCACGATCGCATCGCGGGCGGCATCCTCGAATTCTGTCTTCTTGGCCGATCGGTCAATCAAACCAGCAGCGCAGAGACTTAACCAGGCCCGTGTCGTGCCGTCCTCCGATTGACCCCGCAGCGCTTGCCAGCACGCTTCGAGACCAGCCGCCCCCGGCGCGCTGGACAACGCGCGCGCCAATGCCGCACTGCGAGATGCGTCGACCTGGGACGCAGCGGCGCGCAGCAATCGGCCGCGTGATGCGTAGTGGTAGAGGACTAGCCCTTTCACGACACCAGCACGCCGGGCGACGGCGTCGAGCGTGAAGCCTTCGATGCCGCCACGTTGCAGGGTCTGGACGGCTGCGGCGAGGATGTTGGCGCGAGTGGAGGCGGCGTCCTTAGGCAAGGTTGTCCCGGCGGTCAATAGTGGGGGTCATTAAGAACTCACTAAGAAATGCCCAAAGCAGCAACCTTTTGCCCTATGACCGAGTCTCATCTTGACACGAATCTAACAGCGCGCTTTGTCCGGATGAAACCTTGTACCCGCATGTTTTGTATGAGGAAACGAACCAATGATCGACAAACCTGTCAGCCCTGCGGGCAACGCCCCCGTTACGTTCTCCCCTCTGGTGCGGGCGGTCATCGATTCTGTCAGCGAGGGGATCGTCATCTTCGATCAGCAGGGTCGCCTGCTCTACGCTAACGCGCCCGCCCGGCGGGTCATCGACGGGCAAAACGGCGGCGACGTCCGCAATCGACTGCAGACCCTCGGCGCCAGGTTCACTTCCCTGAAAAGCGGCGCCCAGAATCTCGGCGAAGCCGCCATTCTTGCACAGACCGGTCCACTGACGCTGGCCGAGCGCGAGCGCCAGGCCATCACGGCGACATTGCAGGACACCAGCGGGAAGCTCGCGGAGACCGCGCGGCGGCTCGGTATCAGCCGCACGACGCTGTGGCGACGTCTCAAGTCCTACGGGATGGACGGCTACCGCGCCTCTCCGTAGGCTCCTAGCTTCTTCGGGGGATGCCCCCCCCCTCCCCCGTCACCGCGCCGCAGCCGTTCGTCATCGAGGAATACGTCCGCTGGTCTGACGTAGACTTCGCCGGCATCATTTTCTACGGCTCGTACGTTCGCCTATTCGAGATCGCCGAAACGGAGATGTTTCGGCACTGTGGGCTGGCGTACGCGCGCATGTTCGACGCATACGACATCTTTCTGCCGCGTAAAGCCGTGCACAGCGAGTTCTACTGGCCGGCGCGCCTCGACGATCGGTTGCGCATTGCGGCATACGTGGGCAAGGTCGGGACAAAGTCGCTAACACTCCACTTCGACGTGTTGCGGGCGGACACCGCAACGCTCGGCGCGGCGGGCTGGATGGTGTTGGTTTGCGTGGATCGCAAGAAACTCACGCCGATAGCGCTGCCGGCCGGACTGATCGCGTCGCTCGCCCCGCACACGCTCACCCCTGAGGCAGCACGCAAATCCCTCGGAGTCGCGCCATTACCCCGCTAAGGGCATTCCCCGCTCTGCTCGTGCTGCTGGCGTTCTGCGACGGCGACTCCAAGCAGCCAGTCGCGGTCGATGCGGTTGTCGCGTTTCCGCCCCGGGATACGATTCGCCTCTCGCTGCCGGCGGTGACCCACCGGTGTTCTGATGGTCGATCGATCGTTCTGGAGGCGGTGAGTCCCGAGGGCAGTGGCGTGCTGATGCGCCTGCATTATGGCGATAGTCTGGTCGCGACGAGCTACCCGATCGTCGTGCCGGGTGATACCACTACACCCGGCGCGATGGTGGCCGTGCGGTACCTGCTCAGAGATGTGGGGCACGCATTCTTCTTCGATACCGGCTCCGTTCAGGTCAGACGGGAAGGTGCGACGATTGGTGGGCGAATCCGGGGATCGGGGATCGAGAACGCGATCCGCACCCCCACACGGATCGAGTACCACGATGTTCCGCTGCCACGGCCGTCCGACAGTGTGTCCTGCGCCTATACCAAGCCATGAGTTCATCGAACGACATTCGCATCGGATTCATAGGCTCCGGATTCGCCCGGCGGGTGCAAATCCCGGCCCTCGCGTTCGTACCGGGTGCGAAGGCGACCGCGATCGCGAGCGGTCATCGCACAAACGCGGAAGCAGTCGCCCGCGATTTCGGCCTGCAGGTCTTCACCGATGGGTCAGAGTTGGCGCGCGCGGCGGACGTGGACGTGGTCGTGGTGTCGTCCACGCCCGATTCGCATGCACGGTACGCGATTGCGGCGCTGGAAGCGGGAAAGCACGTGTTGTGCGAGAAACCGATGGCATTGGATGCGTTCGAAGCAGCGCAGATGGTGACAGCATCTGAACAGCATCCCGACAGGCTCGCATGGATCGACCATGAGCTCCGCTACGAGCCGAACCGGCGGCGCGCCCGCGAGCTGATTCGCTCCAACGCGATCGGGGAGCTTCAGCACATCGAATTGTCGTTGAAGCCCTATCTCCGCGGGGACGGGAGGCCGCAAGCTGCCGCAGCGCCGTGGAACTGGTGGTTCGACGCTTCGCAGGGCGGCGGCATTCTCGGCGCCGTGGGGTCGCACCTCATCGATTTGTGCCGGTTTTGGACGGGGAGTGAGATCACCTCTGTCGCCGGCTTGGCCGAGACATTCGTGAAACAGCGCAAGGACGAAATGGGCACAGTCCGTCCCGTGACTGCGGACGACTTCGCAAGCTGCGTACTGCAGACGGGCACCGGGGCAGTCGCCACGATCACCTTGAGCACCGTCGCCCACCACGGTCCGGGCCACTCCGGCCAGGTGACCGGGAGCGAGGGCACATTGGTGCTCAGCGGTGAAACGAAGCTCGAGCTCGGCAAGCCGGGCGGTCCACTCGAGGACATTTCAGCGCCGGACGATCTCTGGGAGAAGACCAAACCGAACAACATGTGGGCGCGCTCGTTCGTGCGACTGCTGCGGGAGATGGTGCACGTGATTCGCGGGGCTGCTCCCCAGGGCGAACCGGCCACGTTCCGCGACGGCTGGCAGGTGCAACGGGTGCTCGACGCGATCCGCGGCGGGCGTGGCGTCCAGTTAGATTGAGCCCGTGGAGCAGACCTATTTCCGCAAGGGGTTCGGGCTCAAAGGCGCCATCGAAGGCGCGCTGACGGCGGATTATCATAGCCGCGTCGTCGATGCGATCCGCGCGTCCGGCTACACGCTCGAGATCGGCGACCTCACGTTCCGGCTCGCGGGCGAGTTCGGCTTCTGCTATGGCGTGGACCGCGCCGTCGAGTACGCCTACGAAACGCGCACCAAGTTTCCCGGCAAGCGGACGTTTCTGGTCGGTGAAATCATCCACAACCCGCACGTCAATCACAAGCTCGCCGCGATGGGCGTCGAGTTTCTACGTCGGCCCGAAGCCCGGGACGGGGAGTTCGATTTCAGCTCGGTCACCGCGAACGACGTGGTCATCCTGCCCGCGTTCGGCGTGACGGTGCGCGACTTCGAACGCCTGCGCGCGATCGGGTGCGTGCTGGTCGATACGACCTGCGGCTCGGTGCTCAACGTCTGGAAGCGCGTCGAGGCGTACGCGCGCGACGGGTTCACCGCGCTGATTCACGGCAAGAACTACCACGAAGAGACGAAGGCAACGTCCAGTCAGGTCAACAAGTATCCGGGCGGCAAGTACCTCGTCGTCCGCGACATGAATGAAGCGCGGGTCGTCTGCGAATACATAGAGGGACGGGGGACGAGGGAGGGGGTTCTCCAGCAGTTCGAGGGTAAGATCTCCCCAGGCTTCGATCCCGATCGTGATCTCCAGCGAATCGGCGTCGCGAATCAGACAACCATGCTTTCGGGCGAGTCGCTGGCGATCGCGGGTGAGGTCGGCAAGAGCATGGCCCGGCGGTGGGGTGCCGAGGCGCTCGGCGAGCACTTTCGTACGTTCGACACGATTTGTTCGGCCACCCAGGAGCGGCAGGACGCGGTGCTCAAGCTGATCGCCGAACCGCTTGATTTGATGGTTGTGATCGGCGGATACAATTCGAGCAACACGACCCATCTCGCGGCGATCTGCAACGAGAAAGCGACGACGTATCACATCGAGGATGCCGCGTGTATCGATGTGGAGGACGGCAGCATCCGGTACCGTCCGGTCGGCACGCATTCAAGCGAGGCGCGCCGCGAGCGCTGGCTGCCGGAGGGCCGCCTGACGATTGGGATTACCGCCGGCGCGTCGACTCCGAACAACAAGATCGGGGAGACCATCGAGCGCATTGCCGCCCTGCGCGGCTAGCTCCGTTTTTCGGGTATATTTCGGGTATGCTGCTGTCCCGCTTTCATCCTGCCATAGAGCGTTGGTTTTCCGGTCGCTTCAACGAGCCGACCGAGCCGCAGCGGCGTGCCTGGCCGGTCATTCACAATGGGGCGGACGTCCTCATCGCGGCGCCGACCGGCTCTGGAAAAACGTTTGCCGCGTTCCTGTCGGCGATCGACGGGCTGGTGCGGCAAGGGCTGAACGGAGACCTGCGCGACGAGATGCAGGTCGTCTACGTCTCGCCCTTGAAGGCCCTCTCCAACGACGTCCAAAAGAACCTCTCAGAGCCACTGGCCGAGATCCGGACCGCTCTGGCAGAGCAGGGGCTCCCCGACGTCGAGGTCCGCACCTTGGTGCGGACGGGGGACACGCCGCAGTCGGAGCGGCAGGCGATGCTCAATCGACCACCCCACATCCTCGTCACCACGCCGGAATCGCTCTATCTGATCCTGACGTCCGAGCGCGCGCGCGAGATGCTGCGCTCGGTTCGAACGGTGATCGTCGACGAGATCCATGCGGTGGCCCGCGACAAGCGCGGCAGCCACCTCGCGCTCTCGCTGGCGCGGCTCGATGCGCTCATCGGCAAGAGACCGCAGCGCATCGGCCTTTCGGCCACGCAGCGGCCGATCGAGGAGATCGCGCAATTCCTGGTCGGAACGGGACAGCCGTTGCCCACCATCGTCGACGCGGGCCACATCCGCACGCTCGACCTCGCGCTCGAGATCCCGTCCTCGCCGCTCGAAGCCGTGATGTCGGCGGAAGTCTGGGAAGAGGTCAACGCTCGGATTGCCGAGCTGATCACGCAGCACAAGACGACGCTGGTATTCGTGAACACGCGCCGGCTGTGCGAGCGCCTCACGATGCAGCTGTCGGAGCGCCTCGGCCCTGATCGCGTCACCAGCCATCATGGCAGCTTGTCGCGCGAGAAGCGGTTCGAGGCCGAGGAGCGGCTCAAACGTGGCGAGCTGCAGGCGCTCGTCGCCACCGCATCGCTCGAGCTGGGCATCGACATCGGCAGCGTGGATCTCGTCATTCAGGTTGGATCGACCCGATCGATCGCGACGCTGCTGCAACGCGTGGGCAGGGCAGGGCATCGCCTCGGCGCGATTCCCAAGGGACGCGTCTTCCCGCTCTCTCGCGATGAGCTGATCGAATGCGCCGCCATGCTGCGCGCGACCCGCGAGGGGCGGCTCGACCGGTTGATCATTCCGGACAAGCCGCTCGACATTCTGGCCCAACAGATCGTCGCCGCAGCCGCCGGCGAAGAGTGGGATGAAGACGCGCTCTATGAGCGCATGCGCTCGGCCTACCCGTACCGTGACCTGACGCGGCGGGAGTTCGACGATGTCGTGCAGATGCTCGCCGAGGGGTTCACGACTCGGCGGGGGCGGCGCAGCGCGCACATCCACTATGACGGCATCAACAAGAAGCTGAAGGGCCGGCGCGGGGCGCGCATCGCCGCGATCACGTCCGGCGGCGCAATTCCCGATCTCGGCGACTATCGCGTGATCCTCGAGCCGACGGAGACCTTCGTCGGGACGCTCAATGAGGACTTCGCGATCGAGAGCACGCCGGGCGACATCTTCCAACTCGGGAACACCTCCTACCAAATCGTCAAAGTCGAATCAGGCCAGGTACGCGTCGCCGACGCCAAAGGCCAACCGCCGACGCTGCCGTTCTGGCTCGGCGAGGCGCCTGGGCGGACGAACGAGCTGTCGGAAGAAGTGTCGCGGTTGCGCCAGGACATCGCCGACCGGCTGGACGACCCCCCCGCCGCCATCACGTGGCTCATCGACACGATCGGTATGAACGAAGCCGGCGCGCGCACCATCGTCGAGTATCTGGCCGCGACCCGCGTCATCCTCGGCACCATTCCCACGCAGAAGTGCCTCGTGCTGGAACGGTTCTTCGACGAAGCGGGCGGGATGCAGCTGGTACTGCATGCGCCGTTTGGCAGCCGGATCAACCGGGCGTGGGGCCTAGCGCTGCGCAAGCGCTTCTGTCGCAGCTTCAACTTCGAGCTGCAGGCGGCGGCAACTGAAGACGCCATCATCCTGTCCCTGGGTCCACAGCACAGCTTTCCGCTCGAGGATGTCTTCCAGTACCTGAAGCCAGCGACCGCGGAGCAGCTGCTGGTCCAGGCGATGCTCGATGCGCCGGTGTTCGGGACGCGGTGGCGCTGGAACGCGACCCGCGCGCTGGCAGTGCTGCGCTTCCGCGGTGGGAGAAAAGTGCCCACGCCGCTGCAGCGCATGGAGGCGGAAGACCTGGTTGCCGCCGTCTTCCCGGATCAGCTCGCGTGCCCGGAAAACCTCGTGGGCGACCGGGAGATTCCCGATCACCCGCTGGTCAATCAGACGATCGCCGATTGCCTGCGCGAGGCCATGGATTTTCCCGGCCTGAAGCGCGTGCTCGAAGGCATGGAGGCGGGGCAATTCACGCTGATCGCGCGGGACACGACCGAGCCGTCCCCACTGTGTCATGAGGTTCTGAACGCGCGGCCCTATGCCTTCCTCGATGACGCGCCACTCGAGGAGCGCCGGACCCAGGCGGTCATCACGCGTCGTGGCCTCGACGTGAAAACGGCCGAGGAATTCGGCAAGCTCGACCAGGCCGCCATCGATCTCGTGCGGGAGCAGGCATGGCCCGATCCCGAGACGCCAGACGAGCTGCACGACGCGCTGCTGATCATGGGCGCCGTACCGAGCGTCGAGGCGGGCACGCACGCGTCGTGGAAGGACAAGTACGACGAGCTGGCGCGCGCGGGCCGGGTGACCACCGTGGACGAGCGGCTGTGGGTGGCGACGGAACGACTGCCGATGGTCCAGGCGGCATTCCCAGGTGCTTGCAACGAGCCGGCGGTCGTGCCGCCCGAACGCGAAGCGGCCAAGGCGTGGAGCAGGGAAGACGCGATTCGCGAGCTGGCGCGTGGTCGGCTCGAAGTCGTCGGGCCGACAACCGCCGCAGATCTCGCAGAGGCCATAGGATTGCCGCAGAGCGATATCGATTTCGCCCTGGGCAACTTGGAGCACGAGGGGTTCGCGTTGCGCGGCCGCTTCTCAGCCGGTGTCGAGGGGACCCAATGGTGCGAGCGGCGCCTCCTCGCGCGGATTCATCGCTACACGCTCGACCGGCTGCGCAAGGAGATCGAGCCTGTCACCGCGGCGGACTTCTTGCGCTTTCTCTTCAAGTGGCAGCGGGTCGCGACGGGTTCTCGGGCGGAAGGGCCCGAGGGCCTGGCGGCCGTTCTCGATCTGCTCGATGGCTACGAGGTGGCGGCGGGGGCGTGGGAATCCGAGGTGCTGCCGGCCCGGCTGACCGACTACGATCCGCTCTGGCTCGACGGGTTGTGCCTCTCGGGTGAGATCGCCTGGGGACGGCTCATGGCAATGCGAAATGCGGAAGTCGGAATGCGAAATCGTAAGGTCGGTCCCGTGCGCTCGACGCCGATCGCGCTCTTCAGGCGTGAGCGCGGTGATGTTTGGCGCGCCGGCCTCCCCGAAGTCGACGTGACAACGCTTCCTCTCTCTTCAACCGGCAAGGCGCTGCTGGCGGCGTTCGAGTCGCGGGGTGCGTTGTTCTTTGGCGATCTGGTCAACGCGACGGGCTTGTTGCGGACGGAAGTGGAGAAGGGACTCGCCGAGCTGGTGGCCTGGGGGCTCGTCTCCTCCGACAGCTTTGCCGGGCTGCGCGCCCTGCTTGTGCCTTCGGATCGGCGGCGTCCGCTGGGCGGCGGGTACCGGCGGCGTGGTCGCATCGCACCGTTCGGCGTCGAGACGGCGGGGCGGTGGGCGCGCACGCACGCCCGGCCGCCGATTCCCGACGAGCAGATCGCCGAAGCGATCGCCTGGCAGCTCTTGCGTCGCTACGGGGTCGTATTCCGGCGTCTCGTGCAGCGGGAGACCCTGCTCGCGCCATGGCGCGACATCCTGCGCGTCTACCGGCGGCTCGAGGCGCGCGGCGAAATCCGTGGTGGCCGGTTCGTGGGCGGGTTTTCGGGCGAGCAATACGCCTTGCCAGAGGCAATCGGATTGCTCCGCAGCACCCGCAGGGAGCACGGAGCCGACGAGCTGATTGCCGTCAGCGGCGCGGACCCGTTGAACCTCGTCGGTATTCTCACGCCGGGCGAAGCCGTTGCCGCCATAACGTCCAATCGCGTGCTCTACCGCGATGGTGTGCCGATCGTGGTAAAGGAAGGAGAGGGCAAGGAGCGCTTCCTCGTGGACGTCCCTGCCGATGAGCGCGATATGCTGCGCGGTGCGTTGCTCCGGCGCCGGCCGGCACCGCTGGTGCGCACCTATCTCGGCAAGAGCAAGGCGGCCGGCTAGGCCTTCAGCTTTTCGAGATACTTGCTGCGCAGCTTCGCGACTTTGGGGGCGATAACGGCACGGCAATAGGGCTGATTGGGATTTCTTCTGTAGTACTCCCGGTGGTATTCCTCGGCCGGATAGAACGCCTTGAGCGGCTCGATGCGCGTGACGATCGGGTCGTCGAACACGTGCTCGGCTTCCAGCTCGCGCACGACTTCCTCGGCCGTGCGGCGCTGCTCGTCATCGTGGTAGAAGATTGCCGACCGATACTGGGTCCCGACGTCGCCGCCCTGGCGATCGGGTGTGGTCGGATCGTGCAAGGTGAAGAACACACCCAGCAAGTCCCGGAATGAGATCTCATCGGGGTCGAACGTGACCTGCACGACCTCGGCATGCCCGGTGGTCCCGGTACACACCGCCTCGTAGCTCGGGTTGGGGACGTGCCCGCCTGAATAGCCGGACATGACCTTCCTCACACCCCGCAGCTGCTCGAAGACCGCCTCGAGACACCAGAAACAGCCGCCCGCCAATGTCGCCAATTGGGTGCTCATGTCTTCATTCTCGCCTGGCTGTCAAGCGGATCGAGTCGGCCAGGCTGCGGAGGAAGGGCGCGAAGTCCACGCCTTGCGCGGCCAGTTTGTCGTAACTGTCGAGACCCTGTTCAAATGATGCAACGGCGCGCGTCGTGTTGTGCTTGGCTTCCCATGCGATCCCCCGCACGAGCTCGGCATAGACCTGCACGGCGGGGGTTGCGACCCCGGCATTCGCCGGATCAAGCACGTCGGCGAGCAGTATGAGGGCGCTGTCCGGTTCTCCGGCCCGCAGCCAGGTCCGGGCGCCGTCGATGAGCCGGACCGGATCGCGCGGCGCAGGCGGAGTGAGATTGAGGCGATAGGAGACCAAACTGCGCACCGGCTTCCCGCCGATGCGCGCGGGGATGAACATGACGGCGGCCATCATCTCCTTCAGCGGCGCCGCGAACGCAGGATCGGGGACTTCCAGAATTTCGATGTTGCTCTCGTCCACGTGTCCGAGTGTATCGACGATCATGCGGACGACGGCGGGGCCCGATACACGACGTGCGCGCAGCTCGCGCGGATAGGCGAACTGCGGGATGGCAAGCCACCGTACGGGCTGATCGAGATCCCAGGGCCGAAAGGTGCGCGTCGCCCGCGATTCCGTGTCAAACAGGGTCGCCAGTCCGGGCGAGATCGTATCGAGCCCACGGATCCCGGGATCGGGATAGAGCGCCAGGGCCCGACGGAAACTCAGCCGGGCGAGCTGGCGGTCGCCGCGCTGGTATTCGAGCACGCCCCGCCAGACGTATGCCCACGCGCTATCCATGATGTAGGGCGCGGCGTCCAGTGCCTCCGAGAGTGCGACGTCGGCGCTGTCCCATTGCCGGCTCGCGATGTGCGCGCGGGCCGCTGCAAGCAACTCCGTGCTACGACTCTGCGCCGCCAGGGAGTGCGCGGCTGCGGTGGCAACGAGTGCTAGTGAGACGCGAGATAGCGTAACACGACCAGATTGTAATACGCGGGGTTGGTAGCGCTCGGTGGGTGACCGGCACCAGGAATGACGACCGTCGTGTCGTTCTGCAGACAGCGCGCCAGCTCGTCGCTGATCAGCTGGAACATCCGCGGACTCTTCTCCCCGCGAACCAGCAGCACGGGTGTCGTGATACGGCTCAGCTCCGCGCAGGTAATGGACGGGTAGTAGTCCGCACGCTCGGCCAGCATCTCACGACGCAGCTCGAACGCGTGCGCCAGCAGATTGGCGCGCGCGCCGGCGGGGAGGTGATCGAACGCGCCCCGTCGTGATGTGGCGTCGAAGAAGATGCGAACGCCAGCGACCGAGTCTCCGCGCGCGAAGGCGGCACGAGCAGGATCGAGGCCGTACGTGTAGAACGCCCGTCGGGCAGAGTCTCCCGACTCGGACCCGGTGAGCAGCGAAATGACCGGAGGCTCGGCGAGCACGAGCCCGCGCACGAGCTGCGGATGGTCGCGGGTCAGCTGGAGCGCGGTGTATGCGCCGTAGGAGGAGCCGATGATCTGCGCTGGCGCGAGATCGAGCGTCAGCAGCATCGCCGCGAGATCTTCGGCGTGCAGCTTCGGCGAGTAGGTCTGATTGTCTTCCAGCGCGGGATTCGGCGGATGGTAGCGGCTGCTGTACACCAGCACGCGATAGCGCTGCGCGAAGAGGTTCTCCTGGCCCGCCCACGAATTCAGATCTCCCAGCGAGCCATGGATGAATACCACCGGCGGAGCGCCGCTGTCGCCGGTGACCCGGTAGGTCAGTCGGGTGCCATTGAACGTCGTGGCGTGCAGCGTGCGATCGAACACACGCATGGGGGGAGCCCCAGGCGGCGCGGGCGCGGTGTTCTCGGGACCCGGCGTTCCGCCGCAGGCAACCACGAGCACGCAGCACAGGACGATTCGCATGTCTACAGCATGCGACGCCCGGCCTCAAAACGCTATTAGGTGATGAGCCAGGCCGCAGCGGCCGCCACCTTTTGCTCGGCGCGCCACCGCCCCACACTCTCACCTAGCGCGGCGACCCTGTGCTTCGCCTCGCTCGGAGATCGCCGGAGGGCCTTGCCCAGCAGCTCATAGACCTCGCGCTCCAGAACGACCCGAACGGCAACACCGCACTGCTCCAGCGCCGCGACGAGCACGGTGCGAAACAGTCGGCCCTCAGACGCGTGGGCTCGCATGTGCTGGTTCGCGATCGTCGCGGGATCCGTCAACGACGAAACGACAACGCCGGCATCGCGGACGTGGTGCCGCGCTCGGTAATCGGCGAGCAACGCCGCCACAGTCCGATGCGAAAAACGCTCGATACCTCGCACCAAGCGGGTCACTTTGGTCGCGTCGGTCTGTGCGGTCCCGAAGCCGGCGTGATACGGTTGCCGGGCGTCGGGCACGTCGGGATCGGCCAGCGCGATGACGCGGCTGTCGAGAACGGTTGGTGCCCGCGGGGAGTTCGCGATCAGAACCGCAGCCGCCCAGCCTGTCTTAACGCGGAAGCCGAGGGTGCAAGAGCTCATCCCCAATCCTTTGAATCGGGAGCGACGTGCCGCAAGGCTCTTAAAAACGAAAACGGGGACGTGGGACGGGGGATGAGGGAGGGGTCGTCGTTGAAATAACCCTTCCCCCGTCCCGCATCACTCGTCCCCATGAGTTTCAAGCCCTCCACTTTCTCCGCCAAAACGTTCACCGTTCCAT
>JBKPDZ010000082.1:0-7113 GCA_046728135.1 Gemmatimonadota bacterium | reverse complement strand
TCGTGCGTCGCCATGACCACGGCCGTGCCGCTGGCATTGATGTCGCGCAGCAGCTGAAACACGCCGCGTGTCGCCCGCTCGTCGAGGTTCCCGGTCGGCTCGTCCGCCAGCAGCACCGTCGGCTCGTTGACCAGCGCCCGCGCGATCGCGACGCGCTGTTGCTCGCCGCCTGACAGCTCGCGGGGATACGCCTGCGCCTTGGCGGCGAGGCCGACCTGTGTGAGCACCCGCATCACCCGCGCCGCGATCGTCGAGGAGCGCGCTCCGGTGACTTCGAGCGTAAACGCGACATTCTCTTCGGCGGTCCGGTCCTCGAGGAGGCGGAAATCCTGGAAGACGATGCCAAGCTTGCGGCGCAGCTTGGGGACGTCGCGGGGGCGCATCTCGTTCACGTTGTAGCCCGAGACGCGCACCTCGCCTGAGGTCGGTCGCTCCTCGGCGTAGATCAGCTTCATGACGGTCGACTTGCCCGCACCGGAGTGACCGGTGAGGAAGGCGAACTCTCCTTTGGCGACGTGGAAGGAGACGTCCTTGAGCGCCAGGCCACCCTTGGGGAAGGCCTTGAAGACATTGGTGAGCTTGATCATCTAGTGTCGCGCCAGGGCCTGGGCGAAGTCCGCGATGAGATCATCGGGATCCTCCAGTCCCAGGGAAAATCTCAAGAATCCGTCCGGTATGCCAGCCTGCGCCCGCTGTTCAGCCGTGAGACTGGCGTGGGAGGTGAGCCGCGGCTCCGAAACCAGCGTCTCCACACCCCCGAGACTGGGCGCGTGGGCCGCGATCGTCAGTGCCTTGAGGAACCGCTCGGCGGCGCGCACGCCGCCCTTCAGCTCGATGCCGAGCATCCCGCCAAAGCCGCCGAGGATCCGTTTCGCGAGCTCGTGATCGGGATGGGACGGCAATCCCGGGTAATGCACCTTCGCGATGGCGTCCTGTTTGGCGCACCATTGGGCGACCGCAAGGCCGATTTGGTTTTGTCGTTCGACCCGCACGGTCAGGGTGCGCAGCCCGCGATCGATGAGCCAGGCCGCGAACGGATCGATCGCCTGTCCCCACACCTGCATCAAGCGCCGGACTTCTTCGACCACCTGATCCGTCCCCACCACGGCTCCGGCGATCACGTCGCTATGGCCGTTCAAGTACTTCGTCGCCGAGTGAATGACCAGATCGGCCCCGTGCTCGAGCGGCCGGAAATTGACCGGTGACGCGAACGTCGAATCCACGATCAACGCGAGTCCTTCGGCCTTGCACAGCGTCGCGACCGGCTCCAGATCGATGACCCGCATCAGCGGGTTGGTCGGCGTCTCGAGGAAGGCGGCGCGGGTCGTCTTCCGCATGGCCTTCTTCCAGGTGCGTGATTGCGTCGGGTTTACGAACGAGACATCGATGCCTAGCTTCCCGAACTCTTCGCGGAACAGGCGATGGACGCCGCCATAGATCCAGTCGCTCGCGAGGAGATGATCGCCGGGCCGGAGCACAGCCAGGTGTGCGAGTGCGCACGCACCCATGCCGCTCGACAGGAACAAGGCCGCTTCGGCGCCTTCGAGCAGGGCCAGCTTCTTTCCGATATCGACCTGATTCGGATTATTCCCGTACCGGCTGTACAGCACCTCGGCCGTCGAGCCGACGGGATTCGTGAAGGTGGCGCTTTGGTAGAGCGGGGGAGCGACAGCGGACCAGTCGGCGCGCGTCTTGGGATCGCCGTGGATGGCGCGGGTGGACAGCCCCAGACGGCGGCGTTTCACGCCGCGGTGAGTCTGATGGAGCCTCCCGGAATGCGTGCCGCCAGCCGCCGCTCGATGAGCTCATCGAGGAGCGCCGGCGCCGGCTCACTGGCGCCGAGCCCCTCGAGCACACCGTCGGCCCGCTCGCACAGCACCGCGAGCCCGGCGCCGGAGAGCACCGGCTCGATCGCCTCGCGATGGGCGTCCGTCAGCCCGCGCAGCAGCAGCACTTTGACCTTGTCCCGCACGAGTTTGGCCACGATCTCGTCCGCACAGGAATAATCGAGGCAGCCGACGCCCGTAAAATCCATGACCGCGATCGTGCCTGAAGGGAGTTCCCGCTCGATGTTTTCGCGAACCGCGCGTCCGGTCGGTCGCGTGACGAGGTCGGTGTAGAAACCGGCGACCGCTTGCTGCAGAACGGCATGCACCATGATATGTGGAATCACCGCTTCGACGATCCTCCGGCTTTCTCCGCCACCTGCTCTGGAATGATCAGCAGCACCTGCGACCCCGGAAACGCGGGCAACCCCTCTTTGAGCGGGACATCGTCGTCCCAGCGTGGCACGATCGCGATCCGCGCGGTGCCGCTGCGGATGGCGACCTTGCCGTCCCAGCGCGCGAGATAGCGGCGAATCCCGGCGAGTCCCTGCCCGCGGCCCGGATCGCGAAAACGGCTCACCCCTTGAACCAGCGCCGCTTCCAGCGCCGCGGCATCGCCCCAACGCTCGCCGTATCGCCGGCCTTGAGTGGGTTCCAAGGAATGCCGGAAGCCGACTCCGGCGTCTGCGACGGCGATCACCACCACACGCCGGGCCAGCTTGCGTCGCCAGTTGTACGCCTGCACCGCGACCCAGCCCCCGGTGCCCGCGTGCTCCACAATATTCTGACAAGACTCCGAAAGCGCCATAGCGAAGCCCATGGTTGCCTTCGGATCGAGTCCCAACTCCGAGCTGAGTATCGCGGACGCGCGTTGCTGAATGGTGCTCACGACCGCATGCACGTCTTCGGCGGCCCGGACGGGGGTGACCGGCAGTAAGACTTCACTCTCGGTCGCGATCTTCGTCCTTGGCACCTTGCCGTGGACCTCGAACAGTTCCGCGGCTTCCCGGAAGAACCCGGCGCGCGCCCAGTAGCTCACCACATCGGGGTTCGCCGGAACGGTGAGCAGGGGACGCTCACCCTTGCGGGTGGCCGCTTCGCCCGCGGCCAGGAGGCCCACGAGTCCGTACGGCGACGCCCACTCGGCCGCATGCGCGTCGAACAGCAGGCGCTCGCCATCGCCGGCCTGCGCGTACGCCGCCGCGAACTGATCGAAGGAGCGGTCGTCGAACTGCGTGGGCACTTCGATCAGGCGGGTCATGCCGGCGAGAGCTTGCCCATCAGGTGATCGCGCAGGCCGGTCGCGCCGCGATGACTCACGTTGCGCGCGCCGAGCAGATTGCCGAGCCGGATGGCATCCTCCAGCGCCGCACCACCCAGGAGCGCTGCGGCCACCGCGCCGCCGAATACATCACCGCACCCCGTCGGGTCGATCACCTGATCGAAGGCGGGTGGGTGCATCAGCGGAGCCGGAATCAGCTCGGTGCGAATCGGCGTCCCGGTGAAGTAGACGGCACCGCGCTTGCCCAGCGTCACGCACAACGTCGCGCAGCCCTGCCGCAGCGCGTCAGCGGCGATCGCGAGCGGGTCGGGTCCGAGCTGCTGCATTTCGTCTTCGTTCAGCTGAACGATATCGAAGCAGCCGAACCACGCCGGCGCATGGGGCAACGTGCGCGGGACGCGCAGGCCGTTCGGCTCCTTATCCATGAAGAGGCTATGCAGATCGGCGTAGATCGTGCGTGCAAAGCCGCGCCGCAGGAGCTGCGCGGTTTCGAGATTCATCTCAAATCCGGAAATGAAGTTCACGTACAGCGCGTCGAGATCGGCGACGAGTGGCCCCAGCTCGGCCCAGGTCCACGGCGGGACGCCGCCCGTCATCTGCTCACAGCGCCGGTCCGTCGATTCGTACCGCAGCGTGACGCGATTGTTGGGCTCTGGCACCTCGATAAAGCGCGCGGCGCGCGGCGTGTGGCGTATGCTGCGAAGAAACTCGTTCGCCTTGGGAGCGAGGTCTCGACCGACCTTGACCAGGGGGACCATCTGCCAGTCCTCCGGCAGTGTGGCATCGAGCGCGGCCAGCGCATAGGAGATGCCGCCCCACTCATGGACTGCCGGTTGCGCGGGATCGCGGCCGTAAATCGTGTCCCACACCATGGACCCGATGACGCCGAGTCGCTTCAGCGCAGACCCCAGTGCTTTTGGATGAACACAGCCGCCGCCCCGTAGACGCCAGCGGTACCGGGGAGCGTGCCGGGAACGATCTTGCACGCCTCCCACGCCGGCTTGAACGCGCGGCGCTTCACTTCACTGCGCAACGGCTGGAACAGCTTGTCCCCGGCCTGCGTGACGCCGCCGCAGATCACGACCACTTCGGGATTGAAGATGTTGAGGAAGCTCGCGACCGCGGCCCCAAGCAGCTGCGCCGTCTCGCGCACGACCTCCAGCGCCCACTCGTCGCCGTCATTGGCCGCTTCGTAGACAATCTGCGCGGTGAGCTTGGTGAGGTCGCCCTTCACGTACTGTCCCAGCGACGTCTCGACGCCTGACTCGATCCCCTCGACCGCGCGCTCGGCGATTGCGGGTCCCGACGCGTAGGCTTCGATGCAACCGTAGTTCCCACATTTGCAGCGGCGGCCGTTGGCATCGATCGTGACGTGTCCAAACTCTCCCGCGACGTCCGTCACGCCGTGATAGATCTCGCCGTTGATGACGATGCCACCGCCGATGCCGGTGCCGAGGGTGAGACCGATGACGTACTTCGCGCCGCGTGCGGCGCCGCGCCACCACTCGCCGTAGATCGCGCAATTGGCATCGTTGTCCAGCGTCGCGGCGAGACCGAGCCCTTCGCTGACGCGGTCGCGCAGCGGCATGTTCGTCCAGCCCAGGTTGGGTGTGAGCAGCACGACGCCGGTCTTGGTGTTGAGGGGGCCGGGCGAGCCGATGCCGACGCCTTCGACCTTCTTGCCGGACTCGGCGATCGACGCCTTCGCGAGCTTGATAATGCGGGCCGTGACCGCGTCCGCTCCCTGAGCGGCCATGGTCGGCTCGGAGACAACGGCGTGGACGTCGGAGCCATCCTCGGCGAGGACTCCGGCGACGAGATTCGTTCCTCCAACGTCAATTCCGACGACGTAGCGCACCCAGATCCTCGATGGCCGCAAACACGGCCGCAACAGTGAGCTCACGCATGCAGCGATGATGACCCAGAGGGCACTGCGGCGGGCCGTGCGATGAGCATGGCCGGCACAACAGTCCGTCCACTCCCAACGCTACGTCACCGGCGCGCATCGGGCCGAATCCAAACTCGCTCACGGTCGGGCCGAAGAGCGCGACCACCGGCGTCCCCATGGCGGTCGCCAGATGCAGAGGCGCGCTGTCGTTGGTCACCAGAGCCGTAGCCCGCCCAATGAGAGCCGCCGATTCTCGCAGCGTCAATCGCCCGCAGGCGTTGACGGCCTGCCCGCCGGACGGTCGGACGGCCTGAACAATTGCCTCCCCGAGTGCGACGTCATCCTGCCCCCCGACGACCACGACAGCGACGTCCGCCGCCAGCTTGGCGGCCAGCTCCCGGTAGTACGGCCAGCGTTTACTGCCCCAGATGGAGCCGGGCGCCAGCGCGACAAACTCTCCGGTAATGAGCGCTCCCGCCGCTTGCTCGTCGACCGGCGTCGGGCGCAGGTGGGGAGCATAGGCGCCCGGGGCCTCATTCGCGAGGGCCAGCAGACGGTCGACTTCGTGACCCGTTCGGGGCTTGGGGCGAGCCTCTGTATAGAGGAAGGACCACCCGCCCGAAAAGCCGATGCGCGATGGAATCCGGGCAAGCAAGGCCAGGGTCGCGGTGCGTAACGAGCGATGCGGCAGGTAGGCGCGCTCGTAGCGCTCACTCTGCAGTTGCCGCGCGAGGTTGCGAACGCCCTGCCATCCTCGATCACGGCCGCGCTTGTCGTAGGGGATCACCTTCCGGACCGCGGGGTGCGTCTCGAGCAGCGGTCCGGCGAGCGGCGTCGTGACGACGTCTACGGGGCCATGATCTGCCGCGAGTGCGGAAAGGAGCGGCGTCGTGAGCACGACGTCGCCGAGGAACGCGGTTTGGATGACGAGGGTCGCGGAGGTCAGCGCTTCACGGCCCGGTTGCTCTCGTCGCGTCGGCGTGCGCCTGCAGCAGCTGCCGCTCGAGGAACGCGGCGGCCGCCTTGTCGACTGTCACGATGTGCGCGTATCCGAGGAAGTGGTGCGTGTCGTCCGGAATCACCAGCGTCTCGAAAGGAACTTTCGCCGCCGCGAGCCGGCGCACGAGGTCGGTACTCTGCGCGAAGCGCACATTGCGATCGTCATCCCCATGGATCAGCAGCACCGGCGAGCGCCAGCTCGCGACGGAGGCAACCGGCGATGAGTGCCACGCCGTCGCGATCGCCGAGTCGGCGTCGGGAGCCTGCTCGTACCGTTGCCGCTCGCCCCCAGCCCGGAAGTAGGCACTCCAGTCGTGCACGCCGTGGATGTCGACACCCGCGGCGAACAGGTCGGAGTTCCGCGCCAGCGCCAGCGCGGTCAGATAGCCGCCGTACGACCCACCGTAGATCCCGATGCGACTGCCATCGACGCGCGGCAGCGACCGCAGGTACGTGGCGGCCGCCTGGACGTCGCGATACTCCGCCGCACCACGTGAGCCGGAGTTGGGTGGCTGATGGAAGTCGTAGCCGTATCCAATGCCAAGGCGGTAATTCACCGACAACACGATGAATCCGCGGCTCGCGAGATATTGATTCACGGCGTACGCGTTCGAGTAATAATCGGAGTAATGCCAACCGAGCAGCATCTGCCGCGGTGGGCCGCCATGCACGTACACGATCGCCGGCTTGGTACGGCCGCCGCCGCTTGCCTCAAACAGTTGTCCGTGAATCGTCAGCCCATCGGCGGACCGGAACACGACCTGCTTCGGTGTGACTAGGCCGGCGGGAAAGTCAGTGGGAATGTGATCCGTGCCGATCAGCCGGCTCGTGGCGCGCGGAGTGGTGAACGCCATTGCCGCCGGCAGCGGCGGGCGTTGCGCCGTTGCGCTGATGAAGACGATGGTACGGCCATCACCGGTGACGCTGGGACTCCATTCCAGGCCGTTCCCCGGAGTCATAACTTCGGGAGCGGCGCGGTCCACCGGGACGCGCACGAGGTGCCGGCGATCGATGTCGAGTGAGTCCACGCCGATATTGCCCGCGAAGACCAGCCAGCGTCCGTCGCTGCTCAGCGAAATGTGCTCGGCCATGTACCGCCCCGGCGTGAGCAGCAGCGC
>JBKPDZ010000081.1:0-11910 GCA_046728135.1 Gemmatimonadota bacterium | reverse complement strand
GTGTAGCGGGGACCCGGGTACGCGAATTGGCGGCGGGGGAGTCCCTCCCACGAGCGGGCTACAAGGCGATTGGCGGTGCGGAAGCGGATGCGGATGCGATTGCCCGCCACCTCGCCGCCGTGCTGAAGCTGCGGGCGGTAGACGACACGCGGATCCGCCGTCGGCGGTTTCGTGTCGCACTCGATACGGTGCGCGGCGCCGGCGGTGCGGTGATGCCGGAGCTGTTGCAGCGGCTGGGATGTCGCGTCAGCGCGATCAACTTGGAAACGGATGGGCTCTTTCCGCGCCCCCCTGAGCCCGTGCCGGAGAATTTGAAGGCCCTCGGCGCACTCGTGCGCCGGACGAAAGCCGACATCGGCATAGCCGTCGATCCTGATGTGGATCGCCTTGCGATTGTGGATGAACGCGGCCACGCGATCGGTGAAGATTACACACTCGCGTTTGCTATTAGAGCAGTCTTGGGGAAGCGGGACGGGGGACGGGGGAAGGCTAGAACCGTCGTTTGCAATCTGTCGACGAGTCTGGTTGTCGAAGATGCGGCCAAAGAGGTTGGCGCGACGGTGGTCCGGGCTCCCGTAGGCGAGGCTCACGTCGCGAGAACGATCATCGAATTGAACGCTGTGATCGGCGGTGAGGGGAACGGTGGCGTGATGTATCCGGCGTTGCACGTGGGTCGTGACGCGCCGGTGGCTGGGGCGCTGGTGCTGTCGCTGCTCGCGCGCGAACGCGCCACGGTCAGTGAGCTGGTCGCGCGAGCGCCGCGGTACACGATTGTGAAAGCGAAGGTCCCGCGGGGGCCCCGCCTCGAACCGGTGTATGACGGTTTGCGGCGAGCATTCCCGGACGCGGCGGTGGACACGCAGGACGGACTGCGGCTGGCGTGGCCGGATCGGTGGCTGCATGTGCGGCCGTCGGGCACCGAGCCAATCATTCGCCTGATTGCGGAAGCGCCGTCTGGCGCGGACGCGGCACGGCTGATCGAGGAGGGGCGTCGGTTATGTGCGGTATCGTAGGCTACACCGGCAAGCGAACAGCGGCGCCCGTCGTCCTCGAGGGTCTGCGGCGGCTCGAATATCGCGGGTATGACTCGGCCGGCCTCGCCGTCGTCAATGGAGGGCTGCAGATCTTTCGCGCACCCGGCAAGATCGCCGTCTTGGAGCGCGAGCTCGGCAGCCAGCTCCCCGAGGGCACGACCGCCATTGCGCACACCCGCTGGGCGACGCACGGCGTGCCCAACACGGTCAACGCGCATCCGCACGCCGACTGTGGCGGCACGATCGCACTCGTCCACAACGGCATCATCGAGAACGCCGGTGCCCTGCGCCAGGCGCTCGCGAAGCGCGGGCACGTGTTCCGCTCGCAGACCGACACCGAGGTTCTCTGTCACTTGATCGAAGAGACGCACACCAAAGGCATGCCGCTCGTCGATGCGACTAGCGAAGCGCTGAGCCAGGTCGAAGGCACCTACGGCATCGCGGTGATCTCGAGTCGAGAGCCCGACACGATCGTGGCCGCCCGACGCGGATCGCCGCTGCTCGTCGCCATCGGCAACGGCGAGAACTTCGTCGCGTCAGACGCGTCGGCGGTGCTGGCGCATACGCGCTCGGTCGTCTACCTCGACGATGGCGAGATCGCCGAGGTGAGGCCCACCGACTACCGCATCATGGACCTGAGCGCGGCCGAGAAGGAGAAGGTCGTCACGCAGGTGGAATGGGATCTCGCGACGATCGAGCGCGGTGGATACGCGCATTTCATGCTCAAGGAGATCATGGAGCAGCCCGAGAGCGTGCAGAACACGCTGCGTGGCCGTTTGCTCGAGGAGGATGGGACGGCCCGCTTCGGCGGCCTGAACATCAGCAATGACGAGCTGCTGAAGGTGCAGCGCATCGTGATCACGGCGTGCGGTACATCCTGGCATTCCGCGTTGATCGGCGAATACATGATGGAGGAGCTGGCGCGGATCCCGACCGAAGTCGAGTACGCGTCCGAATTCCGCTACCGGAACCCCATCGTGGACGAACGGACCCTGGTGATCGGCATTTCGCAGTCGGGCGAGACCGCCGATACCTTGGCCGCGCTGCGGGAGGCAAAGCGGCGCGGGGCCAGGACGCTAGGGCTGATCAACGTCGTGGGGAGCACGATCGCCCGCGAAGTGGACGGCGGCATTTATCTGCACGCCGGCCCCGAGATCGGCGTGGCGAGCACGAAGGCGTTCACCAGTCAGATCGTGGCGCTGGCGCTGCTCACCCTGAAAATGGGCCGGCTGCGCGCGCTCTCGATCCTGCAGGGGCGGGAGGTCGTGCGCGCGCTCGCCAAGCTCCCGGAGCTCGTCACGCGCGTGCTGGCGAAAGCGCCGCACATCGAGCAGCTGGCCGACCGGCTGATCCGCGCGCAGAACGTGCTCTATCTGGGCCGCGGCTACAACTTCCCGGTCGCGCTCGAGGGCGCGCTGAAGCTCAAGGAAATCTCCTACATCCACGCCGAAGGCTATCCGGCGGCGGAGATGAAGCACGGGCCGATCGCGCTGATCGACGATCTGATGCCGGTGGTGTTCATCGCGCCGAAGGACGGCGTGCATCAGAAAGTCATCAGCAACATCGAGGAAGTGAAGGCGCGCGGCGGCCGGGTGATCGCGATCGTGACGGAGGGCGATACGGCGCTCGACAAGCTGGCCGACTACCGCATCGAGATTCCCGAGACGGTCGATCTGCTCACGCCGGTGCTGAGTGTCGTGCCGCTGCAATTGCTGGCGTATTACGTCGCCGTTCGTCGCGGCTGTAACGTCGATCAGCCGCGCAATCTCGCCAAGTCCGTTACTGTCGAATAAGACACACATCGGCACGACTGCACGTCGGCACGCAAGCGTTACGTGCCGACGTGCCGACGTGTAACGTGGAACTATGAGAGTCGTTCTCCAGCGTGTTGCCCGCGCCGCCGTTCGGGTTGGTGACCGGACGGTTGGTCAGATCAGCCAAGGCTTTCTCGTGCTTGCCGGTTTCTCTCCAACCGACACCGAGGCGCAGCTCGCCTGGATGGCCGAGAAGATTCTCGGCCTCCGGGTGTTCGGGGATGCCGAGGGCAAGATGAACCGGGACCTCGCGGAGGTGAACGGCGGCGTGCTGGTCGTTTCCCAGTTCACCCTCTATGGGGATGCAAGTAAAGGCCGGCGCCCGAGCTTCATCGACGCCGCCCCTCCGAACATCGCGATTCCCCTCTACGAGCGCTTCGTGGCGCTGCTGCGCGCGAAGGCCGGCGGCAAGATCCCCATCGAGACGGGAGAGTTCGGCGCGATGATGGAAGTCGAGCTGGTGAACGACGGACCGGTCACGCTGATGCTCGAGAAATGAAACAAGGCGGCCCACACGGTGCGGGCCGCCTCCGCACGTTTCGCTCGGGGACTCGGCTCACGTGCCGTTGTCGTGTGGGGACATCCAGGTCTTGGCATTCACGGTGATGTTGTCCAGGAACACGAACCCCGGGCCCACGTCCGTTCCCTCGTCGAAGACTATCGCCAGGCTGGTGACGGTTCCGGCCACGATGTCGGCCGAGTCCGCTGCGCTGAACCCCAGGAGGCTGGTGAGCTGCTCTGCGATCACCGATGGTGAGAAGGCATCGCTCGTCCAGCCGTCTGGGGCCGAACCGGAGCGGTCGGCGTGGGCGCAACCGAGAAAGATCGTGTAATGATTTCCGCTCGATCCATCGACGCCCACGTTCCAGCGCGGCGCGCCCGCACCGCACCAGCCGTCGTTGCGGCGCAACCACGAGAGGTCGAGCTCCGACATCAGTAGGCCTTGTACGCCCGTGATCTCGGCGAACGCAGCGGCATTGGTCGATGTTGCGGTGAACTTTTGTAGGTAGAGCGCGACGTCGGCGCTTCCCTTGGCATCCGGCAGGCCCTCGTGCGACCTCCACGCGCCGAGGGAACCCTCTCCGAAGGCGCCGGGATGCAGGTTCAGGCCCTGCCCGCCGCCCACGTCGAACGAGGGCCGGAGCCGCGGTGCCGTAGTCGTCGGGTCACACGCCGTCAGAACCAGCGCGACCGCGAGCGTGCTGCAAGCGAGATGTTGTTTCATGGAATCCTCCTGCGTCGGAGCGACTGGAGGTGCGTCTGGGGAAAGTAGCCTGGAGATACCGCGGGGGTCGGCGCGGTGTCAAGAAGGCGATCCCCTACCTTTAACGCGGCACCGCCACGATCGCGAGACGATCGCCCGTGGGGCTCACCGCGAGCCGCGTCACGGTGGTGAGGCCGGAGGCGGAAAAGTCCGCTACCTCTTCCCAATTCTTGGTGCGCCGCGGGTTCCACTGAAACAACTTTGTGCCCCGCGCGGCGAGTACGATGCCGCTTGGCGTCCACGTGAAAAAATCCGCGCCGTCCAGCGCCCGCACGAGCGGTGTCACCAGTTTCGTCTGCGGATTCACTTCCTTGATCCAATCTCCCGCGACTGAATCGCGTTGCAGGAAGGCGATCGCCACCGATCCGGGCACGCGCTGCAGCGACCGGCCGATGTTCCGGGCAACGATCTCACCTGGCCCGCTGGCCATGCGGGTGTCCGCGATCTGTAGGGTCGGCGGCGTGCCGAGGACGAACAGCACGACGGTCCGAGCGTCGCCCCAGGCGTGGTAGCCTACGGGTTTGATTGAATCGAGGATGAGGCGTGGCCGCGTTCCATCCTCATCGAACGCCCACAGGCGCTGTGTCGAATCGGCTTCGACGCGCACCACGGAGAAGCCGCTGCCGTCCGGCAGCGGCGTGGGCGAATACTCGCTCTCGCTCGTCGCAGTGAGCCGGACGCTCGTCTTCCGGTCGATGTCGTAGCGGTAGATGTCGGCCTGACTGTCTTCGCGGATCGACGTATAGAGGAACGCGCGACCGTCCGGCAGGAAGGACGGCTGGTTGTCGTAGCCCGGCCTGGCGGTGACGTTGACCGGCGCGCCGATGCTGACACGGCCCTGAGCGACGCGGAGGTCGGCCAGGTAGATGTCAGTCGCAGGCGGTGCGGCTGCAGCCTGCAGTGCGAACCGCGCGATCTGCAGCACACTCAAACTTACGCCGAGCTATCTTTTTCCGCGTGCTGCCCATTGTCCTGGCCTCCGGCTCCCCCCGTCGCAAACAGCTGCTCGAAATGCTGCGGATCCCCTTCCGCGTCATTCCGCCCGACGTGGACGAGCATGTCTTGCCGGCGGAGACGCCGGACGCCTACGTGACCAGGCTATCGCGCGCGAAGGCCCAGGCGGTTGTCGCGCGTGCGCCGGGTGACGTGATTCTGGCAGCCGACACGACCGTGGTCTTAGACGGCAAGATCTTCGAAAAACCGACGTCCCCCGCGAACGCGGTCGAGATGCTGGAGCAGCTTCAGGGGAAGACCCACGAAGTCCTCACGGCCGTTGCGGTGGCGACAGACGGCCGGCTCGAGCAGGCGCTCGACGTCTCGCGCGTGACCTTCCGGCCGAACGACCGCCGCACACTCGAGGCGTACGTTGCCACCGGGGAGCCGCTCGACAAAGCCGGCGCCTACGCGATCCAGGGACTCGGCGCGCCGCTGATCGAGCGCGTCGAGGGGGACTTCTTTGGTGTGATGGGACTGCCGCTGCGCCTGGCGCTGGACCTGCTGGCGAAATTCGGACGCCCTTACCGCTTTACGCGGTAAACCGGGATCTTCTTCGCCTTTCCTTTGACCTGAATCGGCTCCAGCACCTCGACGCCCGGCTTCTTTTTCAGCTGCTGGTAGAACGGCTCGGAAATCAGGATCTCGTTTGGCCCCGCCTTGCCGCAGAGGCGGTAGGCGGTGTTCACGGCGTCGCCGATCACCGTGTATTCCAGTCGCCGATCGGATCCGATGTTGCCGGCGAACACCTCCCCGAAGTTGATGGCAATGCCGATCTGCACTTCGGTGCGGCCCTCCTGTTTCCATTTGCTGTTGAGCTTCTCCAGCTCCTTCAGCTGCGCGATGGCACACTGCACGGCGCGGTCGGCATCATCCTCATGGACGATGGGCGCGCCCCACAGCGCCATGATCGCGTCACCCATGAACTTGTCGAGCGTCCCGCCGTACTCGAAGACCTTGTCCACCATTTCCGTGAAGTACTCCGTGAGCAGCCGCGCGATCTCGTCGGGGCTCATCGTCTCGGACATCGGAGTAAACCCGCGGATGTCGGAGAAGAACACCACGACGGGGCGCTTCTCACTCGGCAAGCGCCCCGCGTCCTGCTGCTGCGCGATCACCTGGGCGATATTGGGCGAGAAGTACCGCTCGAAGTTCGAGCGGACGAGCGCTTCGCGCCGAATCCGCTCCGATAGCTGGGAATTCTCGATGGCAACCGCGGTCAGCCCACCAAACGCGATCAAAAACTCGAGGTCCTCGTCCGCGAACGAATGCGTCGCGGTGAGGTTGTCGACGTACAGGATGCCGAGGACTTTGGAGTCTGAGCCCATGAGCGGCGTGCACATCGCGCTGCGGACGCTTTGGATGAGGATGGATTTGCCCTTGAAGCGCTCATCCGCCGCGGCGTTGTCCGACAGAATCGCGACGCGCTCTTCGACAGCCTTCCGGTCGATCGATTGCGGCACGTGCTTCGCGGCGCTGGCGTCTCCGGTGCGACTCTTGGAAATGCGCGGCACCAGCTCGTTCGACTTGCCGTCGAGCAGCAGAATCGACACGCGGTCCACGTTCATGATCTGGAACGTGAAATCCACGACCTTGTCGAGCAGGCGATCGAGCTCCTGCTGTTTCGACAGCTCCTTGGAGACCTCGAGCAGCAGCGACAGCTTCTTTTCGCGCCGCTCTTCCAGGTTGTCCGCTTTGACCTTGAGGTGCGACGCCCCTTGCGGCTGGTCGATCACGATCGCGGGCACGCCACCCGATACGCTCACCGGCAGCTGGCGGACGATCGTGCCCCCGGCCGCCCCACTTTTGGTCGAGACTTTGAAGTCGGCCGGGGGCGGCACGACCTGGGGTCGCGGCAAGGGCGCCGTCACTTCCTTCACTCGGAACGCGACTTTGCCGAACGTCACGACGTCGTTTGCCCCCGCGTCGGCCTCGGTAATCTTGGCACCGTTCAGGAATGTCCCGTTGGAGGAGCCGAGATCGGTGACGCGGACGCCGCTTTCGGTCAGGACGATTTCGGCGTGGCGGCGCGAGATGGTGGGATCGTAGATCGGCACATCGCTCGTGACCGCGCGTCCCACCACGAGTTTGCGCCCGAGCTGGAGATCGATCGACTGCTCGCCGGAAGTACTCAGCAGCTTGAACACAGGCCGAAAAATATAGGCCCGACGGGCCTAATCACCAGCTTTGGCGAGCGCGAGCGCACGCAACACCGCTTGCGCCTTCGCTTCGGTCTCCGCGAACTCCCGCGCCGGCTCCGAATCGGCGACGATCCCCGCGCCCGCCTGGATCACGACCCGATCGTTGAGCACCAGCGCCGACCGAATCGCGATGCAGGTATCCATGGTGGTCGCGCCCCACCCGACGTACCCGACCGCGCCGGCGTACGGGCCACGCCGTTCCGGCTCCAGCTCGTCGATGATTTCCATGGCCCGCACCTTGGGGGCGCCGCTGACCGTCCCCGCGGGGAAGCAGGCGCGGAAGACATCGAGCGCGTCGTAGCCGTCCTTGAGCTGACCGCGCACCTCGCTCACGAGGTGTTGCACGTGGGAGTAGCGCTCGATCTGCAGCGATTCGGTGACGCGGACGGTGCCGTACTGGGCGACGCGTCCCACGTCGTTGCGTCCCAAATCCACGAGCATGCGATGCTCGGCGAGCTCCTTGGCGTCGGCGCCCAACGCGGCGGCCAGCGCTTCATCTTCCACCGGCGTGGCGCCGCGCGGCCGCGTACCCGCGATCGGCCGAACGGTGACTTCATTTCCCTCGACCCGCACGAGGACCTCCGGCGAGCTACCCACGAACGTGACGTCGTCCAGCGCGAGGTAGAACAAATACGGCGCGGGATTCAGCGCGCGCAAATAGCGGTACAATCGGAGCGGGTCGACCGCACCCGTCACCACCTGCCGGCGGGACAGGACGGCCTGGAACACATCGCCGGCCGCGATGTAGTCGCGGATCTTCGCCACGTCGCGCTCGAAATCCGCGCGGGAGTATGCGGACTCGGCGCGCACGCGCAGGTCGGCATCCAGCGAAAGCGGGGTCAGCTGGTGCGTCGACCCCAGTCGGGCGATCAACGCGTCGATGCGCTCCTGGGCGGCGTCGTACAGGCGCAGGCGCTGCGCCGCCGACGCTTTCGCCGGCACCTCCACGTTCGCAACCACGATCGCCCGGCCGAAGACGTTGTCGAGAATCACGAGCGAATCCGCAATCATCACGACCGCGTCCTGTACGCCGAGCGTATCGGCGGGTGCCGCGGGCAGCCGCTCGATGCTGCGCACCAGATCGTAGCCCAAGTATCCCACGGCGCCGCCCGTGAAGCGCGGTAACCCGGGGAGCGCGATCGTCGGCAACGCGCGCATCCGGTCGGCGAGATGCGCGATGGGATCGGTCGTCTCGCCGGCCGCCTCCCACCCCGTGCCCGGCGTCCAGTGCTCGACCTGCCGACCGCGATAGCGCCATGCCTCGCGTGGTTCGGTCCCGAGGAAGGTGTACCGGGCCCAGCGCTCGCCGCCGACCAGTGATTCGAGCAGGAACGCGAACGGCGGCCGTGCGATCTTCGCAAAGGCAGCGACGGGCGTATCGGCATCCGTGACCACTTCGCGCGTCACGGGTACGATGCCCGCCCCCTGTTTGGCGCGCTCGAGGAATGCGTCGCGTGGGTCCATGGTCTAGATTTCGCGGCGATGCGTTGGGGTGTTGTAGCGCTGGTGCTGCTGCTGCCCGCCACGGGATCCGCCCAGGACTGGAACGGCGATTCCGCCCTGGCGCTGGCGCGACGCGCGATCGAGCGGCGCGCGCACGCCGCTGTGGATACCGCGCTGCGCGACTACAAGGCCCAAGCTCACGGATTTCTCTTCTTCCTCGGGCAGTTCGGCGAAGGGCTCACCGAGCCGCCACGGCTGATAAAAGCGGACCAGCTCGAGTTGGAAGTGTACTGGAAGGCGCCGGGGCTGAGCAAGCAGCGCATTGTCGGCTGGCGCGATCGCGCCGAGCTGCCGACCGACATCAACTACCACCGCGATCACCTCGGCATCGTGCAGAACAATTTCGGGCGCGCGATCCGGCTCGGGGAAGGCGACGAGGTGCGCGACGTCCCGCATCCCCTTGCCCCCCGCGGCACCGACCTCTACGACTTCGCGCTGGGCGATACGACCGCCATCGTGCTCGTCGAGCGCGCGGTGCGGGTCGTCGCGCTGCGGGTGCGACCGAAGAACTTCGACCAGCCTGCGATCGTCGGTACACTGTTCGTCGATGTGGAGTCTGCCGACCTGGTACGCATGGCGTTCAACTTCACACCGAAAGCCTACCTCGATCCGCAGCTCGAAGACGTCAGCATCGTGCTGGACAATGCGTTGTGGCAAGGCCGGTTCTGGCTGCCCTATCGCCAGGAAATCGAGATCCGCCGGCGCGCGACTTGGCTCGACATTCCGGCCCGTGGCATCATCCGCGGCCGCTGGGAAATCGACGGGTACCAGTTCAATCTCGGGCTTACGGAGAGCACGTTCCAGGGCGACGAGATCACGGCGCTTCCCAAGGCGCAACGCGACGCCTTCCCTTGGCACGGGCCGCTCAGTGACGCGATCCAGGATGTCGCCGAGCCGGTTCGTGAAAACGATCTACAACACGTGCGCGCCGAGGTCAGCCGCATTGCGGGGCGGCGTGCGCTCACCGGACTCAAACGCCAGCGCCTCGGTGCGCGGGCGCTGAGCGAGTTAGTGCACGTGAATCGCGTGGAAGGACTCGCCGTCGGCGCCGGGTTCGTATTGCGCACGCCCAGCGACGGCTTCGAGCTACGCGGGCTCGGCAATTACGGATTCGCCGACCACGCCGGCGCGGGGCTCGTCGCGCTCACCTCCGCCGATGGGCTCGAGCTGGCCGCCTATCGCCAGGTGCGGGACATCGCCGACGTGCCGGTGATCGCCCCGCTGCTCAATTCGATCGGCGCGCAAGAATTCGGTGACGATTATGGCGACTACTATCGTGCCACCGGGGCGCGCATGGGCGTGCGCGTCGGGATGGCGACACGCGGCGAGTGGCGTTTTAGCGTGTCGCGTGAGCGCATCGCATCGCTTCCCGTGCGATCGACCCCCGCCACCGGACAGTATCGTCCCAACCCCCTCATGCAGGGCGGCGACTTCACGACCGCGGCACTCACGATCCGGCGTCGGAGTGAAGGATTCGCGGTCCGGCGCGATGTCGCGGGAGAAGCGACCGTGGAAGTCGGAGAGCAGTACACGCGTGTCAGCGGCATGGGACATTGGCTCGTCCCCGTTGGTTCGGGACAGACGCGGGTTTTGACGCGCGTGCAATTCGGCCTCGCGAGCCGCGCGCTGCCGCCGCATCGCGCCTTCGTCTTGGGCGGCCGGGGGACACTCCTGGGCGATGCGTTCCGCGCATGGGGCGGTCGGCGTCTCGCGTTGGTGCACATCGAGTGGCGCACTCCGGTGCCATTTCTCCAGCTCCGCGCGGGACCGGCGCGCACGCCGGGCTCGCTCACGCTCGCGCCATACACGGCATTCGGTTGGACTGGCGAGCCCTTGGCGCTCACGCCGTGGCGTGGGACGCCCCGACCCCGGGTGACCGCGGGCGTCGGCGCGGAGTGGCTCGGTCTGTTTCGGCTGGAAGCAGGCTACGGCCTGCAGAGTCGCCAAATACACTTCGCTTTTGACGTAACGCGCGATTTTTGGGACATCCTGTGACGCCGAATACTGGACTCGGGCGCCGTCGGAACTAGCTTGGAGGCAGCCGCATGCCGGTAACCGCGTTCCCAGACGAGTGGTTGGCCCAGTCGCTCGAGGGCCTCAGCGCCGAACTCCTCCAGGAGCTGCGGGGCAAGGCGGAGTCCGGCAGGACCCTGTGGGAATGCCTCGTCGCCGAGAAGATTGCCACGGACGCGGAGATCATCGATCGGCTGTCGCGTCGCTTCCGCCTGAAGGTCGCCGACGCTTCTAAAATCGACCCCACGGCGCGGAACGGCGTCCCCGAGCAGCTCGCGCGCCGCTATCACGTGCTCCCGCTCCGCTTGACCGACTCCTACCTCGAGCTTGGCACGGCAAACCCGTTCGATCTCGATGCGGAAAAGGCGCTCGCGTTCGCGACCGCGCGTGAGATCCGGCTGTTTCTGCTCCCGCCCTCCAAGATCAGCGAGAAGCTCGACGAGATGTACAAACCAGAGACAGCGATCAACAAGCTGCTCGAGGGCATGGGCGACGCCGCAGTCCTGACGACGATCCCCGATGCGCCGGCGGTCGAGGAGCTCAACATCTCCGAGGCGGACGCCAGCCAAAAACCGGTCGTGCGGCTCGTGGACATGATCATCTCCGAAGGCATCCTGTCGCGCGCGAGCGATATCCACGTCGAGCCGGAAGAGGGCGGCGTGGCGGTGCGCTATCGTATCGACGGCGTGCTGCGACAGGTCATGAAGATCCCGCGCCAGGCCGGGCTGCCGCTGATCTCCCGCATCAAGATCATGTCCTCGCTCGATATCGCGGATCGGCTGCGGCCGCAGGACGGCCGCGCGCGCGTGGCGGTGAACGGCCAGCCGATCGATCTGCGCGTCTCGACGCTGCCCGCGCAGCTCGGCGAAAAAGTCGTGATCCGTATTCTCGATGCGCGGGCGACGGTGAAATCGCTCGACACCCTGGGGCTCAACCCCGGCGAAGCGGACGCGATCAAGCGGCTGCTCGAGAACCACGAGGGGATTCTCCTCGTCACCGGCCCGACCGGCTCCGGAAAAACGACGACGCTCTACTCATGCATCAATCAGATCAAGAGTGAAGGCGTCAACATCGTCACGGTCGAAGAC
>JBKPDZ010000080.1:0-8883 GCA_046728135.1 Gemmatimonadota bacterium | reverse complement strand
TGTTCGTGTGCAAGCATGAGGTGTTTGGCGTCGGGATGTTCTCGGCGCAATCGGTTCGCGCCGGCGACAGCCTGGTCGCGGAAGCGGGAGCCAGCGGTGCGCATGCCGAAATCCTCATTGGGACAATATCGAGTTGTCATGGAGCGCTCAACGTTCTGCACCTGGGCCCACGCACGACGCACGACGTACGACGCACGTGAATCCCGAGGACCGCCGCCGGTACCTCGAACACGCCCGGGATCTGTTCAATCGCGGCGAGTATTGGCTGGCGCATGAAGCGTTGGAAACAGTCTGGCGTTCTATTATTGAGGGAGACGAGGCGCGGGTCTGGCAGGGTCTGATTCAAGCGGCAGCTGCGCTGTTGCACCGAGCCCGCGGGAACCGACACGGCACCGTCGTGGTTGGGGCAGCGGCGCTCGAGAAGCTGACCGGTCCGCAGCATCCCGCGATCGAGTTCGAGACCGTCGAATTTCGCGCGCAGCTGTCGCGCGCCCTGGCGGGGGACGGTGATCCCCCACGATTGGAATTCCGAGCACATGGCTAAGCGTGTCGCGCGCATTTACGACGTCGTCATCGTCGGTGCTGGTCCTGCGGGGCTGTGCGCCGCGCTGTACGCGGGCCGTGGCTTGCTCAAGGCGGTCACGATCGAGCGCGGCGCGCCCGGCGGCGAGCTTCTCAACACCGATCTCATCGAAGACTACATCGGCTTCGAGAGCATCAAGGGGTGGGAGCTGGCGCAGAAGATGACCGAGCACGCCAAGAAGTTCGGCGGCGAAATCGTGACCGATGCGGTCGAGCGTATCCGCCGCGACGCCGATGGCTGGTTCGACGTGGAGACGGCGCGTGGGGACGCCTATCGCAGCCAGGCAGTCATTCTGACCGCCGGCGGCACGCCGGTAAAGCTCGGCATTCCGGGCGAGAAGGAGTTCGCCGGCAAGGGAGTGTCGTACTGCGCGGTCTGTGACGGCGCGTTCTTCAAGGGCGAGCGTCTCGCCGTGGTGGGTGGTGGTGACGCGGCCGTGGAGGAGGCTGACTATCTCACGCGCTACGCCACCAAAGTGCACCTCGTCCATCGCCGTGACGAATTCCGCGCTTCGCAGCTGCTGCAGGAGCGGGCATTCGCCAATCCCAAGATCGAAGTCATCCGCAATACCGTCGTGCCGGAAATCGTGGGGAATGAGCGCGGCGTCACTCACGCGGTGCTCGAGAACACTACCACTGGCGAGCGCTCGAACCTGGATGTCGGCGGCGTATTCATCTTTGCCGGCTTTAAACCGAACACGCAGCTCGTCGATGGCCACGTGGACCACGACGCGGGCGGCTATCTGATCACGGACAACCGGATGATGACGTCCATGGCGGGCCTGTTTGCGGCCGGCGATGTGCGCAGCCAGGTGACGCGGCAGATTACGACGGCCGTGGGTGATGCCACGACCGCCGCGATTGCGGTCGAGAAATATCTCAAGGCGCTCCGGGCAGGCGACGGGAAGGGCAAGAAGTGAACATCGTTCCGATCCCCAATGGCACGTTCGCCGAGAACTGCTATCTCGTCGTGGACGAGCAGGCGCACGAGTGTGCCATTGTCGATCCTGGCGAAGAAGCCGGTCTGATCCTGCATAAGGTGGCGGCATCGGGCGCGAAGCCCGTAGCCATCTGGCTCACGCACGCGCACGTGGACCATGTCGTCGGGGTTCCGAGAATTGCCGCCGAAACCGGCGCGCAGGTTTGGTTGCATCCTGCTGACCGGCCGCTATATGACGCGGTCCCCGATCAGGCCGCCTGGTTCGGACTCGCGCCTCCCGGACCACTGCCGGCGCCGGATCGAGACATGGTGCAGGGCGCTGAGCTCGCGGTCGGCGATCTGCGCTTTGGGGTGCGGCATGCGCCCGGTCACTCGCCCGGCAGCGTGTGTTTGGTGGGACCCGGAGTGGTCTTCAGCGGCGACGTGCTGTTCGCCGGATCGATTGGCAGAACGGACCTGCCCGGCGGTGCTTTCGAGACCTTGATCGCAAGTATCGAGCGCGAGTTGCTCCCGCTCCCCGACGATACCATCGTGTACAGCGGACATGGACCCGAAACGACCATCGGACGGGAGCGCCGCACGAATCCCTTCCTCACCGGCGTCTACCGAATCGGCTAAGCCGCGGCCCTGCTGCATGCGCTGCGGGGCCGAGGTCCAGCCCAAACCGTGGGGTTGCAAGCATCCGTGCCCGAATTGCGGATTTCTGTACCCCCTCGGCGACTGCTCCGATTGAATCACGTTCTCGCGATTCTGCTGGTCGCCATTGATTGCACGGCGCGCGCGTGGCGCATTCAGCTTGCGACCCGGGCCTCCGGCGGACGCCTCTCGTTTCGTGATGCGTTGCGCTTGAATCTCTACGGTGAGGCGGCCTCCACCCTCACGCCCAACCGGCTCGGCGGTGAACCGGCGCGCTTTCTTGGGATGACTTGGTCCGGCCTGCGCGTCGTGCTCGCGCTCGTCGCGCTCGGTGTGGAAGTCGCCGCCGAATGGCCCGTGTTCGGGGCGGTCGCGATCGCGCTGGCGGCGTATTACGTGCCGGACTGGAGCGAGGCCGCGGACCGGTTTCTCACGCATAGTCTCGCCCGCGATTTGCTGGGCATCGAGCTCATCGCGCTGGTGCTGCTGCTCGTCATCTGGACGCTGCAGCGCCTGGTGCGTCCCGGCGCCATTCGGCACCGCGTGCGGCGCCAATGGCGCGTCGCGCTGGCGCATGTCCGGCGAGCGCCGTGGCTGGTGCTGGTCGGCGGCGCGCTCCTTACGGTGATCAGCCTTGCCGCGCGCGCGCTGGTTTTGCCCGCGCTCGTGTGGGGTCATCCCGACGCGCCGGCGTTTGCGGTGATGTTCTTCGGATCGTTGGCGCTGATCCACGCGCCACTGGTCGTGCCGCTGCCGTCGGGCGGTGGCGGTATCGAGGTGGCGTTCCTGTCCGGCTTCGCTGGCGACTTCGGCCCAGGTCATCAACTGGCGATGCTGCTCTTGTGGCGGTTTTACACGACGATTCTGCTGACCGTCTTGGGCGTGTATCTCTTAATCCGCACACACGGCGCTGCCGCGGCGAAAGAGCTGTTCACCGTCGGTTGGTTCCGGCGACGCTAGCGAGGAGGCACGCTATGGGCGATTCTTGGCTCGAGACGAATGGAGTGGTGACGGCAGTGAAACAAACAAATCAGACGCGCATCGAACGTGATCCCCTGGGCGAGATGCCCGTGCCCGCCGATGCGCTCTGGGGCATCCAGACCGAACGCGCGCGGCAAAACTTCCCGATCTCCAATCTTCGCCCCCATCCCGCCTTCGTCGATGCCGTCATCTGGATCAAGAAAGCCGCCGCGCTGACTCACCGCGACACAGGCCGGCTCGACCGCAAGCTGGCGGATGCGATCATCAAAGCCGCGGACGAAGTGCTCGCGGGCGGTCACCGCGACGACTTCGTCGTCGATCCCTACCAGGCGGGCGCCGGCACATCGCACAACATGAACTGCAATGAAGTGCTGGCGAATCGTGCCAACGAGCTGCTGGGCGCCAAACGCGGCGAG
The DNA here is from genome assembly GCA_046728135.1 of Gemmatimonadota bacterium. Classification (GTDB taxonomy): domain Bacteria; phylum Gemmatimonadota; class Gemmatimonadetes; order Gemmatimonadales; family GWC2-71-9; genus 20CM-2-65-7. The sequence continues at coordinate 5,328 of JBKPDZ010000080.1, read as the reverse complement.
TACAAGCCGGTCCATCCGAACGATCACGTCAACATGGCGCAGTCGACGAACGACGTGATTCCGACGGCGATCCGGCTGGGCGCGCTGTCGTTGCTCGCGGCGCTCACGGAAGCGCTCACGCGCCTCGCGCACGCCTGCGCCGCGAAAGGCAAGCAGTTCGACGCCATCGTCAAATCCGGCCGCACCCACCTGCAGGATGCGACGCCGATTCGACTCGGCCAGGAGTTCGCCGCCTTCGCACACACGATCGAGCGGAATCGCGACCGGATCACGCGCACCGCGGACGATTTGCGGGATCTCGGGATCGGTGGGACGGCCGTGGGCACGGGGCTCAACGCGCAGCCCGACTATCCCGGGCTGATGGTGAAGCAGCTGCGCACCATGACCGGACTCGACCTGCGCGAGGGCAAGGATCGGGTGCAGTTGATGCAATCGATGGGCGATGCGGCCGCATTCTCTGGCGCGCTACGGACCTACGCCGTGGATCTCGGCAAGATCGCGAGCGATCTGCGGCTGCTCGCCTCGGGGCCGCGGACCGGGTTGGCCGAGATCGTGTTGCCGGCCGTGCAGCCTGGGTCGAGCATCATGCCCGGAAAGGTGAATCCCTCGATTGCCGAGATGGTGAATCAGGTCTGCTTTCAGGTGATCGGCAACGATGTCACGGTCGCGACCGCAGCGGAGGCGGGCCAGCTCGAGCTCAACGTCATGATGCCGGTGATTGCGCACAACGTGTTGGGCTCGATGATGATCATCACGAACGCGACCCGCGTGTTCGCAGAGCGGTGTGTCGAAGGGATCGAGGCCGATGCGGAGCAATGTGCACATTGGCTGGAGCGCAGCCCCGCGCTGGTGACGGCGCTCGCGCCGAAGATCGGTTATGCGGAGGCCGCGAAGCTGGCCAAAGAAGCGGTGGCGAAAAACGTCACCGTCCGCCAGCTCGTGATGGAAAAGGGGCTGCTGAAAGGGAAGGAGCTCGACGCAGTCCTGGATTTGCGGGCGATGACAGAGTTGGGCGTGCCCGGAGAGCGGAAATGACTCTCACCTTGGAGACACACCTATGAACTGGATTGCCGGGCTGGTCGCAGGCGTCGTCGTGTACCTCGCGGACTGGGTGCTGTGGACCTACGTCTTCAGGACCGGGATGGATGCGTATGTGACCCAGATGTCGCCCGAAGAGAGGAAGAAGTTCATGGGGCCGGCGCTCGCCAAATCGGCGGTGCTCTCGCTGGCCTTCGGATTTCTGTTCGCCTGGTTCTACGGGCGGTTCCACGGGGCGCTCTGGGTGCAAGGCGGCGGGCCACTGGCCGGCATGGAGTTCGCGACCGTGCTGTGGGTGCCGATCCTTCTGGCGATGGTTGGGAGCAGCGTCTGGTACATGAAAGTGAAGTCGCTGCAAATGGCGACGTGTTGGGCGTGGCTGATTCGCATGAACGTCGCCGGCATCGCGGTGGGTCTGCTCGTGCGGTGACCCGAGTCACGGCACCGGCGAGCGCGACGGCGTAGAAGTGCATCCATGCGCACCCTCTGGCTTGTCCTCGTCGCGCTCGCGCTCGCCGGCACGTGTGCCGCGCAGCGTCGCGGTCGCATTGGTCCTACCGTCTCTTCGATCTCGATCGAAAATGGCTCCGGGAGCAGCAACGGGTTCACGTCGTTCGGCGGCAGTCTCGCGCTGCTCTCGGGCGACGATGGCGAATTCGGGCTCGGCGTGTCGCGCTATGGCGACCTCTCGAACAACAGCTGCGTGCGGCAGATGACGTTCATCGGACTCGAGTCGAACTACTATCCCGTCGGTGCCAAGGGCGTCGCGCCGTACGCATCGACGGCTGTGGGGTTGGCGCGGGTCCTCGATCAGGATCCGACGCTTGCCCTGCTGGGCTGCAACAGCGCGGCGCAGACCAGCAACGAGCTGGGACTGGGATTCGGGCTTGGCGTGCGTTTCAATTTTGGCAAGCAGACCGCGGCCCTGCTCGAGGGTCGCTTCTTCCAGGTGCCGAACAGCGCCATCAAGGCGCTCGAAGGACGCGCCAACGTGTCGTTCGCGTTCGGGAGTCCGAGCCAGAAGACGCAGCTGTTGAACGGTACCCTCGGGCCGGCCATCGGCGTGCTGACCCCACTCAGCGGTCCCCTCGAAGGCCGCGGCCCGACGGTGGGTGTCCGCTTTCGCCGCGATCAAAAGAAGGGGGGCTCGCTCGGCCTGCAGATCGATTACGCGCCGCTGCGGGTGAGGACGGGTTGTTCGGCGAATTGTGAACCGTACGCGATTCTCTTCGCGCCGGGATATGAGCCTGCGCTGCATCCGGCCTGGGGACGCTTGTACGCCGAGCTCGGTGTGTTGCTCGCAGGCTTCCCACAGATCGGCGACGATCGGGGCGTTGCCCAGGGTGCGCACGGTGGCCTCGGGGCGGACATCTTCAGCGGCCAGACATTGATGACCAACGTCAACGCGCGGGTGCTGTGGCTGCAGCGCAATGATCCGAACAACCGCAATGCGTTCATCGGACAGCTGGGCATCAGTTTGAGCCCCAGGCTCGAGCACGGGAGCCATTGAATCCCGATAACGTCTCTCGCATATTCCCCCTATGCGCGTTACCACCTGGGCGGAATACGGCTTAATCGTCTCGATTCATCTGGCGAGGCGCGCGGGAGAGGGCCCTGTGGCCGCGCGCGAGCTGTCCGAGCAGGAGCGTCTCCCCCACGACTACGTCGAGCAGATTCTGCTGCGCCTGCGACGCGCCGGCTTGGTGGAGTCGGTGCGCGGAGCGCGGGGTGGCTACATGCTCGCCCGCGCGCCTCAGGCTGTGAGCGTGAAGGATGTCATCGAGGCATCGGAGCACGTGACATTCGAAGTGAATTGCGATCTCCACCGCGTGGACGATGAGCGCTGCGATCCGGCGAACGCCTGCAGTATTCGTCCCGTCTGGCGCATGCTCGAGCGACGTATCAACGAAGTGCTCGCGGGGGTGTCGCTCGCGGACCTCCTGCACGCCGAGCCGCAAGTCTATCAGATCGCCGGGGTGGCGTCCGGAAATTGACGCCGCTGTCGCCTGAAGAGCTGCTCCGGTACTCGCGGCACCTCACGCTCCCTGATGTAGGTCTCCAAGGCCAATCGAAGCTCCGTGACGCACGCGTCCTGCTCGTCGGCGCGGGCGGTCTGGGATCGCCCGCGGCACTCTATCTCGCCGCAGCCGGCGTCGGTACACTCGGGATCGTCGACTTCGATCTCGTGGATCGCAGCAACCTGCAACGCCAAATCCTCCACGGCACGTCGGACATCGGCACGGCGAAGATCGACTCCGCGCGAGCACGGCTCGGCGACGTCAACCCGCACGTCCAGGTCGAAACGTTCGGTGAGCGGCTGACCTCCGCTAACGCGCTCGAGATCCTCGGCAAGTTCGACATCGTCATCGACGGCTCCGACAATTTCCCCACGCGTTACCTGGTTAACGACGCCTGCGTGCTGCTCGGGAAGCCCGACATCTACGGCTCGGTGTTCCGGTTCGACGGTCAGGTTTCCGTGTTCGCCACGAAGCAGGGTCCGTGCTATCGCTGCTTGTATGCCGAGCCGCCGCCGCCGCATCTCGTGCCGTCATGCGCGGAGGGGGGCGTCCTCGGCGTCTTGCCGGGCATCATCGGCTCCCTCCAGACCCTCGAGGCGATCAAGCTCATCGCAGGCTTTGGCCGGCCGCTCATCAGCCGGCTGCTGCTCTTTGACGGGCGGCGCATGGAGTTCCGCGAACTGGTGCTCGAAAAAGATCCCGACTGTCCTGTTTGCGGGACGCATCCGACTGTCGCGGCGTTGATCGACTACGAAGCATTCTGCGGTGTCGGGGACAGGGGACGGGAGATGGGGGACGGCGTGGAGATCAGCGCGGGAGACCTGCTGCGCGAGCGTGCCTCGAAGCCCAACCTCCTCGTGCTCGACGTGCGGGAACCGCGCGAGGCGGAAATCGCGAGTATCGAGGGTGCACGCCTGATCCCGTTACGCGAGCTGCCCAGTCGGTTGTCCGAATTGCCGTCACATGCGGAGATCGTGACTCACTGTCATCACGGTCAGCGATCGCTCAAGGCTCGAGACATTCTCGTTGGCGCCGGGTTTCAACATGTGCGGAGCTTGGCCGGAGGGATCGACGCGTGGTCGCGAGAAGTCGATGCGGAGGTGCCGAGGTACTGAGTGCCGAAGGGGGGACTCGAACCCCCACGGGCTTGCGCCCACTGGCTCCTGAAGCCAGCGCGTCTACCAGTTCCACCACTTCGGCGACGGTTTTTTTGAGGAACGGCAATCTAGATTGTTGTATAACCCCAAGTCAATGCGTATCTTGCCGACGACAGCGTGGAAAAAATCTCCATCGCCAGGAACCCCAAAGCCCGGCACGATTACCATCTCCTGGAGACGTGGGAGGCGGGACTCGTGCTTACAGGGACCGAGGTAAAATCGCTGCGTGATCGCAAGGCGAGCTTGAGTGAGGCGTACGCACATGTCCGCAATGGCGAGGTCTGGCTGGAGGGCATGACGATTTCGCATTACGGGCCCGGCAGCTACAACAACCCGCCGCCCGCTCGCTCCCGTAAACTGCTCCTCCACAAACGCGAAATCCGCAAGCTGCTCGGCGCCACGACGCAGAAAGGGCTGACGGTCGTGCCGCTCGAGGTCTACTTCAAGGACGGATTGGCGAAGGTCGCGATAGCCCTCGCGAAAGCGAAGAAGGCGCACGACAAGCGCGAGGACCTGAAGCGACGCGTCGCCGAGCGAGAGATGGCACGGGTTGTGAAGGGGAGACGGTCATGATCGTCCTCCTGCTGCTTGCGTCGCTGATCCCGCAACAGGTCCTCATCGCGACGCCGCGCGGTCAGGCCAGCATTCCCGTGTCGAGCGAGACAGGCACGGCGGCGGTCGCCGCCGTGCTCCTGGCGCAGCCGCTGGGGCTCGCGGTCTCACTCGATGGCTCGGTAGCTCGGGTCACGTTGGATGCGCGCGTGTTCGAATTCGATGTCGGATCGCCATTTTTCCGTTTCGATGGCGCGGCGTACCCACTCGTGGGTGCGCCGTACGTCGCGCGCGATACGCTGTTCCTGCCGCTGCATTGGCTGACCGGCCACGTGCCCCGGTTGCTGTCCAACAAGTACCGGTGGAATCCATGGCTCGCGCGCCTAGACGAGCAGCCGGCGCCGATGCTGGCGACGACGCCTGTCCCGCCATCGCCGATCGCCGCCCCACCGCCGCCACCACCCCCACCACCCCCACCACCCGCACCACCCGCGCCACCCGCCCCCGTCCCCCAGCCACCGCGATCGGCCGCTCCAAATCCGATCACGGGTTTACGACTGCCC
>JBKPDZ010000079.1:0-9426 GCA_046728135.1 Gemmatimonadota bacterium | reverse complement strand
TACTTGACTAGTTTTTCTTGGCTGCGGCGACCTACGGCGGGAGGCGATCCGGTTACCATTTGGTAACGTCTCCGGTAACCGCAGTCATGCTTGGGAGGATCAGCGAATCTGCGCGACGAAACGAAGCGTGGCGGTGTTGTTTGGCGCTGTGGCGCTCAGCGGATTCTGGAACGTCCAGCGCACCCGGTTCACGCAGCGGTCGTAGTTCGCCGGCGCGCTGCACGCCCCGCTCGCCGGCACATAGGTCCATGTCAGGCCGCCGTCATTAGAGTACGCGACGACGACCGTGACACCCGCGGGCAGCGTGTTGGAAACACTGCCCATCTTGAATTGGACGGTCGGAGCGAGCGTGTCGACGACGACCACACTGGTGGCGTTATCGCCGCCGTTGTTCGTGACCAGCAGCGTGTACGTCAAATCGGTGCTCGGCGGTGAGGTGCCCGGCGGCGCGACAGAATTGTTCAACGCGAGATTCGGTTTGGCGGCACTCAAGACCACATCGTTCCCGCTCCCGCCGACGTAGCTGATCCTGAAGGTCTGCCCGCTGAAGGTGACGGTGGCACCCTCCGGCAATCCGGCAAAGGTGCCGACGATCGCGTCCGCGCCGTCGTTGTTGATCAGGGTGAATGTGGCGCCGGAGAGCGGCGTGAATCCCATGGTGCCGCTCAAGGAGGTGCCGCTCAGATTGACCGTGCCCGTCACGTTGAGCTGATCATATCCCGTTCCCGCTGTCGTTCCGTTGAGCTGCACGACAAAGCCCGGGGTGCCGCTGCTCAGGTTCACGTTGCCGCTGTTCAGGATGCCGGGACCGGCCTGGCCGGGACTCACGCTGCCGCCCGCCGCCGTCGAGGTGACCGCGCCGACGGTGCCGGTTCCTCCGAGCGTCCCGCCGTTCAGGCTCACCGCGCTCGACGACTGGGAGCCGTTCACGAGCAGTGTCCCCGCGCTCGCGGTCGTGGCGCCGGAGTAGGTGTTGGCGCCGCTGAGCGTGAGCGTGCCGGTTCCGGTCTTGGTGAGCGCGAGGGTGCCGCTGCCGTTCTGAATAACCCCAGAAAAGCCCGTCGTTGTGTTGTTTCCGCCCGCCGTAAGCGTCACCGCCCCTGCCGCGCCGCTCGTGACCGTGCCCGCCCCGGCCACTGATCCAATGACGTCGCTGAACCCTCTGAGGTCGAACGTCGCTCCGCCCGCCACCGTCACCGCGCTCGCGGAGCTGATGGCGTTGGTCGCTCCAAGCCGCAGTGTGCCGGCGTTCACCACTGTGGCGCCGGAATAGGTGTTGGCACCCGACAAAATCAACGTCCCGGTGCCCGCCTTTGTGAGCGAGGAGGCGCCGGCGATCACGCCGCCATACGTCAACGTCGTGCCTGGGTCCGTCAAGATTGTGTCGGCGCCTGTCAAGGCGATGCCGCGGTTGGCGGCGAGCGTGAATGTGGCCGTCGTCCGCAGTGTGCCGCCGCCGAAAGTGATCTTGCCGGGAGTAGCGGCACCTGGCGCGGCACCCAGTCCCCGGTCGGCTCCGATCGAGAGCGTGCCGGCGTTGATCGTCGTCACGCCGCTGTACGTGTTGTTGGCGCTCAATGTGAGGGTACCGGCGCCGGTTTTTGTTGGCCCGCCTGCGCCGCTGACGACGCCACTGACCGTCAGCGTCGTACCGGCGTCGTTGACCGTCACGGTGCGCGTCGCGGCGAAGGTGAGCGCCAGACTGACGACGTTCGTTCCAGCGACACTGCTGTCAGCCAGCATCACCGCCAGCACCGTGGCGTTGCCCGCGAGGGTGTAGCCGGTGCCCTTGATGATGATCGCGCTGAAGCTCGCGTTCTTGATGTTGTTGTTGGTCGCCAAAGTGGTGGCGCCACTCGGGAAGACGAGGGTTTCGCCGCCATTTCCTAATGGGGCAACGCCCCCTGACCAGTTCGCGCCGGTCTTCCAGGCGCCGCTCGACGCACCGGTCCAGGTGAACGTCTGCGCGAGACTCGGCGAGGCAAAACCGCCGAGCGCGAGCACGACCAGAAGGAAGGTCCCTAAGCGCGTACGCATCGATACGCCGCTGTCCGCAAGCCACGTACCCGTGCACGCGCGAGCCCATGTCTTTGTCAAACGACGACTTACGGTTTGGGGCACCAGTGCGGAGATCGGGCGAATGTTACCATGCGGTAACCAAGCAGGTAATCATGTGCCCGATTCGACGTCCGAAGGCTTGGGAAGTAGACCGTATTTCTTTCGCTTCTCCCACAGGTTTTTGCGCGAGATGCCGAGCAGCTCCGCCGCGCGCTGAATGTCGCCGTCGGTCTCCTCGAGCGTGAGCCGGATGTACTCGCGCTCGGCATCTGCAAGCGTCAATCGCTTCGGGACCGCGAACGCGTTCGTATCGCGCGTGCGCGTGCCGGTTGCTGATTTCGGCGCGCCGTCGATCGGAGCCAGGGCCGGAAGGTCGGAGCGCTGCAACGCCGGACCGACGGTAAAGATCATGGCGCGCTCGATCACGTTCCGTAGCTCGCGCACATTCCCGGGCCAGCGCCAGCTGCCGAGCGCGTCGAGCGCGGCGCGATCGATGCGATCGACCTTCTTTTTGAATTCTTGCGCCCCCACCTGGCGGAAGTGATCGGCGAGGAGCGGGATGTCGCTTTTGATTTCGCGCAGCGGCGGCAACGTGACCGCGGCGACGCCGATCCGGTAATACAGGTCGGTGCGGAAGCGCCCCGTCTGGACCAGCTCCTCGAGGTTGCGGTTGGTGGCGGTGACCACGCGCAGCGCGACTTCCATTTCCTCGGTCCCGCCGAGGCGGCGAAAGCGGCGACTCTCGAGCACGTTGAGCAGCTTCGCCTGCAGCTCCGGCGGCAGCTCGGCGATTTCATCCAGGAACAGCGTCCCGCCATCGGCGATCTCGATCAGCCCGCGCTTGGCTTCCCGTGCGTCGGTGAATGCGCCCTTTCGGTAGCCGAACAGCTCCGCTTCGAGCAGTGAGGCCGGCAACGCCGCGCAGTTGATCTCGACGAATCGTCCGCTCGCGTGCGGGCTCGCGTAGTGGATCGTGCGCGCCACCAGATTCTTTCCGGTACCGCTTTCGCCCAGCAGCAACACGGTGGGGCGTGGAATCGGCGCCATCTTGCGCACAAACGCGCGAACCGCTTCGACTTTCGGATGCTCGCCCAGGATCGCTTTCACCGAGAACTGCGCTTCGCGGGCCTGCTCGAGCGACGCACCCGCTTCGACCAGCGGCCGGGCCGCGAGCGCGCGGCTGAGCAATGTCATCAGCTCGTCGATGTTGACTGGCTTGGTGAGGTACTCTGTGGCCCCGGCCTTCAGCGCCTCGATGGCGGTCGTGATGTCGCCGTGTCCGGTGAGGACAAAGATCGGCAGGTGCGGGTCGGTGCGGCGCAGCCGGCGAGTGACCTCGACGCCGTTCAGCTCCGGCATCACCAGGTCGGTGATCACCGCGTCGGCTGGGTCTTCGCTTTGGTGCGAGAGAAGGTCGTCTGGTCGCTCAAACACCCGCGTGCGAATGCGTCCGGGGGATCCCAGGTTGGCGGCGAGCAGCTTGGCATACACCACGTCGTCATCGAGGATGTAGATCGTGGGGACCATGGGCCCTGTCTTTGTCTCCCGGCGGAGTCAATATTGGCGACGGCGCCGAACAAAGACAGACCTATGGCCGAACCGGTGCGGGCACTGATCATCGACGACGATCCGGATCTCTTGCTACTCGTGCGGCGCACCCTCGAGTTCACGGCAGGGTGGGAGGTCGCGACGGCAGGTTCCGGGACGGCGGGAATCGAGCTTGCGCGCAACACGCAACCGCCGCCGCAGGTGATCGTGGTCGACGTCATGATGCCGGGAATCGACGGCTACGAAGTGTGCCGGCGGCTCAAACGCGATCCACTCACCGCCGGGGTACCCATCGTCCTGTTTACGGCGCGGCGCGACCTCAATCCACGTGAGCTCGCCGAGTCGGGCGCCGATGGCGTCGTGTTCAAGCCATTCCAGCCGGCCGAGCTGGCGCAGCAGGTGTTGGAGCTGTGCCGGTGACGAGTCCCGACCCCTTCGCCGAAGTCCGACGCGAATTCGTCGCGGGTTTGGGACGGCGCATCGAGACCATGCAACAGGCCCTGTCGCAGCTCGAGTCGCGCTTCGACGCGGAAGCCGCGCAGACGTTGTACCGCGCGGCACACTCGCTCAATGGGACCGCCGGCAGCTTCGGCGTCGAGGATGTCGCGGAGGCCGCGGGCGATCTCGAGGCGCTGTCGCGTGGCTGGCTGGAGCACCAGCTGCTGGCGGCCGACGAATGGCGCGCCGCCACCGCGGCCTTGAAGGAGCTGGACGGCGCCGTGCGCTCCTATCGTGCTACGGCGGCCGCGGGGAGCGTGCGGTCCTCGGCCGCACGTCTCGCAGTCGTGGGAGAGCTCACCTCGCTCATCAGTGCCGCCGTCGACATGCGCGAGATCTTTCGCGGTGCCATCGAGAAGGTGCAGCGAGTCCTCGACTTCCGCCGCGCGAGTGTCGTGCTCGTCGATCAGGACGGGTCGCATTATTACATCCAGACGCTGTACGACCGCGCCCGCGGCGGCTTCGTTCCGGGCGAAGCCTCCTTCCCCATCGGGCAGGGGCTGACCGGAGAAGCGATTCGTACCGGTCGCCCACAGCTGGTCAATGCGCTCCCGGGCACCGAAGGCATCTTGCTGCAGGAGGGCCGGCGCATCTCAGCCATGATCGTGCCGCTGCACGTCAGCGACCGCGTCATCGGCGCCCTGAACTTCGGGCACGAAGCAGAGGGGCATTACACCGAAGAGGATCTCGACTGGGCCGTGGTCCTGGGACGCCAGATCGAAACGTCGCTGTACTACTCCACGCTGCTCAACACGATTGCCCAGCAGCGCGAGGCCTTGGCGCGCGAGCATGCGACGGTGCAGGGTCAGCGCAATCAACTCGAGGCGCTCATCGATGCCAGCGACGCGGCGATCATGCTCGTCGGGCCCGACGGCAAAATCGCGTACGGGAACGCGGAGATGGCGCGTCTGGTCGGCATTCCGCACGAGGCGGTGGTTGGCGCGAGCGTCGAAACGGTGCATCGGTTCTTACGTGGCTCATTTGTGGATGCGGCAGCACTGGCGACCCAGGAGAACGTGCTGCTGCAAGACGCGGCGCTGCGCGATCGCGTGGAGCTCACGTTCCCGCGCCGGGCCACGTACCAGCGCGTGGTCGCCCCGGCGCGCGACACGAGCGGCGAGTTGCTCGGTCACATTGTGCTCTACCGCGATGTGACGCACGAGGTCGAAGTCGAAAAAGCCAAGACCGAGCTTGTCTCGGTCGTCAGCCACGAGCTCCGCACGCCGATGACATCAGTGAAAGCATCCCTGGGGCTGCTGCTCGCGGGGGCAGGCGGGACGTTGGCGCCGGCGGCACACGAATTGATCGAAGTGGCCCTCCGCAATGCCGATCGTCTGATTCGACTGGTCAATGATCTTCTCGATGTCTCGCGGCTGGAAGCAGGACGCATGGAATTCCGGCGTGAGCCCGTCTGGCTGGAAGACACGATCGCGTCCAGTCTCGAGATGGTCGCGGCGTTCGCCAAGGGCCGCGACGTGACGCTCCGTGCCGAGGCGCCGCGCGAAGCGCAGCAGGTGATCGCCGACCGCGATCGCGTAGTCCAAGTGTTCGTCAACCTGCTCTCGAACGCCATCAAATTCTCGCCCAAGGGCGGCCGGGTCGACGTGCGCTCATGGCGGGAGGACGGATTCGTCGTGACCGAGGTGCGGGACCGCGGGCGCGGCATCGCCCCCGAGCAGCTGAAGCTCGTGTTCGATCCGTTCAAGCAGCTCGACAGCTCGACGACCCGCGAGCACGGCGGAGCCGGTCTGGGTCTCACGATCGCGCAGGGGATCGCGCGCGCGCTGGGTGGCGAGCTCCACGCCGAGAGCGAGGTCGGCAAGGGATCGCGGTTCTTCGTGAAACTTCCTGAGGCGCCGCGCGGCTAGCGCCAGACTGAAGCTTTTTTCGCCCAGGGGCTGTCGTGATACCGCTTGCTGAAGGCCTCCGCGGTCGCCTTGAGCGACGCGGCGTTTCCCGTTCCCTTGTAGGGCGCGACGCCCGCCCAATACAGCGCCTCGGGGGCGGCATCCGTGTTGGGCAGCAGCTCCACGATCTCCCGAAACCGGCGCTCGGCCTCGGCCCATTGCTGCGCGTCGAAGGCGATCCGCGCGCGGCCTAACATCAGCTGGGCGAGAAAATCGTCGGTGGGAAGAAAGCCTTCGATGCGGTAATGTTCGACGCCGTCTGAGTCCAGCAGGAGAATCGTCGGGGTCCACGGCGCCTGATGGCGTTCGCTGTAGAGCTTGAACGCGTCGGGATTCTGCCGTGGGTGCACGCGTGCGGCGAGGAAGTTGTCTGTTACGAAGCGCGACACCCGGTCGTTCGGCCACACCTCGGCATCCAGCCGAGCGCAGCCGCTTCACATGGGAGCGGCGTTGAAGTCCAGAAGCACTGGTTTCTGCTGCGCTTTCGCGTCCTGTAGCACACGTTCCACATCTTGCCGGAAATCGATTTTCATGACGCCTCCTGGTGCCTTCTGTAGTACCCCGATTCGCTTATTTTCCCCAGGGCTATGAGCAAAGGTACAATCGGCATCCTCACCGGCGGCGGCGATGTCCCCGGGTTGAATCCGGCGATCCGCGCCATCACGATCCGCGCGCTGCGCGACGGCTACGAAGTCATCGGCATTCGGCACGGCTGGGGCGGACTGGTGGACTACTCCCGCGAGACAGACGCAGACAACAGCGAGCAGATCGTGCCGCTGACCGAGGCGGTCGTGAACCGCGCCGGCCGCACGGGCGGCACGTTCCTCCACACCTCGCGGGTGCGGCCGAGTCATTTGCCGAAGGATCGTGTCCCGCCGCATCTCTCCGGATACACGGAGAAGATCAACGACATCACCAAGGATGTCATCAAGAACCTCGAGCACATCGGCGTCGATGTGCTGATCCCGATCGGCGGCGACGACACGCTCAGCTACGCCAAGCGGCTGCACGATGAGGGGCTGCAGGTCGTGGCGATTCCGAAGACGATGGACAACGACGTCTACGGCACCGACTACTGCATCGGCTTCAGCACGTGTGTGACCCGCACCATCGAGTTGACGCACCGGCTCCGCACGTCGGCGGGCTCGCACGAGCGCTTCCTGGTGATCGAAGTGTTCGGCCGCTACGCCGGCTTCACCGCGCTGCTGCCGACGATGGCCGGCGCCGCGGACCGCTGTGTGATCCCCGAGTACCCGGTCGAGCTCGAGCACCTGGCGGAGCTGCTGGTTCAGGACCGCAACAAGAACCCGAGCCGCTATTCCGTGGTCCTGATCTCGGAAGGCGCGCGGCTCACTTCGAACGAGGGGATGAGCTTCGAGGGCGAAGAGACCGATATGTTTGGGCACCGGAAGCTCGGCGGCATCGGCGACCAGATCGGCGCGGCGCTGAAGGAGAGCTCGGCGAAATACAATAACGGACGGCGCGTCGACGTCGTGAACCAGCGGCTCGGGTACCTGGTGCGCTCAGGCGATCCCGACGCGCTCGATTCGATCGTCCCGATGGCCTTCGGTAATCTCGCGCTCGACCTCGTGAGGCGAAAAGAGTACGGCCGGCTGGTGAGCATTCACCGCGGCTTCTATGACAGCGTGCCGCTCGCGAGCGTGACGTCGGAGAAAAAGGTCGTCGACGTCTCGAAGTACTACAACACCAAACGGCTGCGGCCGATCTATCAGTTCGACGGCGCGCCGCTATTTATCATGACGAGCGACTGGAAGACGCCGCGACCGGACTGATCAGCGCTGGGGCTTTCGAGTCACGCGCAGGTTCGCAAAGCACCCGCCGGAGCCTTCCCCCACCCAGAGTCCGACCCATCCGCCCGCTCGATCGCTCAATTCGTTGACGACGAGAGCGGGAGTCGTGGCGTTGTTCACGTAGACGCTGACTCTGGGGCGCTCCACTACAATTCGAGCGTGAAACCACTGGTCGCCATCGGGTTCCGGAACGACCGCCCTCTCGTATTGCCCCGAACGCTCTGCCCGGAGCACCTGCCAGGGCCAGCGTGGCTGCGAGACGTATTGCACGGCGTGGCTGTGCCGGGTGGAATCGGTCGCCCGGAAGTTGAATGGACGGAAGTACACGGCATCATGGGTCTGCAGATCGATGACGCGGAACGCGATGCCCACGAAGCTCCCTTGCACCGGTTGACTCCGTCCCAGGATGTCGACGTCGATCGTGCCATTCCCGAACTCATACCCTTTGAGCCAGATCACGCCTATCCCCGGGGCTTCGCCGACCTTCAGCGCGTGCTTTCCGTTCGTGTCGACGATGGACGTGGTGCGACCAGCGATCTGCCAGCGAGGATCCTTCCCGACGGTCGTGACGTCGAGTGTGTCCACAGCCTGCGCGGCAACCAGACACGCGCTTAGCGCCAACGGCATCATAGCGAGCCTCCCCCTTTATCCATTCTGGTGGCAAACTCTGTCATGCTCAACGTGGGTTTGGTCGGATTTGGTTTCGCTGGGCAAGTGTTTCACGCGCCGGTCATCCGCGCGGTCGACGGACTGCTGCTCACGACGATCGTGCAGCGCCATGGGTCTCCGGATCCGCGCTATCCCGATGTCGAATTCGTTCGCAGCGTCGACGAGATGTTCGAGGGCAAGATCGATCTCGTCGTCGTCGCGACGCCGAACACGTCGCATCATCCCATCGCGAAACAGTGCCTGCTCGCCGGGCATCATGTCGTCGTCGACAAGCCCTTCACGACGACACTCACCGAGGCGGAGGACCTGGTGCAGATCGCCGCCGCGCAGCGGCGCATCGTCACGGTCTATCAGGATCGGCGCTACACCGGCGATTTCGCCACCGTCCGGCAGGTTGTCGGCGAGGGCGACCTCGGCCGCGTCGCCACGTTCGAATCCCATTTCGATCGCTTTCGCCCGGAGCGCAAGCCGAATGCCTGGCGCGAGCAGGCCTCCCCGGGTTCGGGCGTCTGGTTCGACATCGGGCCGCACCTGTTCGATCAAGCGCTGCTGCTGTTTGGAGTGCCGGAGGCGATCGGCGCCGACATCCGGATCGAGCGCGACGGTGCGGTCGTCGACGACGCGTTCGATGTCACGCTGTACTACCGGCATGTGCGCGCGGTCCTGCGCTCCTCGATGTTGCGGCCACCCGTCGGTCCGACGTGGCTGGTCCACGGCACGAAGGGGTCGTTCATCAAGTACGGAATGGATCCCCAGGAGGCGGCGCTCAAGGAGGGGCGCACGCCCGCTGAACCGGACTGGGACGCGGAGCCTCCGGAGCTGTACGGCTCAATCGTCACGCCTGACGGAACGCGCACCGTGCCGACGTTGCGGTCGAGCTTTGCGCAATACTATGAGAACGTACGTGACGCGATTCTCGGAACGGCTGAGCTCGC
>JBKPDZ010000078.1:0-9898 GCA_046728135.1 Gemmatimonadota bacterium | reverse complement strand
ATGAGGTATCGTTCGCCAACGCCCCGAAGGGGACGTACAAGGGGTACTGCACGCCGCACCTGACCCTGGGCATGAAGATCGCGATCAAAGTCGAGTAGTTGGGTGGTCTTCACCAGCAGCGGCATGGCCCCGGCGCGGTGGCTGCCGGGGCCGTTTTCTTGTCGTAGATTCGCGGGTAGATGAGCGCGCCCGCCACTCCAAATCGCCAAACGCTAGCCGCCCGTCTCCGTGCGGGGCCGCTCTCCGCTCGGGAAGCCACGCAACTCTGCCGTACGCTGTTGTCAACGATCGAGACCGCGCACGCGCGTGGAACCGTACACGGACCGATCACACCGGCTACGATCATTCTCGACGCGGGACGGCCGATCCTTGATGCCGCGAGTACTCCCGCGAGCGATGCGGTGGCAGCTGATCTGTTTGCCATCGCGACGGTGCTGTACGAGTCGGTGAGTGGTCGCCCGTGGACTGCCGGAACAGATCCACAGCGAGCCGATTGGTCTGGTGTGCCACGGCGGCTCCGTCGCGTGTTACAGCGCGCGCTGAGCCCCTCGTCGGAACGGCGCTGGCCCGATGCTGCGGCGTTCCAGCGGGCCCTTTGGGTGCCGCGACCGCGTGATACTGTCTGGCCGGCCGTCCTGGTGATCCTGCTGGCCGCCGTGATCGTTGCCACGGTTGCGCTGTGCAAGCCGCTCGGACTGTGTTGGGAGCGGCAACCGTCAGTGCCAACGCGGACTCGATGATGACCTCCACCGCGAATCGCGCGGTGCTCGTTCTGATCGACGGTGCACGCATCGACGTGTTGCGGGATCTGCTCCGTCGCGGCGACCTGCCCAACCTCGCGCGCTGGGTGATCGAGCCGGGGGGTCTGCGGACCGGGACGACGGTTTTCCCCTCTACAACCGGCGTTGCCTACATCCCGTTTCTCTTCGGTCGCTATCCCGGGAGCGTGGGCATTCCGGGGATTCGTTGGCTCGATCGCGGTCGAGCTGCCGGCGGATGGCTCGCGCAATGGCGCGCCGCGCGGAGCTATTGCGGGGTCCAGGGTGGCTGGTTGAACACGGACATCGTCGCGACGCCGTCGATCTTCGATCTCGTTCCCGACAGCATCGCGATCTGCACGCCGTTGACTCGCGGCCTTCGTGCCGGCGCCCATCGGTGCGCGCGGCAGCGTGTGGTGCTGGGATCGGCCGCGCACTACCTCGGGACGTACCCGGTGCTCGATCGCGCGGTCGCCGCGGCCTGGCTCGATACGGCCGATGAGCCGTGGCGCTTCCTCTTCGTCGTGTTTCCAGGAGTCGACGGCATCTCGCATCTCAAGGATCCGCTCCACCCGGCGGTGCTCGAGAGCTACCGGCTGGTGGATCGTGCCCTCGGCGCCTTCGTGGCGCGGATCCGGAAACAGGGAACGGCGTTGCCAGCATTCTTCGTCGTCTCGGATCACGGCATGACGGTCATGCGCGAGCATACTGACCCCGGCGTGCTGCTCGAGCGAAGCGGTGTGCGCACGCTGCGGCATCCGGTGCATGTGTGGCGGCGAGGTGCCCGTGTTGCAACGATGGTCTCCGGGAATGCCAGCGTGCAGCTCTATTTCGAGCCCCGGTCCGGGCGGGAGCGCCCGCTCACGGAATCGGAAATCCCCGACGCTATTCTCGAGCAGCTGCTCGCCCTCCCGGCAGTCCGGCTGGTGGCCTGTCGCGCAGACCCGGCGGGAGCGGGGGTGGCGGGGGGGCCGGGGGGGGCAGGGGGGGCGGGAGGCATTGTCGTCCGAACCAAAAACGCCCGCGCGCTGTTGACCGAGTCGACGGCATTGGTCCGCTACGAGCCCCAGAGTGGCGATCCGCTGGGCCTCGGCGGGTATCTGGAGCTCGACGATCGAGATCTCCTGTTGCGAACGAGGGAAACGGACGTGCCCGACGCGCCGCGCCAATTGCTCCAGCTATTTGCGACTCCACGCGCGGGCGACCTCGTCCTGGCAGCCGAGCCGGGGGCCGATTTCCGGGGCCCTTGGGAAATCCCCGAGCATCGGGCGGGTCACGGCAGTCTCATTGCGGAACATATGGAAGTGCCGATCGCGGCCAGCGTGGCTCTTCCCGACTCTGGCCTGCGTACGGTAGATCTGATGCCGACGGTATTGGAACGCCTCGACGTCGCTGTCCCATCCGGTGTCGCTCTCGATGGCGTTCCCTTTTCCAAACTTGCTGCGCTAGCGGAAGACCTGATTCGTTAGGAGAACTCCTGATGCGTCCACGGTTGTTCGTGGTCCTGGCGGCACTCCGTGTAGTCGTTGCCGGCTCAGCCGTCGGCGCGATACCCACCCCGCACCCTGCCGCGGGCCCCGCGGTGCGGGCGGATTATTGGAGTGCGCTGGAGCGCGCCACGATCACGCCCGGTTCGAAACGTGGTGAGCTGACGCTCGAGTTGCCACCGGTGGATTTGCCGGCAGGGACCGTCGTGGATGAGCCGGCGTCCGTCGCAGAGTTTCCGGTGAATGGATCGATTTACGCCTTGCACGCTGAGCTGGTCGACGAGAATGAGCGCCGCCTGCCCGCGTCATTGCTGCATCACATGGACGTGATGGACCCGAACGAGCGGGAGCTCTTCCTGCCGATCGGCCGGCGGATCCTCGCGTCCGGCATGGAGACAGGCGAAATCCGGTTCCCCTGGTTGCTGTTTGGGTCGCGCATCCGTGCGGGCCAGCGCATTCTCGCGAATGCGATGGTGCACAATCCCACGAATGTGGGATATCGGGGCGTCCGCGTCCGGCTCGTCCTCAGCTACGTTCCCGATCATCGGCCGTGGCCGTTCTTTTCGGTGCTGCCCTGGCAACTCGACGTGGCCTTCCCGGTCGGTGACAAGTCGTTTGACCTACCGCCTGGGCGCAGCGAACGCGCATATGAAGGACGCCCCGTAGTCGCGGGCAAGCTGATTGTCATCGGTGGCCACATGCATGCCTACGGACGGACGATCGAGTTTTGGGATGCTACGACCGGCAAGCTGCTGTGGCACGGAGAGCCTGCTCGGGTGCGCCCCGGCGTCGCCAGCGCCGTGCCGGTCGGTAAGCTTTACAGTCTGAAGGGACTCGGCATGCGGATCACGCCGTCGCACCGCTATCGTGTGCGCGTGATTTACGAGAATCCGACGGGGCAGACCATTCCAGACGGCGGGATGGGAGTCGTCGGCGGGTTGTTCATGCCCGATCGCAGCGCGATCTGGCCGACTACCGATCCGAGCGATTCACTCTACCAAAAGGATCTGCGGCATTTCATCGGCCCCGTGGGCAAGCCGGTGGTCGGCGTGCCGCTGGAGATGGGTCACATGCACATGGGGCATTAAGCGCTGCTGCCCGGCTCCACCTCGTAGCTGCCGACCGGCACGTGTTGCGGCGCCGTGGCTTCCGCAGTCTGCATGATCCCCAGCATCATCGCGGCCACCATCAACCCGGCCAGCGCATCCACGGCGTAGTGGAATTGTCCGTACACCACGGCCAGGATCAATCCCGCAGTGAACGGCATCAGCAACAAGCCGAGGGCGCGCCAGTAGCGTAACGCCATCCCCGTCGCGACGACGGACGCGGCCACGTGCGACGATGGGAACGCTGCGCCCCACGAGTCTCCGCGATCCAACAGCCAGGCCGCAAACCGTGCCGGCCCGACCTCGGTCGCGGGGTTATGGGCGCCATCGAATGCGTAGCGCGGTCCCGCGACCGGGAAGAAGAGGAAGACCACGTAACAGAGGTAGAAGGTCGCCATCACGGCGAAAATCGTGTGGCGGGAGGCGTCACGCCGCCCCACCATCCAGAGCCCGAAGGGCGACGCGTACAGAATCGGGTAATACGCGAGATAGCAGGCGTGCAGGGCCCATGACAGGACTTCGTTGGGCGACTCGCGAATCCAGCGATACGAGATCTGCGACCCAAACACCCAGGTCTCCAGGTGCTGAATCAGCAGGTCGTTCTGGAATCCGGCACTGAGTGTGAGCACACCGATTTCGCCGTACAGCGCAGGCAGCAGCAGCATGGGGTACCAGTCGCCGAGAAACCGGCCGATGGGGCCGGCCGTGCGCGCCCGCGGGGCGAGCAGCACCAGGGCGATGATCAGGGTGTGAGCGCTGAGGATCCACGGCCAACCCGGAATCGCGTCACCACGGAAGGCGAGCAGGACCGCACCGGTCGCGATCGCGATGTAGGCGACGGTGGCCACATCGATCGCCGTGTACTCCCGCCACAGCGGCTTCAGAGCCATCCCACCTCCCGATACCAATTCGCGGCCCGGCGCAAGCCGGTTTCGAGGTCGATCTGCGCCTGCCAGCCTGTGTCGCCGGTCAGTGCGTCGCTCCGGCACGTCCACGCCGGGGCGAGGTACTCGTTGCTCTTCTCGGCCGACAGCAAGGTGGCGCGCCCGGCCAGATTTGCAAGAGTCCCGACAGCCCAGAGCACGCCGCGCGCGATCACCGGTGGCACTGGAACGACGCGCGGCACGCCGCGGCCCAGTGCGCGAGCCGCCGCGAGAACGAGCGCCCGGCTCGTCGTCACCACCGGGTGCGCGGCGAAATACACGCGACCGGCCGAGGCGGGTGAAGTGGCCGCCGCGATCAGCGCGCGGGCCAGATCCTCCGCATGAATGACCGATAGCTCCTGCGAGCCCTCACCGAAGACCGGCACCACACCGCGCCGGGCGAGCTGAAAGATCTTCAGGGTCCCGCGATCCCATTCACCGTACACCACGGGTGGCCGAACGATGGTCCAGGGCAGTGACGCCGGCATCGCGCGGATGAGCACTTCGGCGGCGAGTTTGGACTGGCCGTACGCGGTGACCGGTGCCGGCGGGCGGGTCTCGTCGATCGGATGCCCCGGTGTTGTGGGACCCGCGACGGCGAGCGACGAGACGTGCAGGAACCGTCCCACGCCGCTGTCGCGTGCGGCTTCGAGCACGTTTGCCGTGCCGTCGCGGTTCGTGGCCATGAACTCGGCCGCATTGCGCGCGACGATCTTCCCGGCGACATGGTAGACGACGTCTGCGCCCGCACAGCCCTCCCGCAGCGCAGTCTCGTCGCCCAGGTCGCCCCGCACCAGGCGGACTTCGGGACCCCATCCGAGTTGCGAGACGAGGGCGGGCCGGCGCACCAAGGCGACCACGTGGTCACCGCGCGCACCGAGTGCCTTGACCAAGTGAGCACCGACGAAGCCGGTGCCACCGGTCACAAAGACGTTCACAGCGCCTTGTCGTAGATGCGGTAGGTCTTGGAGACGCGGAAGCCCAGCTGCGTCGCGGACTTGTTCATGAGGGCGTTGTCCTCGAGGATCCAACCCGCCTCGCCGCGCGGCATGCCGTGTTTGACCGAATTCTCCCACACCTTCTGATACAACAGCGCGTCGACGCCGCGACCGCGGAATTCCGGGATCACCCCGAGCAGCAGAATCCGGGCGCGATGAATCTTCCGGGAATACCACAATACTTTGAGAATGCCGGGGAACATCCGGCCCGAGCGGTTGTGCAGCAGCGCGAGATTGAAATCGGGCAATCCGACGCCGAATCCCACGATATTTCCTTCCAGCTCGGCGAAGATCACGAGCTCGGGTACCACGATCGGCTTGAGCTGCTTCGCCAGATGATCGATTTCCGCCTCTGTCAGCGGCACGAACCCCCAGTTTTTCTCCCAGGCGCTGTTGTAGAGCGCCTTGATGAGCTCGACTTCCGCGTCAAAGCGCCTCATGTCGAGCGTACGCAGCTTGATGCCCCGGCGTTCGGCAGCGCGTTGCGCCAACCGGACGAATCGCTCGGGCGCCACGTGCGGGCCACCACCTTCGTAGGCCAGCAGGTCCTTTGCCTTGGTGAAGCCGTAGCGCTCGTGGAGCTGCTCGTAGTAGGAGAAGTTGTAGGGCATCATCAGCGACGGCGGCGTGCCGTTGTTTTTGATCAGGAGGCCGCATTCATCGTTGACCGACGGGCTCATCGGGCCGCGCATGGTGTCGAAGCCCTTCGCGCGCAGCCAGGCGGCGGCCGTATCGAACAACGCATTTGCGACCGCCTGATCGTTGATGGATTCGAAAAAGCCGTAGAAACCGACCCGATCGTTGTGTTCGCGATTGTGCATGTCATTCTTGATCGCGCCAATCCGTCCGACCGTCCGACCGTCCGCGCGCGCAAGGAAGTATTGTGCTTCCGCGTGCTGGAAGAACGGGTTCTTAGACGGGGATAGGAGCGTGTGCATGTCGCGACGGAGTTGCGGCACCCACAGGGAGTCATCGCGGTAGTGGTCGTACGGGAAGGCGATGAAGCGATCGAGACCGCGCCCGTCCGAGACGGGCACGATCTCCGCTGCGGTCAGATGACCCCCAGCTCTTTTCCGAGGCGGCCGAACACCTCGAGGGCGAGGTCGATCTGCTCGGCCGTATGGGTCGCCATCAGGCTGGTCCGCAGCCGGCATTGCGACGGCGGCACCGCGGGCGGGACGACAGGGTTCGTGAACACGCCCGCATCGAACAGCTTCCGCCAGAAGAGGAACGTCTTGTCGAGCGGCCCGATCAGCACCGGAATGATCGGCGTTTCGGTCGGGCCGATGTCGAAGCCGAGGGAGCGCATCCCCTCCTGCAAGCGGCGCGTGTTGCGCCACAGCTGCTCGCGCCGCTCCGGCTCACGCTGCAGGACGTGCAGCGCGGCGAGCACGCCGGCCGTGTTGGAGGGCGGCAGCGCGGCCGTAAAGATCAAGGGCCGCGAATGATGACGGAGATAGTGGATGACGTTCTCGGATCCTGCCGCAAAGCCGCCGATTGAGGCCAGCGACTTCGAGAACGTGCCGACGATCAGATCGACTTCGTCGACCAGGTCGTAGTGCGCCGCAGTGCCGTCGCCGTTGGGGCCGAGGACGCCAACCGAGTGCGCGTCGTCCACGGCGAGTGCCGCGCCGTACTTCTGGCAGACCTTGAGCAACCCGGGGACGTCGGCGATGTCGCCTTCCATCGAGTAGACGCCGTCCACGATGACCATCGATCCGGTGCCTTCCGGCAGCTTCTGGAGCTTGCGCTCGAGACCGGCCAAGTCGCCGTGGTTGAACCGCACCGTCTCGCCGTGCGACATCTTGGCGCCGTCCACGATGGACGCATGATCGAGCTTGTCGAGGAAGACGACGTCAGTCCGTCCGACCAGGCCCGAAATGACGCCCAGGTTCGCTTGATAGCCAGTTGAAAAGACGAGGCAAGATTCTTTGCGAAAGAACTCGGCCAGCTCGGTTTCGAGCTGCTCGTGCAAGTCGAGCGTCCCATTGAGGAACCGGCTCCCGGTGCACCCGGAGCCGTAACGCTCGAGGGCCGCGCGAGCGGCTGCCAGGACTTCCGGATGGTGGGTCAGGCCGAGGTAATTGTTCGACCCCATCATCACCCGCTCTTGTCCTTCGATGACGACGACGGTGTCTTCGGAGCGGGAGATCGGCTTGAAATAGGGATACAGCCCGGCAGCCTGGACCTCGCGCGCCCGGGTGAAGTTCTTACACTTGTCGAACAGCGCGATGTGCTGCAGGGTCTCTGTGCGCACGAAGCCTCGGTTCCCTATGGGTAGGCGGTGCTACAGCTTAGCCCGGCAGTCGGGAATTGGCAAGGCTCAATGTGAGACCTGGCACAGCCTTTCGAGGCCCCGGACTGGTACCCTAGATTGCGGTGGTCGAGGGGCTCTACGCCGTTCCTCCCCGGAGGTTTTTAGTGGTGTCACATCTCGTCCGATACCTGGGCGTCGGCGCCCTGGTGTGTACTTTGCTTCCGCAGGTTTCACTGGCGCAGGATCGGCGACACCCTCGCTGGGAAATTCCTGGATTCGATTTTCGGAAGGATGGTGTTTGGCGCGTTCGGGCTCGGGCCGTCCGTGCGACGCGGGCCCGGCTGCGTGCCGCGGGACGATTCAGCGAGCTGAACGCATCCGCCGCCGTGACCGGGGGCGCCGCGCCGCTGGGTCAAGCCGGTCCCCAGGCGTCGGCGACGGTCGTCAACGGCGTCCTCAAAGTGCCGGCCATCCTGTTCCGGTACAAAGACTCACCCGCGCCAAAATTCGTCGCCGCCGACTATGATGCTGTGCTGTTCGGGGCCACGCCCGCCGGCGCCGCCACGGGCCGACCCTACACCTACCGCTCGTTTTATAAAGAGATGTCGAATGGCGTGTTCGACATCCAGGGCACGACGTACGGCTACGTCACACTCGACACCACCGAGGTTTTCTACGTAGGTGACACGAGCACGACGTGCCAATCCGCGAACCCGTACGGGTCAAAGAACTGCAATGGATTGTTCAGTTCCGCCGCGATCGGCCGGATGCAATCGGCCTTGACGCGTGCGCTCCAGCACGTCGACTCTACGGTGGATTTCTCGCAATATGTCGATCCCACGACGGGCTACGTTCCCCTCGTGTTGTTCATGCATGAAGCCATGGGTGGCGAATGCGGTCCCTCGAGCGCCCCGCAAAATCATCTGTGGTCGCATCGCTTTGCGCTGCCAACCTACACGACGCAAGATGACTGGCCCGGTCACGCCGGACAGAAGGTCAAGATCAGCGATTATATCCTCCAACCCGCCGTCGGCGGTGCCTCATCGTGCGACACGTCGCAGATCATGCCGATCGGCACCGTGGCTCACGAGACGGGGCACGGATTCGGGCTGCCGGATCTGTACGACACCGACAACGCGAGCGAAGGGATCGGCGAGTGGGGGCTGATGAGCTCGGGCAATTTCACGACGCCGTTGAGCCCCTCCCGCATGGAGGCCTGGTCGCTCAACGAGCTTGGCTGGATCACCATCGCCCCGCTGACGACGACAGGCACGTACACCTTCGACGCCGCGCCATTGTCCGATACCGCGTTCTACGTGCGCGTGCAGGGAGCGAACCCGCGCGGCGAGTATTACCTGCTGGAAAACCGGCAACGACAGCAGTCCGATAGCGCGGTCATTCGTTATCACTGCCATCGCGCCGGCGACCCAGCGGGCTGTACCGGCGGATTGCTCATCTGGCATGTCGATTCGGCGAAACTGGCAACGCCCGGCAACGCCGTGAATACGGGCTCCATACACGGGCTCGAGCTCGTCCAGGCCGACGCCTTCGGCAACCTCGATGCGCTTTCATCGTCATCGAATCTCTGCCCCGCCACCTCGATGTTTCTCAGCTGCTCGAATCGCGGTGATGAAGGCGATCCCTATCCAGGCACGACCGGCAATACCGCGTTGGTATATCGCACCAATCCGGCCGCGCTCAAGAACTTCGATAGCTCGTTTGCGGGAATGGCGATCGATTCGATCCGCCAGATCGTCACGGACCGTACGCTGGCGTTCCGGCTGCGATTCGGCGCCTTGACCGTCGCGCGGGCGAGCGATTCGGCGGCAGTCGTCCAATTCGATGGCTCGCCCTTCAATGTCTTTCGCGACTTGCTCGAGCAAGGATCCAGCCACACGGTCGGTTTCACCGACAACCAGGTCGCCCCGAGCGGCCGCACGCGTTGGCACTTTGTGAGCTGGTCGGATAATGGTGCTATCAACCACCCGGTCACGGGTAGTCTTGCGGGCACCACGTACACCGCGACGGTGCGGCGCGATTTCAAGCTTGTCGCGACTGCAGCAGGCGGCGGCTCGATTGCGGCCGACACCGCGGTCAATCTCGCCGGTGACTTCATTCCCGAGGGTCGTGCCGTCAAGCTGACACCGACACCGAATGCCGGGCTGCGCTTCTGCGGTTGGACAGGCACGGACACTACAACCGCCGACTCGCTGCTGACGTTGCCGATGGCTCGGCCCTACACCGTGACCGGCAACTTCGGGGGGTCGGCAACGATCGCGTCCGCGAGCGCCCGGCCCGCTGGGGTCATGGGCGCCACGTACGCCGACACCTTGCAGATCAGCGGCGGCGGCGGAGTCGCGGTGTGGAGC
>JBKPDZ010000077.1:0-12404 GCA_046728135.1 Gemmatimonadota bacterium | reverse complement strand
CCAACCGAGATTTGGATTCAAGTCTCGTGGGCTCGGAGATGTGTATAAGAGACAGGCCTCGACGTGCAGTGCGGAAGGTCGGTCCGCGACCCGATCTGACCCGTAGCACTCACATTGGTGAACTGGGCGACCCGACGGGGTTGCCTAGGGATGGAAGCCGGGGCCTCTGATTGCCCTACCGAGGACGAAACAGTCCATAGGTGGCGACAGAGAGAAGAACGAAGGGCGCAAGCCCTCGACTCCGGGTAGCCAATGTGTCGGAGCCCCCGGGCGAGCCTACCGAGCCGCCCCGGGGGCTTCGTTTTTTCTAGGAGCGAGGCAACAGCTTGGGAAGGTCGCTCTCCATTTCGTGCGCCTTGTGAAATAACGGCCGTGGCCCACGAATCGGTAGCAGATGAGCGATTGAGTTGGCGTAGTATTCGAGCAGGGGTCGTCCGCGCGGCAGAATCACCAGCGATTCTCCATCCACGATCACCAACCGGCGCATCCGCAGCATCCGCCACGCTCGATCCCAGATGTCCGCGATGCGCGCTCCGCCGCGCACCACCTTGCCGTTGACCTCCTGCAGACGATCGCGCAGCTGGTCCATGCGTTCGAGCAGCCCGTCTTTGGTGATCACCGTCTGACCGAACGAGAGCAGCGCCGCGGCCGCCAGTGGCACCGGCGTGACCGGTATGATCGCGCCAATGCGGGTCTGCATCTCGCGCGCCAGTCGCTCCAGCTCGGGCAGGCGGCGCTCTTTCGGCAGCGCTAGCACATCGGCGGGCGCCACCCTGAGCCAGGCCCGCAGTGACAGCGGCGTTCCAAAGTTAACCGCGACGCGGCCATACCGTTGCAGGCGCCCCGTGAACAGGCGCACCGTGTTGCTGATCAGATACGACGACACGGCGCCGAGCTGCGCGACCCGGCTCGGCCGATCCCCGGCCGCGATGAGCTCGCGAATCAGGGAGCGGTCTTCCAGCACGCGATCGTAGTTCAACGCGACTGGCACGAACCAGATGTCGCGATCGAACGCGGGATCGGCGGCGGTGCGGCAGATGTAGTCGAGCAATCCAAGCTTGGGCGAGCGCAGGTTGCCGTCGCGCGACAACCCACCTTCCGGAAAAATCCCCTGGGTGACGCCGTTGCGCGTGATCAGCTGGACATAGCGCTCCAGCACCGTGTGATAGAGGGGCTCCCGGAACTTGCGCCTGATGAAGTACGCCCCGAACGACTTGAACACGTATTCGAGCGGCCAGGCCCGCGCCCACTCGCCCACCGCGTAACTGACGTGCACGCCGCGCGCCAGCACGTATGCCACCACGACATAGTCGGCGTTGGAGCGGTGATTCATGAGATACACGACGACGTCGCGCTTGGGGATCTGCTCGAGTGCGCGCTCGTCCTGGTAATCGACGCTCACTTTGTACAGCAGGTTGACGAGGATCTTTGCGACGTTGTAGCCGATCTTGTAGTACGACAGCACGTTGAAGTGCGGGATGATTTCATCGACGTAGGAGCGGACCAGGCGCCGCACGGCCTGTTCGGAGAGCCCGTGCTCGGCCATGTGCGCCTGCACGGCGGCGGTGATCGCCGCATCGTCGGCCAATGCGGCGCGGGCGATCCGCCGCTCCTGCAGCTTGTAGCGCGCCAGACGGGCGCGAAACTCGTGAATGGTGCGAACGGCGCGGCGGCTCAGCCAACCGCTCACACCGGAAGTCCGCCTTGCTTCTTGAGCTCCGCGTACCCCATGCCCTTGAGCCGCGAGATTCGCATGCTCATGGGCGGGTGCGTCGCGAAGGTATCCGCGAGCCACCCCTCGCGATTCGTGAACCGCCGCCCCAACGGATCCGCGATGCACAAGTGGGCGGCGCCCCGCTTGATCGATTCGGTCGGCGCGGCGGCGGACTCGATTTTCTCGAGCGCGCTCGCAAGCGCCAGGGGATTGCGCGTGAATTGCGCGCCCATCGCGTCCGCGAGGTACTCGCGGCGGCGGCTGACCGCCATGGCGAGCAGCTGGGTTATGAGCGGCGCAACGATCCACGAAATCAGCCACAGCGCCAGCAGAATCGCGAGCAGCGGGCCGGCGTCCTTCGATCGGCGGCCGCTGCCGCGACCGCCGGAGAGCGGCCCGCGGCCCCACATGCGCCCCATGCCGTCGCGGACGAGAAGCACCGCGCCGACCAGCGCGGCAAGCGTGGTCATCAGGCGCACGTCGAGATTCTTGACGTGCCCCAGCTCGTGGCCGATCACCCCCTGCAGCTCCTCGCGATTGCAGATCTTCAAGAGGCCGATCGTGACCGCGATCTGTGAATCGTTCGGGTCGTGGCCGGTCGCGAACGCGTTGGGGTCCTCATCCGGGACGATCCAGATGCGCGGCCGCGGCACCCCCGCGGCAATCGCCATCTCTTCCACGACGTTCACGAGCTGGCGCTCGCTATCGGTTTGCGGGTCGATCAGCTCATGTGCACCCGTCGCCCAGAGGACTTTCTCCGGACCGGTGCGGTACGAGTACCAAGCCGTCACAATCGCGACCGTCGTGAGCAAAACGCCCAGCCAGGGAAATGGATGGTGCCCGCTCGAGAGCGCCCAGATGTAGTCACCGCCGAAACCCAGCCAGGCGAAGAAGAGGACGAAGCCAAACACCAGCCAGGTCGTGCGCCGGCGATTGGCTTCCTGTTGTTGAAAGAGATTACCGTCGGGAGAGGTCAACCTGCGGTACCGCGCGTTCAGCCTGATCTTCGATCTCCCATAGATCCGCCCGCTCCGCGTGTGCCACGCCTGCCACGAGCGTCGTGGGAAACTGCTGCTGCTTGGTGTTGTACTGGGTCGCCGTGTCGTTGTAGAGCTGGCGCGCGAACGCGATCCGATTCTCCGTGGACGTCAGCTCCTCCTGCAGCTGGCCGATGTTGCCGGTCGCCTTGAGCTCGGGATAGCGCTCCACAGTGACTAACAGCCGCGACAGCGCGCCCGACAACGCGTTCTCGGCCTGGCTGATCTGCTTGACGTTGTCAGGTCCCGACGCGTTCACTTTCACCGCTTGATTCCGGGCCTGAATCACGGCTTCGAGGGTGGAACGCTCGAAATCCATCGCCCCTTTCACGGCGTTGACGAGATTGGGAATCAGATCGTGCCGCCGCTTCAGCTGCACATCGATCTGCTTGAAGGCATTCACCGTTTGGTTCTTGAGGGAGATCAAACCGTTGTACGCGGCGATCACCCAGAGACCAACGATCACAATAAGAACCAGCAGGACCCACATGATATCCGTCCCCCGTTATGGATGTATGAGGTAGGGGAGCAGCGGGCTGCGCCCCTACAACCCATTACGTGTCGTGTGGCAGGAGTTTCGAAATCGCCTGTCGGACCGTCTCGGCCAGTCCCTCGTCATCCGAGCCGAGGCGGGCGAGCGGGTGATCGGCGTCGACGTGTAGCTCGACGCCGCGGGTCACCGGAATTCGGCGCCACGTCGTCGTTCCGCTCGTCTCCTTGGTCGCATCGCGCGTCAACCAGGCCGTCAGTGCGCGACCGGACCGCCCGCGCGGCATACCGTCGGCGCCCTTGAGCGGCAGGCGGTCGGGCGTGGGGAGCGATGCGCCGAGGACTTGGGCACAGCGCCGTTCGAGCACGTCGCCGGTCTGGTCCTGCATGTCCTTCGTGATCGCCGCGAGCGTGGCTCCCTCCATTTGACGGAGCTTGATCGCCAGCAGCTGGAGAAAATGCCGATAGGAGTACGTGGCGGCGGTCCCACGGCCTTCCGGCGGACTCACGAGCCCGCGTGTGACGTAGAAGCGGATGGTCCGTTCACTCGGCGCCGCGCGCGCCGCCGCGTTGATGGGAGTGACCGCCGACGCGTCGAGCACCGCGCCCACCACCACCGAGAGGTCCCGCAAGTTCCAGGGCGCGAGATTCCGATATTCGCGCAGCACATGGAGCGGATCGGCATGGGGGGGCGCGGCCGTGCTCATGCGTCCATTGCGTCCGAAGAGCGGTCGCGCTCCAGGGCCAAGGAGACCCAGTCTACGACCTGCTGGAGGTTAAACGGCTTTCGGATCACCGTGCAGTTGTGGTGATCGAGCCAGGTCCGCACCTCTGCGGCTTCGGCATCACCCGTCATGATGGCGATGTGGCCTTCCAGCGCCGGCCAGCGATGAATGATCGCGAGATAGAGGGCCAGTCCCGACATCGTCGGCAGGTGGATGTCCAGGAGGAGCGCGTCGGCCTCTTCCGTCGCGAGCATCTCATAGGCCGATTCGGCCGTGCCCGCGCTGAGGACGCGATAGCCGTGGCGCTCGAGGAAGCGTTCGAGCACGCGCCGCAGTCCGGCCTCATCGTCGACGATGAGCACGGTCGCGGGCTTGCGAGGCGGTGCAGTCATCATGAGGCGGTGGCCGCGGCGCGGATCGCCGGCGTCAAGAATCCCTGGACGATACGAGCGGTCGCCTGGTCGGCGGTCAGCGACAGCTTCATTTCGCCAGCCGTGAGACCGAGGTACTTGCGGGCGTGCTGCTGCAAGGTCTTGGCTTGGGCGTAGCCGAGGCGCTTCGCCACGTCCTCGATCGTGAATCCCGGATCCTGGAGGAGGCGGTGCGCATACAGCACCCGCGCCGCCGCGAGAATTTCTCGCGGGCTCGCCAAACCGGCGCGCGCAAACCAACGCGCGCAGGTGCCACGATCCACGCGCGCGCGCGCGGCGACCTGTTGAATGGTCTGGACCTCGCCCGGGGTCCGGAGCGCGTCTTCGAGCACCCAGCGGAGCTCGGGAGGTAGCGGCGCCAGCGCGGTCGTGAGTTGCTCGAGCAGCTGGTGTGACGCCGCGTGCATCGCTTCCGCGGACAACAGGTCTCGGAGTCGGGCAGGATGGTCTTCGGTGCGGCTCAGGACGACTTGCGTAATCCCGCATTTCCCCATCTGCAACAGGACGGGCGCCAGCTCTGGCGTCATCACCGGCGTGTACAGGATGAATGGGAGCGACGGGAACAGGATGCGAAGGCGCTCGACCTCCTGGCCGCGCGCGCCGCACAGCATCGGGTCGACGACGGCGATTTCGACCGGTCGGCACTTGATCGTTTCGAGCGCCACGTCCCACGTCGCGGCGCGCGCCAGTGTAAAGCGCGGCATTACGGCGCCGCGCAGACGCTGGTATTGCAGATCCGAAACCGCAGCGAGTACCAGCATTCCCCTACACGTCCTCCGAGAAATTCCCTAAGTGCCGCAAAATCGCCCTACGATGCCGCAAAAACGCCCTAAACGAATCGATGTCCTGCACTCAAGTTGGGCTGTCGTTTTGCGGTCACCATCCAACCAGACATGGAGGCATTATGTCGCGCCGGATCCGCACCCTTCTTGCTTTGTTCCTCGTCTCGTTTGCACTCACTGCCGCGGCATGCGCCGATGCTTCAGGTCCGACGAGTGGCACGTGCGATACGAACAATCCCAACACCTGCCACTAATACCTTAAGGACTTAGCGCTGCCAGCGATGCTGAAACTTCCCTGACCGACTCAGTCCGGACGAAGTTGCTCAACTCGGCGCTCTCGAGGTACTCGGGGGCGCCGCAGTCTTTGAGGCCACCTAGGAGTCGCTCGATTCGAAATACCATTTCATGCAACTCGTGCGTCATCGCTATGTCGTGAGCGCGTCGGAGTTCACTCTCTGCTCTTCGATAATTCTCGAATCGCGCAAATCCGATCGCCGCTTTGAGATGATAGTCGGCGCGAATGTTCGCGGGTATTGCTTCGAAACCACACATGGCGCTCTCACGCCATCTCTCGAAGCTGACGCGGTCACGCCGGAAGGAGGCACAATGCATCAACTCGATCTTAGCGTTGGCTGCGGATTCGCCAGCACCGGCTCGGCGGAGCACCTCTTGAAGCGCCTGTTGGGCCGAATCGACATCACCCAGTGCGAGGAGCGACAATCCCAAGTCTCCTAGAGCTCGAACTTGGTCGTTGGGGTCCTCGTACAGTTCGAAAGCACGCCATAGATGTGGGATTCCCTCGTGAATCTGCCCGCGGCGGTGCAAGACGTTCCCAAGGCCGTGCTCAGCTTCGCACTCGACCCGCTGAAACCCCAATCGTTGGGCGTCGGCGAGAACCGCACGCCACGATTGCTCGGCCTCTGACAGGTTGCCCCGGAAATACAGAACGTTGCAGTGACCAATCCGGCTGAATTGAAGCGTTTGCTCATCGCCGGCCGCGACTGCAATCTTGCCTGCGGTGGAGTAGGCAACGTCGGCCTGATCGAATTCAGTTTGTAGACGCCGCACTCGTCCGATTCGCATCCACGCCGTGGTGACATCGGAAGTCTTCAGACGCTCGCCACCGACAGCAATCATCGTCGCGAGCGTGTCCTCGGCCTCCGCCAGCTGTCCCTCCTGTTCCAAGTACAGCGCATAAGCAAACAGCGCAGGAGCGATCGACTGGATGTCCCCGGTCCGATGCGCCTCGCCCGTTGCGCGCACGATGCAGCTCAAGTGCGAAGCCTCCGTGCCTTCACCCGCGAGCTCGGCGCAGTAGCGCTCGGTGGCCGCCCACTGATACCGGAACACGTCGGGAGTCGGAGGCTCGCGATCGGGTGCGAGCAAGTCGACGAACCGCAACGCCAAAAACGCGCCCTGGCCCAAACGGACCTCAGGCGACGTGGCAGGCTCGTCAGTCATCCGCTGCAGAAAGACGGCGTGAGGGAGCCCGCCCCCTTGGGACAGGAGCTTAGTGCTCATCGCACTCGAGCGTTGCAGCGGGTGTGCCGGAAGGCAAGACCATCACGGACATCAACATAGCGCTCGCGCCCACGGTGCGTTAGCCCGCAAATGACGCGTTTTCGGGCTTTTCGCCGTGTTTTTTAGATGCCGCAGGGTTTCCCCGACACACTATAAACAGCGGATGTCCAAGGGCTTCACCCTGCTCGAGCTCCTCGTCGTCCTCTGCATTGCGGCGGCGCTGCTTGCCTTCTGGGTGCCGCGCGCCGCCCGGCTCATGGACTGGCTCGCAACCGAGCATGCCGTGCGCGACGTCACGACGGCCCTCGCCGTCGGCCGGAACGGCGCGGTGATGCAGGCGACACGCGCCCGGATCACGTTCAGCGCGGATACGATCCGAATCGACCGACTCGGCGCGAACGGATGGGAGCCGTGGTGGCGAACGCCTGGTCCGTCCAGCCATGGTGTCACGCTCGAGACGTCAAATCCGGTCGTGCAGTTCGGGCCGTTCGGACTGGGGTGGGGTGTATCGAACACGAGGATCGTGCTACGTCGCGGGTCTCAAGCCGAAACGATTACCATGTCCCGCGTCGGTCGCGTGAAGCATTGGTAGGTGCAACCGTTCAACGGGTCGATGCATCTAATCGTATGAAACTCGGCTGCGCTGCGGTACGTAACTCGAAGGGTCGCGGTTGAAGTGTGACGGCCACTTCACCCGACCGCCAACCCCGGGGAGCTTTTCGCCCCGGGGTTTGGTCTTTTAGAGTGCTGGTCCCGCGTCTTCGTCGAGAAAGACGAGCGTTCCCCGCCGCCCGACGATCCTCACCAATGCCTCGTACACTTTGGGGTCGAGTACCGTCCCAGAGAGATCCGCCATCCGCTCGACTGCTTCCTCGGGCGTCTTCTTTTCCTGGTAGGGTCGTGAGGTCGTGAGTGCGTCGTAGACCTCCGCGGCGGCGATGATCCTTGCACCCATCGGTATTTCCTCGCCCCGCAAGCCGTCCGCATAGCCGCTCCCGTCGTACCGCTCGTGATGGCTCTTGACCATCGCCACGATGTCGCCGAGATGCACGAGCGGCGCGAGAATCTGGGCGCCGATGATGACGTGCTGCTTCACGTGCTCGAACTCATCGGCGCTGAGCGGCCCTTGCTTATTAACAACCGCGTCGCGTGTCCCGATCTTCCCGAGATCGTGCAGGCGTCCCGCCATGCGGATGCGCTCGACGTCCTCCTCGGTAAGGCCCAGCTCTGTCGCGATGTTGGCCGACAAGTCCGCTACACGCGCCGAATGACCGCGGAGGTATGGGTCTTTCGCCTCGAGCGCGTTGACGAGTGCCTCCAAGGTCGCGGTCGAGAGCCGCTCCAGCCGGTGCCGCTCGCGTTGCAGCTCGGCGGTGCGGGTCGTGACTTCTTCCTTGAGCCACTGGTTCAGATGCCGATTCTCGAGGTGCGTCTCGCGCCGCTTCAGCGCGCGCTGGACCGCGCGGCCCAGGTCGGCCAGCTCGATCGGCTTCGTGAGATAATCCATCGCCCCGCGCTGCATGCAGAGGGCGGCGCTGGTGGCGTCGTTGACGGCGGTGAGCATCAGAATGGCGAGGTCGGGCTCGATCTCGAGGGCCTGGGGCACGAGGTCCACGCCGCTGGTTCCCGGCATGCGGATATCCGAGAGCATCAACGCGATCTTGTGCAGACGCAGCTGCTGCAGCGCCTCATCCGCCGAGCCCGCCGCGTACACCTCGAACTGCTGCTGCTTCAGGTACTTCCGCAGCGCGTTTCGAATTGGCTCTTCGTCATCGACCACCAGGACCGTGACGATTCCGGCATGTCCGGTCAACCCGATGCTCCTTGTGAAGCCACGGCCAAACTAGGAATCGGCTGCGACGAACGCTAGGTCTGCGGTTGGCGAAGGCCCCGGAATGAGGCCCGCCGCGAACCCGCGTTTCAATAATTCGGTCACGGCGCGGCGCCCCAGCAGACCGTAATCGACGGTGTAGGCATTGACGTACATCCCGACGAACCGGTCCGTGCGACCCAAGTCGAGCCCGCGACTGAACCGTTGCGCATGTCGCAACGCCTCGGCTCGATGAGCGAGGCCGTATTCGATGCTTGCCTTGAGGTCACGGGCGATCGCGCGCATGAGCTCCGCGCCGAGGTCGCGCCGCACGACGTTGCCCCCGAGTGGCAGTGGCAGCCCGGTCTCCTGATACCACCATTCGCCCATGTCTGCCCAGAGGTGCAGGCCTCGGTCGGCGAACGTCAGCTGACCTTCATGAATCAGCAACCCGGCGTCGGCCTTTCCGGCGGCCACGACGTCTTCGATCTGATCGAACGGGACGACGACGTGGCGGACCGCCGGCTGGTAAAGCCGCAGCGTGAGGTAGGCGGTCGTCAGCTCCCCAGGCACCGCGACCAACTTCCCGGCGAGCGCCGCGCGCGCAGCGGCGGGAGAGGGCGCCGCGTCGCGGGCAACGATGCGTGGACCATACCGATCGCCGATGCTCGCGCCGTGCGCAAGCAGCGCATAGCGGTCCGCCAGGTATGCGTAGGCGTGCAACGAAACCGCGGTCACCTCGAGCTCCCCCGCCAAGGCGCGGCGGTTCAGGCTTTCGATATCGCCGAGCTCGTGCACGTACCGCCGGTCACCGGTGTCGATCTTGCCGGCAGCCATCGCCCAGAACATGAACGCGTCGTCGGCGTCTGGGCTGTGGGCGACGTGGATCGTGCGGCGGATCGTCGCCGTCATGGCTGGCGGCCGGCACCGCGGCCCTGACGCTCGGCTTCGGTGCGGAAGCTCGTCAGCGCGTCGAGATGCGCGTCCTGGCCGTACTCGGGCCGCTTGCGGGCGAGCTCAGCGGGCTCGTTGTGGAGAAAGTCAGCATAGGCGCGGCGCTCCTGCGCCACGTTACCCAGCGCCTGGTACGCGTGCGCGCGCAATACATAGATGAAGAGGTGCGTCGGGACCGATTGCCGGATCGTGTCGGCTTGCGCCAAGGCGCCATTCGCGTCGCCACCGGCGAGCTGCAGCAGGCCGACGTGGTAGCGTGCGTCGGCGTCGAGGCTCGGCAGCTGCGCATAGGCACTCAGCGCCATCGGGAGAAAGAACTGCACGCTGTCCTGCTTCCCCCCCTCGGCCAGCATCATGACGCGGTTGAAGAGACGGTTGGCGCGCTCTTCGGGCGACATCTGCGAGATGTCTGGAGGACGGAGCACGGAGCTCGGAGCAGACTGCTCCGTGCTCCCTGCTCCTTCAGAGCGTGCTCCCGTCCCACGCATGGCAACCACGGCGACGAGTGCGCCGACTGCGGCGCCTGCGAGTCCCCACGGCAGCCCGGCGCGCCAGCCCGTGACGCCAGCCGTGGTGACGGCGGCACCGCACTTGTGGCAAAACCGCGCGGTCGCAGCGAGCGGCGCACCGCATGCGTGACATGTCATGGTGGGAGAATGTAACCCGGGCTAGCGGCTGTCACGAAAGCCGATAGAGTAGGGCGCATGGCGGCGACCGAATACGGCAAGCACATGGGGGAGCTGAAGCGCGGCGAGGAGCGCTGGGACGTGTATCTCGAGGGTCAACCCGATGCGTCGCTCGGTGCCGTGCGCGGGCGCATTCACTTCGTCAGTGGCGGGGGCCAGCAGCACAAGGTCACCGGCTGGATCTTCCTCGAATGGAAGGAAAAGGATATGCAGGAGCGATTCGGGGAGTTTTCGGCGGTCGAGCTGTTACACTTCGTGGAGTCGTTGTAGCGCATTTGCTGCACATTTGTGCGTACAGTTGGCACGTTTCCACACTGTAAGGAATCAGTCAATCGACGTTTTTTGCAGTTCGTGCATCGCTTTCTTGACACCCCCCTGAACGCCCTCTACTTTCCCGTATGGCCCGCCGCTTGCGGAAGCGTCCCACCGACTCGGGGAAGGAGACCCACCCAATGACAGCAACGCTGGAACCGACCGTCGCCACCGGTGCGAAGGCAGCCACCGGTACGTCGCCGGCGGATGTGATTCGTCGCGCCAAAGAAGCCGGAGTCCAGGTCGTCGACGTGCGGTTCACCGATCTGCCCGGCACCTGGCAGCACTTCTCGACGCCGCTCAAGGAGCTCGAAGAAGACACGTTTACGGATGGTTTGGGATTCGATGGCTCCTCGATCCGCGGGTTTCAGGCGATCAATGAGAGCGACATGCTCCTCATCCCGGATCCGGCGAGCGCCTTCGTCGACCCGTGCCTCCAGGTCCCCACGCTGTCGCTCACGTGCGACATCGTGGATCCGATCACGCGCCAGCCGTACTCGCGGGATCCGCGCTACGTGGCGCGCAAAGCCGAAGCCTTTCTGAAGCAGAGCGGCGTGGCGACGACGGCGTATTTCGGGCCCGAGGCGGAGTTTTACATCTTCAACTCCGTGCGCTTCGATCAGAACGCGCACGAAGGCTATTACCACATCGATTCGGAAGAGGGAATCTGGAACAGCGGCGCAAACGGCACGGCGAACCTCGGCCATCGGCCGCGCCATAAAGAAGGCTACTTCCCCGTGCCGCCGACCGATCGGCTGCAGGACCTGCGCTCCAAGATCATGCTGGCGATGATCGCGGCGGGGATCGACGTGGAAGTCCACCACCACGAAGTCGGCACCGCGGGCCAGACGGAAATCGACATGCGCTACAGCACGCTGACCCGCATGGCCGATCAGATCATGATGTACAAGTACATCGTGAAAAACGTGTGCGCCGCCAACGGCTACACGGCGACGTTCATGCCCAAGCCGATGTTCGGCGACAACGGCTCGGGGATGCACGTCCACATGAGCCTGTGGAACGGGTCGAACAACCTGTTCTTCGACAAGAACGGCTACGCGTTGATTTCCGATAGCGCGCGCTGGTATATCGGTGGGCTGATCAAGCACGCGGCCGCGCTGCTGGCGTTCGCGGCTCCGACGACGAACAGCTACCGCCGGCTGGTGCCGGGCTATGAGGCGCCGATCAATCTGATTTACTCGCAGCGCAATCGCTCGGCGATCTGCCGTATCCCGATGTACTCGACGTCGCCCAAGGCCAAGCGGCTCGAGTTCCGGGCGCCGGACCCGTCCGCGAATCCGTATCTCACGTTCGCGGCGCTGCTCATGGCCGGTCTCGACGGCATCAAGAACAAGATCGAGCCGCCGAAGCCGATGGACGTGGATCTGTACGAGCTCGAGCCGGAGGAGCGCAAGCACGTGAAGAATACGCCGGGCAGCCTGCAGGAGTCGCTGGCGGCACTGCAAGCCGACCACGCGTTCCTGCTCGACGGCGGAGTCTTCACGCAAGATCTGATCGACACCTGGCTGGCGATGAAGAAGGTGAAGGATGTCGACGCCGTCGCGTTGCGGCCACATCCGTATGAGTTCTTCCTCTACTACGACGCCTAACCACTAAGGCGGCAATGGCGGCAGGGGCGGCAGGGAATCAACCTTGCCGCCCTTGCCGCCTCTGCCGCCGTGACTTTCATGCCCACGAAACGCGAAATCCTCGAGGCAGCCAAGAAGCAAGACGTCTCATCGCTCAGGCTGCAGTTCACGGACATCCTCGGCGTCAACAAGAACGTCGAGGTGCCTCAGAGCCAGTTCGAAAAGGCGCTCGAGGGCGACATCATGTTCGACGGCTCCTCGATCGAAGGCTTCGTCCGGATCGAGGAATCGGACATGATGCTGCGGCCAGACCTGGATACGTTCCGCGTGCTCCCGAGCGGCGATGCGGCCGGC
>JBKPDZ010000076.1:0-26668 GCA_046728135.1 Gemmatimonadota bacterium | reverse complement strand
GGAGTATATCGAACAGGTCGGCGCCGAGCTGGCGCAGAGCACGCCGTTCTGGACCGAGGCTCTGAACGAGATTTTAGCGGGGGGGAAGAAGCTGTTCTAATGGGACTTGCCGACCGTTTTGCCGACTTCGATCGCCGGCTCACCGAGCTCAGGGGCTTTCTTTGACGTCGAGGGGAAGACCGCGCGGCTCGCGGAGCTCGAGCGGAAGATGGCGGAAGGGTCCCTCTGGGCCGACGCCGCACGCGCCCGCGCGACAGTCGCCGAAGTCAAATCGCTGAAGGGATGGCTGGAGCCCTACCACGCGCTGCGCAAGCGCGTCGATGAGGCGGGCGAGCTCAACGAGCTGCTCGAAGCCGAATCCCACGTCGATCTCGCCATGCAGCGCTCGCTCGAGACGGAGGCGGACGAAATCGCCGGCCGGCTCGAGGCGCTCGAAATGCAGAACATGCTGCAGGGTCCCGACGACGCGCGCGACGCGCTCCTCACGATTCACCCCGGCGCCGGCGGCACCGAGTCGCAGGACTGGGCGGAGATGCTGGTGCGGATGTACACGCGCTGGGCCGAGCGACATGGGTTCGCGGTAAACGTGCTCGACATCCTGCCGGGTGAAGAGGCGGGCATCAAATCCGCCGAGATCGAAATTCGCGGGCGGTACGCCTTCGGCCTTCTGCGGGCGGAAAAGGGCGTGCACCGGCTCGTGCGGATCTCGCCCTTCGACTCGCAATCGCGGCGTCACACGTCCTTCGCGTCGGTGTTCGTCTATCCGGAAGTCGACGACGAGATCGAAATCGAAATCAAGGATGACGACTTGCGCATTGACGTGTTCCGCGCGTCGGGGAAGGGCGGGCAGCACGTCAACAAGACATCCTCTGCGGTCCGCATCACACACCTGCCGACGGGGATCGTGGTATCGTGCCAGCAGGAACGCAGCCAGGGAAAGAACAAGGCGACGGCCATGAAAATGTTGAAGGCGCGGCTGTATGAACGCGCGGTGGCGGAGCGCGAGGCGAAGAAGGCGGAAGTGGATAAGCAGAAGACCGACATCGCCTGGGGCAATCAGATCCGCTCGTATGTGTTCCAGCCGTACACGATGGTGAACGATCACCGCACCGAGCTGAAAGTGAGTGACGTCCACAAGGTCATGGACGGCGATCTCGATCCGTTCATCGAGGCGTTCCTGAAGCGGTTTGGGAGCAAGGCGGCGTAATGGGGACCGGACAGCGAGGCTTCGTCGAAGCGGCGCGGCGCGACAAGCTGAACGCGCTGATTGCGCGCGGCGTTGCGCCGTTTGCGTACCGGTTCGAGCGCACGGCGACGGCGCAGCAGGCGCTGGCGGGCTACACGAGCGACGACGATCCCCCACGGTACACGCTCGCCGGCCGGCTGGTGGCGCTCCGACCGCACGGCAAGACGACATTTGCGCATCTGGAAGACCCAAGCGGGAGGATTCAGCTCTACTTCAAGGCGGACGAACTGGGTGCCGAGGCGTATGGCTTGCTCGAGCTCCTGGATCTCGGTGATCACCTGGGGGTCGAAGGTCGGCTGATGAAGACGCGCACGGGGGAAATCACGCTGCGTGTGGCGCGGCTCACAGTGCTCGCCAAGGCCTTACGCCCGCTCCCGCTCGGCAAGGAGGACGCGAGTGGCGTAAAACACGGCGAGTTGAGCGATCCGGAGCTACGGTATCGGCAGCGCTACGCGGATCTGGCGGTGCATCCGGAGGTCCGGGAGGTGTTCCGGCTACGGACGCGGATCGTGCAGGGCATTCGCGCATTCCTGGACGGCAGGGGGTACTTGGAGGTGGAGACGCCAGTGCTGCAGCCGCTGTACGGCGGCGCGACGGCGTGGCCCTTCAAGACCCATTACGAGGCGCTCGACACGACCTTCTATCTGCGCATTGCGGATGAACTGTACCTGAAGCGCTGTCTCGTGGGCGGTTTGGAAAGGGTGTACGAGATTGGCCATGACTTTCGCAACGAGGGGTTGTCGCGGTTTCACAACCCCGAATTCACGATGGCCGAGTGGTACCAGGCGTATGCGGACTACAACGACATGGCCGCACTGACAGAAGAGATGCTATCGGGACTGGTGCTCGACCTGTTCAAGAGCAGGGCGCTCGAGCGCCATGGTGCCACGCTGTCGTTTGAGCGGCCCTTTGCCCGCAAGGATTACTACGCGCTCGTGCGCGAGCACGCCGGCGTCGATCTCGCGCGCACGAACGATGCCGTGCTGCGCGCCGTGCTCCAGCGTCACAACGCCCCGCCTGCCGAAGTCGCCGCGCTGCATGGCGCCAAGCTCGTCGACGAAGTCTTCAAGACATGTGTCGAGCCGAGGTTGGTGCAACCCACGTTCGTATTCGACTACCCGGTCGCCCTGTCGCCGCTGGCGAAGCCGAAGCGCGGTGATCCCACCAAGGTGGAGCGGTGGGAGCTGTTCGTGCAGCACCGCGAGCTCGCCAATGCGTTCAGCGAGCTGAATGACCCCGACGAACAGCGCCGCCGCTTCGAACAGCAAGGGGCGCTGCGTGCGGCCGGCGATATCGAAGCGCAGCAGCTCGACGAGGATTTTCTGCGGGCCCTGGAGTACGGCATGCCCCCCGCCGGTGGTGTGGGGCTCGGCGTGGACCGGCTCACGATGATTCTCGCCGATCAGACGAACATCCGTGACGTAATCCTGTTCCCGATGCTGCGGCCCGAGTAATGCCGATCGCCCTTCTGGGGTTGAAGATCCTCCTGCTGGCGGCCACGGCCGCCGCGATCTTCGTGCTCGCGAGCAACTGGCCGTCACGGCTCGACCTCCGCGTCGCCATGCGATACCTGCGGAGCCGCAGGTCCTCCCGCCTATTGTCGTTGATCACGGTGATCGCTGTGGGAGGGGTCACGATCGGGGTGATGGCACTCGTCATCGTGCTGGGCGTGATGAACGGAATGCAGAACGACCTGCGCGAAAAGATTCTCGTCGTCAATCCGCATTTGCGGGTCCTCACCTACGGGGAAGGCCTGCGCCTCGACGACTGGCGGCGGGTGCTCGACACGGTGCGCGCGATCGATGGTGTTGTCGCCGCGGCGCCGTTCGTACTCAGCCAGGGACTCATCTCCGCGGGGCACGACTACGCCGAAGGCGTCGCGGTCGTCGGCATCGAGCCGGACACCGGGAAACGGGCCGTGACGAGTCTCGCCCATTACTTCACGCGCGGCGACCTCACCTTCCGCACCACGAAACCGGCCGTGGAAGGTGGGATCGCGATCGGCACACGTCTGTCGGCCAAGCTTTCGGCGGACGTCGGCGACATCATCACGATGGTCGCGCCGGCCGGATCTCGATACAACCGCAGTCTCGGGGCATTCGTCCCCAAGTACCGGCGCTACGAGGTCACGGGGCTGTTCGAGACGGGCATGTACGATTACGACAACAGCTACGTCGTGATGTCGCGGCCGCTGGCGCAGGATTTCGCCGGGCTCGGGGCCGCCGTGACGGGCCTCGAGGTGCGGCTCGCGCACCCGGAAGCGGCGAGCGACTACAGCAAGCAAATCGAAGACCGCTTGGGATACCCCTATCGTGCCCTGGACTGGCAGCTGCAGAACCGCTCCCTCTTTTCGGCATTGAAGCTCGAGAAGCTCGCGATGGGTCTGGTGGTGTTTCTGATCTGTGTCGTGGCGGCGTTCAACGTCGTCGGCACGCTGACCATGGCCGTCCGCGACAAAACCCGCGAGATCGGCATCCTGGTGGCGAT
This sequence comes from Gemmatimonadota bacterium, assembly GCA_046728135.1. Lineage (GTDB taxonomy): Bacteria > Gemmatimonadota > Gemmatimonadetes > Gemmatimonadales > GWC2-71-9 > 20CM-2-65-7. Next base: position 22,935 of record JBKPDZ010000076.1, on the reverse strand, counting down.
GGGGATGCAGCGCAGCCGCATCCGGCGCGTGTTTTTGACGCAAGGCGTATTCATCGGGTTGACGGGGACGGTCTTGGGGGCCGTGCTCGGGCTGATCGTGGGATCGCTCGTGAACCGCGGTCAGCTGATTCCGATCGATCCGTCGATTTACTTCATCGACCACCTGCCGGTGCTGGTCAATCCCCTCGATGCCGTAGCCGTTGTCGCGGCGAGCCTGGTGATCGCGACCTTGGCACCGCTCTACCCGAGCGTCCAGGCTGCCCGGCTCGATCCCGTGACGGCGATCCGCTACGAATGAACGCGCTCCTCGTGGGCCGGGCGATCCGGCGCGTCTTCGCGGGCGGCGACGGGCAGCTGCTCGAGATCCTGTGCGGTATCGACATCGAGGTGCGGCGCGGGGAATTCGTCGCCATCGTCGGCGCCTCGGGGGCAGGGAAGAGCACGCTGCTGCATCTCTTGGGGGCGCTCGACAGTCCGACGACGGGGGACATCTGGCTGGATGGCTCGCGCTACGCCGACCTCGACGCGCGCTGTACGGCGGAACTCCGGAACCGAAAGCTCGGCTTTGTGTTCCAGTTTCATCATCTCTTGCGCGAGTTTTCGGCGCTTGAGAACGTCATGATGCCGCTGCTGATCGGCGGCGCGTCTCCGCGCAAAGCGCGCTCGCGCGCCGAAGAAGTCTTGTCGGAGGTCGGTCTGGCGGGTCGCATGAGCCATCGCCCGGCCGAGCTGTCCGGCGGCGAGCAGCAACGCTGTGCGGTCGCGCGGGCACTGGTGCACGACCCCAGCGTCGTGCTCGCCGACGAGCCGTCGGGCAATCTCGATCATGCGAATGCCGAGCGGCTGCACGAGATCTTTTTCCGGCTGGCCCGGGAGTATGAGACGGCGGTGGTGGTCGTCACGCACAACCGTCAGCTCGCCGGACGGGCGGACCGGGTGCTCTTACTGGAGGACGGCCGGCTCACCACGGTGAGCTCGGTCGATGCGATTCCCTGATGCTCTGCGACAACTGTAAGGAACGCGACGCCATCATCAACCTGACGCAGGTGGAGCACGATTCGAAGGTCACGCTCCATCTGTGCGAGCAGTGCGCGCAGCAAAAAGGCGTGGAGACCGGCGGCGCGGTGCTCAAGAGTCCCCTCGGCAACTTTCTCGGCGCCGTGGTCAAAGGTGGGAGCGCCGGCGCCCTGGTCCCGGCGGCGGGAGATGGGCTGCGCTGCCCCGCCTGCGGCAGCACGCTGCGCGACTTCCGCGATTCCGGGCGGCTGGGCTGCGATCAATGCTATGTCTCGTTCGACTCGCACCTGCGCGATTTGCTGCGCCGGCTGCATGGCTCGAGCCAGCATGTGGGTGAGGGCTACGAGGCGCCTGGCGAGCACGGTGGCGATGATCCCCGCAGCCGTCTGCTCGACTTGAAAGCGCAGCTGCGCCGTGCCGTCGAGGGCGAGAACTTCGAGCTGGCGGCCGAGCTGCGCGACCGCATTCGGGTGCTGGAATAATGGACCTGTCCCTACTGCCTGATGGCGGGATGCGCTGGCTGGACGCCTCCGGTCCCAAGTCCACGATCGTGCTGTCGACCAGGATTCGTCTCGCCCGCAACGTCCGCGGCGTGCCCTTCAGCCAGCGGGCGAAGGACGCCGATCGGACGGCGGTGCTCGAGCGTGTCAGCGAAGCCGCGGCGTCGTCGGGTCACCTCTCGGCGGCGGTGGCGTTCCGTCTGGATGAGATGGATCGGCCGGAACGGCAACTGCTGCACGAACGGCATCTTGTGAGCAAGGAGCTGGCGGGGCTCGAGCGCGAGGCACGTCCTCGACCGGGCGCCGCGCTGCTGGTTCAAGATCAGGTCGGCGTCATGGTGAATGAAGAGGACCACTTGCGACTACACGGCATGTGGTCGGGATTCGATTTAGAGGACGCGTATGCTGCGGTGGAAGCGGTCGACGCCGATTTGGGCCGGCTCGTTCCTTTCGCCTTTCACCCTGAATTTGGCTATCTTACGTCTTGTCCGACGAATGCAGGAACGGGGCTCCGGGCCAGCGTTCTTATCCATTTGCCGGGCCTTGTTTTGACCAAAGAAATCAACAAAGTTCTGCAGGGACTGTCGCAGGTAGGATTGACCTTTCGGGGCTTATACGGGGAAGGCAGTGAAGTTGTCGGAAATTTCTTCCAGCTGTCCAACCAAACAACCTTGGGGAAGACTGAAGACGAACTGATCGATCACCTCGGGAAAATCGTGCGGCAGGTTATCGAATATGAAGAACAGGCACGGGACGTGCTGTTGAGAACAGCGCCCGAGGAAGTGGAAGACAAGACCTGGCGGGCATACGGCCTGCTGAAACACGCGCGTCAGTTGTCGTTTGAAGAGACGATGAATCTGTTGAGCGGGGTGCGGTTGGGTGTCGGTCTGAATCTGCTTCCCGGGCCGGGGGTATATACGCTCAACAAGCTGCTGATCTACACTCAACCTGCGCACCTGGCGGCACTGGATGGACGGTCCACCGGCGACCGTGAGCTGCCGACGGTGCGCGCTGCGTTTGTACGGCGCCTGCTCGAAGCAGAATCCAGCTGAACGGCGAAAGGTGAGTTCGAACTAGATGAACGGGTACAATTTCACGGATCGCGTTCGGAAAGTTCTGCAGATGGCGCGGGAAGAAGCGGCGCGTCTGCATCACGAGTACGTCGGCACCGAGCACATCCTGCTCGGCTTGATCCGCGAGGGCGAGGGCGTCGCCGCAGCGGTCCTGACCAATCTCAACGTCGATCTCGAAGAGATTCAGCAAAAGATCGAGGAGACCGTCAAGAAAGGGAAAGCGGCGGCGGCGGCCGGTCCCGACCTCCCGTACACATCGCGCGCCAAGAAAGTGCTCGAGCTGGCGATGAGCGAGGCGCGGGAATTGAATCACTCGTATGTGGGCACCGAGCACCTGTTGCTCGGCCTGCTGCGTGAAGAGAAGGGTATCGCCGCGCAGGTCCTGACGGACGCGGGCGTAAACCTCGAGCAGGCGCGCGCCGAGACGCTGCGGCTGCTCGGCAGCGAGATGCCCGCGACGCCCGCCGGCGGCGGCACCGGCGCGCAGCCCACGCCGCCCAAGAGCGAGAAGAAGTCGAAGACGCCGGCGCTCGATCACTTCTGCCGTGACCTGACGCAGCTCGCCGCCGAAGGGTCGCTCGATCCGACGATCGGGCGCCAGAAGGAAATCGAGCGCGTGATGGAAATCCTGTCCCGGCGCAAGAAAAACAATCCGGTGCTGATTGGTGAGCCGGGCGTCGGCAAGACGGCGATCGTGGAAGGGCTCGCCCAGCTGATCTCGAGCGGGCAGTGCCCCGACGCCCTCAAGGATCATCGCGTCCTGTCGCTCGACATGGCGGCGGTGATCGCGGGGACGAAGTACCGCGGCCAGTTCGAGGAGCGGCTCAAGGCCGTCATCAACGAGATCGCGCAGAACAAGAACATCATCCTGTTCATCGACGAGCTGCACACGTTGGTCGGTGCCGGCGCCGCCGAGGGCGCGGTCGACGCGTCCAACATGCTGAAGCCGGCGCTGGCGCGCGGGGAGCTGCAGTGCGTCGGCGCGTCGACGCTGAACGAGTACCGGAAATACATCGAGAAGGACGGCGCGCTGGAGCGCCGCTTCCAGACGGTGATCGTCGATCCCCCGACCGTCGAGGAGACGATCGAAATCCTCAAGGGGCTGCGGAAGCGCTACGAGGACCATCACCGCGTCGTCATCCCCGATGAGACGCTGGTCGAAGCGGCGAAGCTCTCGGAGCGCTACATCACCGACCGCTTCCTGCCCGACAAAGCGATCGACGTGATCGACGAGGCGGGCGCGCGTGCCCGGCTCGCGGCGCAGGTGCCGCCGCCCGAGGTCGCCGAGCTCAAGGAAAAGCTCGAAGGAATCAACGGCGACAAAGAAGCCGCCGTGCGCGATCAGAACTTCGAGCGCGCCGCGTCGCTGCGCGACTCCGAGCGCGAATTGCAGGCGGAAATCCGCCGCAAGCAAGAAGAGTGGGAGCGGGAGCGCCAGACGCGCCGGCCGACGATCAATGAAGAAGGGGTCGCGTTCATCGTGTCGCGCTGGACGGGCATCCCGGTGACCCGCCTCCAGGAAGCCGAGACCGCTCGGTTGCTGCGCATGGAAGACGAGCTGCACCAGAGCGTGGTGGGCCAGGACGAAGCCATCCACGTGATCTCGCGGGCGATCCGCCGGAGCCGGGCGGGCCTCAAGGATCCCAAGCGGCCGATCGGCTCCTTCATCTTCAGCGGGCCGACGGGCGTGGGGAAGACCGAATTGGCGCGGGCGCTCGCGCGGTTCCTGTTCGCCGACGCCAACGCGCTGATCCGCGTCGACATGTCGGAGTACATGGAGAAGTTCTCCGTCAGCCGGCTGATCGGCGCGCCACCGGGATACGTGGGCTACGAGGATTCCGGCACGCTGACGAAAGCCGTGCGGCGCAAGCCGTACTCGGTGGTGCTGCTCGACGAAATCGAAAAGGCGCACCCGGACGTGTTCAACATCCTGCTGCAGGTGCTCGACGAAGGTCACCTCACCGACAACTATGGGCGGGTGATCGACTTCAAGAACACCGTCGTGATCATGACGTCGAACGTCGGCGCCCGCGACGTCGTGAAGGGGAAGACGCTCGGCTTCGGGCAGCCCGACGCCAAGAACGAGTTCGAGCGGATGTCCGAGAAGGTGAAGGAAGAGGTCAACAAGGTGTTCAATCCGGAGTTCCTGAACCGGCTGGACGACGTGATCGTGTTCCACTCGCTGAACCGCGAGCACATCGCCTTGATCGTCGGCATTCTGGCGCGTGACGTGCAGAAGCGCCTCGGCGAGGAAGAGCTGACGCTGCGGTTGACGCAGGCGGCGACCGACTTCCTGGTCGATCACGGCTACGATGAGCACTTCGGCGCCAGGCCGTTGAAGCGCGCCATTCAGAAATACGTCGAGGACCCGCTGTCGGAGAAGATCCTCGTCGGGGATTTCGCCAAGGGCGACGAAATCGAAGTGGACGTCGCTCCCGACAAGGAGCGCCTGGGGTTCAAGGCACTCTCCGGCTCGAAGGCGTGATCCGCCGGCTTACTCTCGCCATCTTCCTGAGTCTCGCCGCCGTCGCCCCGGGCCTGTGCGTTGCACAGGCTGGGGGACGCGGGGCGGCGCCCGGCGTGACCCAGACGTCCCCACCGGCGCCGGATTCGATTGCGGTGGTGGGGAACCGCCGCAACAGCCTCGTCACGGTCATCCAGATCAGCGGCCTCGTGCCAGGCCGCGCGCTCAACTATCGCGACGTCCAGCGCGCCATCCAGGCGCTCTACACCAGCGGCCAGTTCGACGACGTCGCGATGACGCAGTCGCGGATCGCGGGCGGCAAGAACGTGCTCGTGATCCGCGTGCACGAGCGGCCGCAGCTCGTGAAGTGGGCGCTGCGCGGCGTGGAGCGACTCCCGGAGCACAGCGTGCGCGACAAGGTGACGGTGGCCGAAGGACGGCCGCTCGACCTGGCGAGCGTGGAGCGCTCCCGGGCGCGGATCGACTCGCTGTACCACGCCAAGGGCTACTACCTCGAGCGCGCGAAGCCGCTGTTCGTCTACGAGCGGGATTCCTCCGCCGTGCGCGTCATCTTCGACATCGACGAAGGCCGCCGCGTCGCCATCGCACAAGTGGATATTCAGGGCAACACGCACTTCACCGATGAAGAAATCACCGCGCAGATGAAGTCGCGGCCCGAGGGATTCTGGTGGTTCCGCTCCGGCGAATACAACGACGACAAGATCGCCGAGGACCTGCGGCAGACGCTGCCGGCGTTTTACGGCAAACAGGGCTTCGTCGACTTTCAGGTGCTCGACGACACGCTCGTCGTCAGCGAGCAGACGGGGAAGGCCACGCTCGTCGTCCGCGTCAGCGAGGGCGAGCCGTACCGCATCGGATCGTTCGAGATCGTCGGCAACCGGCGCTTTTCGACTGAGGAGCTGCAGACCTTCTACCCGTTCGCGGGGGAGCAGCGCACGGGACTGTTCGGCATCAAACACCGGCAGATCGCCTATTTCGACGACCAGATGTGGCAGGACGCGACACGGAAACTGCAGACGCTCTATTACAACAACGGCTACATCTACGTGAACGTGCGGAACGACGAGATTCGGCGCACGGCCCCCGACGGCAAGCCGGTGGTGGATCTGCGCTGGGTGATCACGGAGGGGCAGCCGGCGATCGTCAATCACGTCGAAATCCGCGGCAACGACGTCACGCACGACCGCGTGATCCGCGAAGCCATCGTGATGGTGCCGGGCGACGTGTTCCGGCAGGACGCGCTGATCGCGTCGTACCAGCGCGTGTCGAACCTCGGGTTCTTCAATCAACCGATGCCGTTCCCGGATACCAAGCCCGCGAACGACCAGGGCGATATCGACGTCATCTTCCGCGTGACCGAGAAGCGAACCGGGAACATCAACTTCGGCGCGTCGGTGGGGCAGGGTACGGGCGTCGGCGGGTTCCTGGGCCTCGATGAGCCCAACCTCTTCGGCCAGGGCAAGCGGGGACGTTTCCAGTGGCAGTTCGGGAAGAACATCAACGATTTCGACGTGTCGTTCACCGATCCCGCGGTGCACGAGTCGCGGATCTCCGCGACCTGGGATCTGCATAACCAGCGCGTGCGCTACGTTATCGCGGACGTCGGGCGGCTGCGGCGGCGCGGTGCGAGCCTGCAGCTCGGCTTCCCGGTATTCGGCGACAATTACACGCGCCTGTTCCTCTCGTACGGCGTCGATCAGCAGAGCTTCACCGGCTCATCGACGAATGCTGCGTTCACCAGCGCGTTCCGCTGCAACGACTGCGTGCGCTCGACCATCGGGGCGTCGCTGCTCCGCGACACCCGGGTCGACCTGCCGTTCCCGACCGCCGGGACGATGGTGCAGTTCGGGCTCTCCCAGAGCGGCGGGATCCTCGGCGGATCCGGGAACTTCCAGCGCGTCGACGCCGAAGGGCATTTCTACGCGCCGATCGGCTCGCTCGGCAATCCGAGCGCCTCGAACGTGAAGTTCGTGCTCGGCTTCTCGACGCGGTCCGGATTCGTGTTCGGCAACTCGCCGTTCTTCGAGCAGCTGTTCACGCTGGGCGGCACGCAGTTCTTCATTCCTTTGCGCGGCTACGACGAGGCGTCCATTACGCCGTTCGGGTATGATCCGAACGCCGCCAACAACGGCGCGAGCCCCAACGCCTTCGGGAAGGCGTTCTTCACGATGACGGGTGAGATCGGCATGCGCGTGTCGCAGATGCTGTACTTGTCGGCCTTCTTCGACGCCGGCAACGTCTGGTCCCGGCCGGCGCAGTACGATCCCACGCGCCTCTTCCGGGGCGCCGGCATCGGCGCCGCCGTGATCTCGCCGCTGGGGCCGCTGGGGATCGATTACGCCTACGGGTTCGACAAAGTCGACATTCTCGGGCGCCCCGCGCCCAGCTGGAAGTTGCACTTCAAGCTCGGCAATTTCTTCTAAGCCATACACCACTCACCTACGCCCCACACCTGGAGTTTTTGCGTTATGCAGCGTCTCGTGCTCGTTTCACTTGCCGCCGTCGGCGCAGTCATCGTGCTCGTGACGGCGCCCAGTCCCGTGTCCGCGCAGGGTCCGGCTTCGACGGCCGGTTCCGCGACGGCGCCGGTCACCAAGATCGCGTTTATCAGCTCGCAGGAAATTCTGCGGAAGACGCCCGGCTACGCGGTGGCTGAATCGACCTACCGGAAGGAGCTGGCAGCGTCGCAGACGGAGGTGCAGAAGCTGCAGCAGCAGCTCGACTCCGCGGTGCAGGCGCTCGATCAGCAATCGATTGCCCTGTCGCCCGCCGCCCGGGCGGCGAAGCAGAAAGACCTCCAGGCGATGCAGCAACGCATGGAGCAGCGGGGGAACGAGCTGCAGGAGCGCCTGCAGCAGCGCGAGCAGGAGCTGCTCGGCCCGCTGCGCGCGCGCATCAACTCCGTCTTGCAAGGCATCCGCGCCGAGATGAACTATTCGTTGATTCTCGATGCGGACGCGGGGGGCGGATTCATCGCCGCGCTGGATCCCGCGCTCAACATTACGCCGCGGGTACTGCAGCGCCTGTCGCAGGCGCAGTAGCGCACCACGCGTACACTCTCCGCTAGTGAGATCGCGGCGCTCACCGGCGGGCGACTGGTGGGGCCGGGCACGGTAACGGTCGCCGGGATTGCGCCGCTCGAGCGCGCGGGTCCCGGCGATCTGTCTTTTCTTGCCTCGTCCCGGTACGCCCCCTACCTTGAGCGCACGAGCGCGTCGGTGGTGCTGGTCGCACCGGCGCTCGAAGCAACGACGGGCGGTCCCGAAACACGCATCGTCGTTCCCGATCCGTATGCGGCGCTGCTGGTCGTGCTTCCCGTGCTGTATCCGCAGGCAGTTTGGGAAGCGGGCGTCCATCCGACGGCGGTCATCGGGCGCGGGGCGACGTGGCAGGAGCCGATCGCGATCGGGCCGCATGCCGTCATCGGCCGTGAGGTGCAGCTCGGACGCAACGTACGCATCGGCGCGGGGTGCGTGCTCGGCGACGGCGTCGCCGTCGGCGACGACACCGAGCTCTATCCCGGCGTCACGCTTTACGCGGGCACCGCGCTCGGCCAGCGGGTGATCGTGCACGCGGGCGCGGTGCTCGGCAGCGACGGCTTCGGCTACATCCCGGGTAAGGACGGCGAGGCGCACCGGAAAATTCCCCACGTCGGCCGCTGTCTCATCGGGGACGATATCGAGATCGGGGCGAACACGTGCGTCGATCGCGGCAGCGTGGACGATACCGTGATCGGCTCGGGCACGAAGATCGACAACCTCGTGCACATCGCGCATAACGTGCGGATCGGCGCGCGCTGTCTCATCATGGCGCAGGCCGGTATTGCGGGCAGCGTGCAGGTGGAGGACGATGTGATCATCGCGGGCCAAACCGGCGTCTCGGACCATCTCACGATCGGGCGCGGCGCGCGGTTGCTGGTGCAATCCGGACACATCGCCGACGTCCCCGCCGAGGCGACGCTGTTCGGCACTCCGGCCCGTCCGCACCGCGAGTTCTTGCGTGCCCAGGCGACGATGTACCGGCTCGCGAAAATCGTGGACGAGCTCGAAGCGCTCGTGCAGTCCAAACCCGAGGCCCCCGAGGCCCCCGAGGCCCCCCCCCGCGAGACTCCCCCGGCCGTCACAGAGCCCGAGGCGCTCGGTCACGCGTCCCGCGTCCCTACGCGGCACGGGGCTCCACACCGGGGCCGCGACGGAAGCGACGTTTCTGCCGGCGCCCGCGGGACAGGGAATCGTGTTTCGGCGGACCGATCTCCCCGGCAAGCCCGAGGTCCCGGCCCTCCTTACAGAGGTCGAGGCCGTCGAGCGCCGCACGGCGATCGGGCACGGCGTAGCGACGATTCACACGGTGGAGCATCTGCTCGCGGCCGTCGCCGCGCACGTGATCGATGACCTGACGATCGAGCTCACCGGCCCCGAGCCGCCGATTCTGGACGGGAGTGTGCGGCCCTACTTCGACGCGCTGGCGCAGGCGGAGCCCGTGCCGGTCGGGGGCGAGCCGGCGGTACTGACCGTCACGGCACCGTTCACCGTGACCGACAAGGATGCGGCGTATGTGGTCGCGCCCGCGAAGACCTTCCGGCTCACCGTTTCCATCGAATGGCCGCATCCGCTGATCGGGCGTCAGGCCGGCGCGTACGAAGTCACACCCGAGAGCTTCGCGACCGAGCTTGCGGGGGCGCGCACGTTCGGGTTCACGCACGAGGTGGCGGACCTGCAGGCGCGCGGCTTGATCAAGGGGGCGTCGGCCGCAAATGCCATCGTGCTCGACGATCGCGGGGTGGTGAATGGCGGGCAGTTGCGCTGGCCGGACGAATTCGTGCGGCACAAGGCGGCGGACATCGTGGGTGACCTGGCGTTGACGGGCGCCCGGATTCAGGCTCATGTGGTGGCGACGCGGCCCAGCCATGGCGGGAACATCGCGCTGGCGCGGGCGCTCGCTCGCGCAGGGAGGCGCACCGGAATGCCGGCGATGGACATCAGCAAGATCATGGATTACCTGCCGCACCGCTATCCGTTCCTGCTGGTGGACCGGATCGTCGAAGTGGAAGGACAGAAGCGCATCGTGGGCATCAAGAACGTCACGATCAACGAGCCATTCTTCCAGGGACACTTCCCGGGCCATCCGATCATGCCCGGCGTGCTGATTATCGAGGCGATGGCGCAGGTGGGCGGCATGCTGCTGATGAGTCACTTCGAAGGCCAGGACACGACGAACAAGGTCGTCTACTTCATGTCGCTCGACCACGTGAAGTTCCGGCGGCCGGTCGTGCCCGGCGATCAGATCCGGTTCGAGCTGGAGATGCTGCAATTCCGCGGCAAGACGTGCCGCATGAAGGGCGCCGGATTCGTGGACGGCCAGGTCGTGGCCGAGGCGGAGATGATGGCGATGGTCGTCGACCGGTGATTCACCGGACCGCGCTGATCGATCCGACCGCCGAGCTCGGCGCCGACGTCGCGGTCGGGCCGTACTGCGTGATCGGCCCGCGCGTGACGGTCGGCGAGCGCTGTAGCATCGCCGCGCATGCCGTGCTCGAGCGCAACACGCGCGTGGGGGACGGCGTGAAGATCGGCTACGGCACGGTGATCGGTAACGATCCGCAGGACCTCAAGTACAAGGGCGAAGAGACGTGGGTGGAGATCGGCAACGGCACGATCATTCGTGAGTATTCCACGATCAATCGGGGCAGCACGGCGACCGGCAAGACGACGATCGGCCAGCGCTGCTTCTTGATGACGTATGTCCACATCGCGCACGACTGCGTGATCGGCAACGACGTGATCATCGCGAACGCCGTCCAGATGGCTGGGCACGTGACCGTCGACGATCGCGCGATCATCAGCGGCCTGGTTCCGATTCATCAGTTCGTGCGAATCGGGACATATTCGTTCGTCGGCGGCGGGTCACGGGTCAATCAGGACGTACCGCCGTACACGAAGGCGGCGGGGAATCCGGTGCACCTGTATGGACTCAATTCCGTCGGCTTGCAGCGCGCCGGTTTCGCTCCCGAAGTCAAACTCGCCCTGAAGCGTGCCTACCGGCTGGTGTTCAACTCCGATCTGACGGTCAGCCAAGGAGTTGCCCGGGCGCGCGCCGAGCTGCCGCAGGTGCCGGAGGTGGAGACGTTCCTGCGCTTCATCGAGGCTTCGCAGCGCGGGGTGATGGTGTGAGGGGACGGGGGACGGGGGACGAGGGAACGGTTCGGCCCGTCCGGGTCGGAGTGGTCGGGGCGGGCGCGCTCGGTTTCCATCACATCCGGCTGCTGAAGAAGATCGATGGCGCCGATCTGGTGGGCTTCTACGATCACAATGCCGGCCGGGCTGCGCAGGTCGCCAAAGAGCTCGAGACCGTCGCCTTTCCCTCACTCGAGGCGCTGCTGGACCGCGTCGAGGCGATCACCGTCGTCGTACCGACGCCAGCGCACGTGGAGGTTGGACTACCCGTCCTGGAGCGCGGCCTCCATGCCCTGATCGAGAAGCCGCTCGCCGATACGCTCCCCGGCGCCGAGCAGCTCGTGCACACGGCCACGGAACGTCGGCTCTGTCTCCAGGTCGGGCACGTGGAGCGATTCAATCGCGCGGTGCGGGCGGCCGCGCCCTATCTCGAGGAGCCGCGCTTCCTGCAGACCGAACGGCTCGCACCGTTCCAGCCGCGTGGGACCGATGTGGCCGTCATCCTCGACCTCATGATTCACGACCTCGATCTGGTGCTGGAGCTCGTGCGCTCCGAGGTGAGCGAGGTGCGTGCGACCGGCGTCGCGATCCTCACGCCGCACGTCGATATCGCGAATGCCCGGGTGGAGTTCGCCAATGGTGCGGTCGCGATCATCACGGCGAGTCGCGTATCGCGCGATCGCACGCGCACGCTGCGCATTTTCCAGCCCACGGGGTACTTCTCCCTGGATTTAGCGCAGGGCAACGGCCACTTCTACCGCCTCAAGTCGGGGTGGCAGGGGTTCGGTGCCACGCGCATCGAGGAGATCGTCGAGCACATCCGGCTCGATGCCCCCGAAGCGGAGCCGCTCAAACTCGAGCTCGAAAGCTTTCTGCGTGCGGTGCGCGGCGATGGCGACGTCGTCGTGACGGGCGCGGCCGGGCTGCAGGCGCTGACGCTGGCGTACCGCGTCGCCGACGCGATCAGCGCATCGCCGCTCGCCGCCGCCCGGCCGTGACGCGGATCTACATCTCGGCCGGGGAGCCGTCGGCCGACGCCCACGCCGCGGCTGTGGCGACCGCGCTGCGCCGCCGGCTGGGTGGCGGCGTCGAGCTGGAGGCCCTGGGGGGCCCGCTGCTCGAGCGGGCGGGGGTCCGCGTGCTGGACCGGATGGAGGACTACTCCGTCGTCGGATTCGTCGAAGCGCTCGCCAAGATTCCCGCGCATTATCGCCTGCTCAACAAGATGGGCCGGGCGTTTCAGGCCAAGCGCTACGATCTCGTGATCCTCGTGGATTACCCCGGCTACCATCTTCGCGCGGCGGCGGCGGCCGCCGCCGCCGGCATTCCGGTGCTCTATTACATCGCGCCGCAGATGTGGGCCTGGGGTCCCCGACGCGTGCGCAAGCTCGCGCCAGTCAATCGACTCGCGGTGATCCTGCCGTTCGAAGAGGCATTCTTTCGCGAGCGTGGCGTTGCGGCAACGTTCGTGGGTCATCCGCTCAAGGACCGGCCGGCGCCGCCAGCACGCGCCGAGGCGCGCCGCCGCCTCGGCCTGGACCCTGCGCGCCGCACGCTCGGGCTGTTCCCCGGCAGCCGCGCGCAGGAGGTCAGGCGGCATTGGGCCATCTTTCGCGAGGCCGCGGGGCGCGTCGCCGCCGCGCGCCCCGATGTGCAGATCATTGCCGCCGGCACGCCCGCGGCTGGCGCCGTGTATCCAGACCCCGGACCGATCCGCGTTCATCAAGGCGATCCGCTACTCGTCTTCGCCGCGTCCGACGCTGGGATCTGCAAGTCCGGCACGACCACGCTCGAGGCGGCGATCGCCGACGTGCCGATGGTCGTCACCTACCGCGTGCATCCCATCTCGTCCTTCATCGCCTTCCGCCTGGTCCAGGTGCCCTGGGTCGGGCTCGTGAATCTCGTCGCGGGCTACGAAGTCGCGCCCGAGTTCCTGCAGCGCCGGGCCACGGCGGAAGCACTCGCCGACGGAGTGCTGCCGCTCCTCGATGTCGACCATCCCACAACGCGACGGCAGCGCGAGGGCCTGCGCCTCGTGCGCGATCGTCTCGGTGCCCCCGGCGCGGCCGATCGGGTGGCCGACCTCGCGGTGGGGCTGATCCGATGAAGCTGCGTTGGGCGGAGCCGATTGCCGCGCTGGTCGGTTCGGCGCTGGTGCGTGCGCTGGCGGCGACGTGGCGCTATCGCGTGACCGGATACGAACACGTACGGGCGTTGCGTGAGATGCGACGCCCGTTCGTCTTCGTTCTCTGGCATAGTCGCATCCTGCCGTTGTTGTACCGCCATCGTGGGGAAGACGTCGTCATGCTGATCAGCCGGCACCGCGACGGCGGCTATCTCGCGGACCTCGGCGCCCGCTGGGGATACCGCTCGGTGCGCGGCTCCACGCAACGCGGCGGAGAGGTGGGACTGCTGGGCATCGTGCGGGCATTGGAAGGCGGCGCGGAGGTCGCGATTACGCCGGACGGTCCGCGGGGACCAGCCGAGCGGGTCCAGCCCGGTGCGATCGCGGCGGCGCAACACGCCGGCGTCCCGATCATCGCCGTGGGGGCGCGTCCCACCGCCGCCTGGTACCTCGGCTCCTGGGATCGCATGTGCATCCCCAAACCGCTGGCCTCGATTCATGTGATGTATGGCCCGCCGATTCGGATTGGAGCGGGCAAGGAGGGCCTGCGGCGGGGTATTGCAGCCGTGACCCAAAGCTTGCTCGCCGTATCGGAGACCGCATGAGCGCGCAGCGTATCGCGCAATGGCTGTGGTGGAGTGGCGCGGCACCGGCCCGCGTTGCACGCGGGGTGTTGCTGCCGTTCGCGTTTGCGTATCGCACGCTGATGAGCGCACGCGCCGGCGCATACCGGAAGGGGTGGTTGCGCCAGCGGCCCTTGCCCTTGCCGGCCGTCGCGATCGGCAATCTTGCGGTCGGCGGGGCGGGAAAGACGCCGCTCGCCGCGTGGACCGCGGCGTTCTTCGCGAGTCGCGGCGTAAGGCCCGGCATCCTGTTGCGCGGCTATCGGGGCGGCGATGAGCGAGCCGTCCATCAGCGGCTGGTATCGCAAGCGATCGTGGTCGCCAACCCCAACCGCCTCGCGGGCGCCGAGGACGCACGCGCGCACGGCGCGCGCGTGCTGGTACTCGATGACGCGTATCAGCGGCTCAACGTGGGCCGCGACGTCAACATTGCGGTCGTGAGCACCGAGAGCTCCCCGCCGCGCCACGTGGCGTGGCCGCTGCCCGCTGGGCCGTGGCGCGAGGATTGGAGCGCGTTGGGCCGCGCCGACATCATCGTCGTCACGCGGCGTCGCGCCGCGGTCGCCGAGTCGCGGGCGCTGGCGGGCCGCATCGCCACTCGCTGGCCGTCGGCAGTCGTGGCAGCGGTCCACCTGGCGCTCGATGGCTTGGCCGGGCTCAAGTCGGGCCGGCGCGTCGAGCTGTCCAGCCTCGCCAAAAAACGCGTGATCGTCGCGGCGGGTATCGCCGATCCGGTCAGCTTCGCCGCGCAGGTCCGCGCCTTCGGTGCGAGTGTGCAACTCACGGCGTACCAAGATCATCACGGGTATCCCCCGGGGGACGTCGCCCGGCTCGCGCGGGCCGCACAAGACGCCGATTATGTTGTAATCACTGAGAAGGACGCCGTGAAGCTCAGAGGTCGCTGGCCGGCGGATGCGCCGGAGCCGCTGGTTGCGGAGCTGGCCGTGCGCTGGGAGTTGAACGGCGCCGCCGTCGAACGGGTCCTGGAAAGAGTGCTCACAAGGGTGGCATGAGCGAACCCGCGATTATCCGTCCCGATAAACAGACCTTTCTCGCCGAGGAGAATCCCTTCGAGGCGATGATGGAGCGGTTCGACCACGCGGCGAAGCTCCTGAATCTGGATCGTGGTCTCTACAAAGTGCTGCGCAATCCCGAAAAACAGATCATCGTCTCAGTGCCGGTGTTGCGCGACTCGGGCGAGGTCGAGGTGTATACCGGCTACCGCGTGCTGTACAACACGTCGCGCGGACCCGCCAAGGGGGGCATTCGCTTCGATCTCAACGTCACGCTCGAAGAGGTGAAGGCGCTGGCGGCGTGGATGACGTGGAAGTGCGCGCTGGTGAACATCCCGTTCGGCGGCTCGAAGGGCGGGGTCGTGTGCGACCCGAGCACGATGTCCATGGGCGAGCTGGAGCGCGTGACGCGCCGCTACACCTCCAGCATCATCGAAGTCCTGGGTCCCGATTCCGACGTCCCCGCGCCCGACGTGAACACGAACGAGCGGGTGATGGCCTGGATCATGGACACGTACTCCATGCACAAGCGCCATACCGTCACCGCTGTGGTCACGGGGAAGCCGGTTGAGATGGGTGGATCCCTGGGTCGCCGCGAGGCGACGGGGCGCGGCTGCATGATCGTGACGCGGGAAGCGCTGGCGAAGTTGGGGATGAGCCTCAAGGGTGCCCGCGTCGCAGTGCAAGGCTTCGGCAACGTGGGCTCCGTGACCGCCGACCTCATGGCCAAGGAAGAGGCCACCATCGTCGCTGTATCGGACAAGTCCACCGCGCTCTACAATCCCAAGGGCTTGGACGTTCCGGACCTCATCAAGTGGGTGCAGGAGCACCGTCAACTCGCGGGGTACACCAGAGCCGACACGATTCCGCACGAGCAGGTCCTGACCGTCGACTGCGACGTGTTGATCCCCGCCGCAACTGAGAATGTCATCACTCGCAAGAACGCACCGCACATCAAGGCCAAGATCATCTGCGAAGGCGCGAACGGTCCCACGAGCGCCGCCGCCGACAAGATCCTCGAGGACAAAGGCATCTTCGTGATTCCCGACATCCTCGCGAACGCAGGCGGCGTGACGGTGAGTTATTTCGAGTGGGTCCAAGACCGCGGTGGCTACTTCTGGGACGAGGAGACGGTGAACCGGCGCCTCGAGACCATTCTCGTGCGCTCCTTCGGTGAGGTGATGGCAATGGCGTCCCGGTACAAAGTGGCGAACCGGATCGCGTCGTACATCGTCGCTGTGGACCGCGTGGCGGCGATGCACCGGTTGCGCGGCATGTATGCCTGATGGGGGGGCGCTACCGCATCGTCGCGGTGGGGCGCTTGAAGAACGCGGCGCTCCGCGCGGTGTGTGACGAGTATTTGGAGCGCCTGCGGCACTACACGAAGGTCGAGGAGCATGAGGTGAAGGATGAGGCGCGGGTCCTGGGAGCGGTTCCCGAGGGCGCGCGCCTCGTCGCGTTGACGCGTCGCGGCGACGAGTGGTCCTCGGTCCAACTCGCGGAGTGGACGGAACGGTGGGACATGGAGGGACGCGACGTGGTGTTTGCGATCGGCGGCGCGGACACGTTGCCGGACGAGGTCCTGCACAAGGCGGAGCGGCTGTGGAGCCTGTCGCAGCTCACCTTGCCGCACGAGGTGGCGCGGGTGGTGCTGTACGAGCAGCTGTATCGCGCCCATACGATCCGCCGCGGAGAGCCATATCATCGCGGAACCTGACCTGACATCTACCGATCGGGCCGCTCTACTTGCGCTCGCGCGTCGCGCCATCGAAGCCGCGCTGTGCGGGCGCGCACCTCCGGAATTGCCCGATGTCCCGGGCGTGACCCTGCGGCGCGGCGCGTTCGTGACGCTTGAGGAACGCGAGACCAACGACCTGCGCGGCTGCATCGGTCACGTCATGGGCGACCGGCCGCTCGGCGAGGTGATTCGTCAGGTCGCGGTGTCCGCGGCCCTTTCCGATCCACGGTTTCCGCCCCTGCAGCTTGCTGAGCTGTCCGCACTGCGGATCGGGATTTCCGTGCTCGCCGAGCCGGTCCTGCTCGAGACCGCCGATCGCGGTCGGCTGGTAATCGGGCGCGACGGGCTGCTGGTGCGGCGCGGCCGGGCGCAGGCGGTGTTGCTGCCGCAGGTCGCGGTGGAGCAGGGGTTCACTCCCGAGGCGTTTCTCAACGCCGTCTGTCACAAGGCGGGACTGGCGCCCGGCAGCTGGCGGGAACCGGCCACCCAGGTCTTCACGTTCACAGCGGACGTCTTCGTCGAATGACGCAGTGGCTCACGCACGGGTCGGCGAGGAATACCATGACCTCTGGTTTGGTTACTTTTTTGACGATGACGCGCGTGACCGCACAGGTTTGCGATTGATCGCTCGCATCCTGTCCACACCGATTCCCGCCGAGGCGGAGAAAATTCCCGCGGGCAAACCCCGCCGCATTGCTCCCGACGTGCTGGCCGCGGTGGAGCCGGGACCTGGTCGCGACCGGCTCGCGAGCGGCGACGTGCTGGCGGTCACGACGGGCCAGCAGCCCGCGCTGTTTACGGGTCCGCTCTATGCGATTCACAAGGCACTGTCGGCGATCGCCCTGGCGCACCGCCTCGAGGCGGAGCGTGGCGTCCCGGTGGTGTCGGTGTTTTGGATCGCTGGTGACGATCACGATTTCGCGGAAGCCAATCACACCTGGGTGCTGGGGCGCGACGGCGAGCCCGCCAAGCTCGTGCTGCGCGAGCGCGCGCATGAAGCGCCACAGCTCCCACTGTTTCGCGAGCTCCTGGGCACCGATATCAACGCGGCACTCGCCGCTTTCGATGCGGCACTCCCCGAGTCCGAATGCAAGCCTGACGTGCGGCAGTGGCTCGAGTCGACCTATCGTCCCGATACCAACCTCGCCGACGCGGGCGCGGATGCACTGAACCGACTCCTCGGCGCGCGCGGGGAAGGGCTGGCGGTCTTTCGGGCGTATGACCGCTCCGCCAAACGCGCCGCCGCACCGTGGCTGCTCCGGGCGCTGGACGAGACGCTGGCTGACGGGCTGACGCCGGTCCTCGTCGAAGGGCGGCTGGGTCGGGACCGGCTGCGGCAAGAGGGCAAGGACTTCGTCACGCGCCGCAGCAACGAGCGATTCACGCGCGCGCAGCTGGAAGACATTGCCGCCGAAACGCCCGAACGCCTCTCGCCGAACGTGCTGCTCCGGCCGGTCATCGAGGCCGCGCTGTTTCCCACGCTCGCCTACGTGGGTGGGCCCGGCGAGATGGAGTATCTCCAAGATTCCGGACCACTGTTTGCGAATCTTGCCGTCACGCCCCAGGCGCGCGTGCCGCGCTGGTCTGGACTCATCATCGACGGGCGAATCGACAAAGTGCTGAGCAAGCACGGTCTCACGCCCGCCGACTTCGATGGCCCGCCGGGGGCGCTCGAGGCGCGTTTCGCACAGGCGGACCTTCCGGCCGAGCTCGCCGCGACGCTGCAGCAGTTGCGCAAGGACGTCGACGCGCGATACGCGCGCATCAGCGGCGCGGTCGAGCAGCTCGATCCCACCCTCGAGCGCACGGTGCAATCGGCGCGCAACGCCGCGCTCGCGGGCACGAACGAAATCGAAAAGAAGCTCATCGCCAGCCTGAAGCGCTCGCAGGGAACGGTGCTGAGCCAGCTCGCGCGCGCGCGGGCGGCGCTGGCGCCCGGGGGCAAGCCGCAGGAACGCGTGCTCACGATCGCGTCGTTCCTGGCGCGCTCTGGCGGAGCCCTGCTGGACGATATCGCCGCGGAGGTGGCGCGCTGGGCCCAGGCTCTCTAAAATCCGTGCATGTGGGTGCTCGCGGTCATTCTGATCGTGGCGCTGATGATCCCGGTGGCCGCGATTTTGGTCGACTCGCCGCTCGGCAGATCGATCGCGCGGCGGATGGAAGGAAGGGACGGCGGCACGGCACCGCCTGAGCTGCGCGATGTGCAACGCAAGGTGGAGACCCTCGAGACAGAGATTGAAGACCTGAGCCGCTCGGTCTCAGGAATGCGGGAAGAGCTGCAATTCATGCAGCGCCTGCTGGAAGACCCCCGCCGCAAGAAACCCACGTCTTGAAAGGCAGCAGCGGTCGTCACGCGGCACGAGTGGCGGCCGGCATTCTCGTCACTCGCGTGCTCGGCTACCTGCGCGAGCGCGCGGTGGCCCACTACATCGGAAACGGCTGGGCGGCGGACGCGCTGAGCGTCGGCCAGCGCCTCGCCAACACGATCCGCAACCTGCTCAGCGAAGGCACGCTGTCCGCCTCGTTCATTCCCGTGTATGCCGCGCTCAACGAGCGCGACGAGAACGTCGGCCGCGCGCTCGCCGGCGCAGTGCTCGGCCTGCTGCTGCTCGCCGCGGGCGCGCTGGCGTTGATCGGGATCGCGTTCGCCCCCGTGCTCACGACCATCTTCGGCGCCGGGCTCACCGGCGAATCGCGCGCGCTCGCCGTGTCGCTCACGCGGCTGTTCTTCCCGATGTCGGGCTTCATGATCATTTCGGCCTGGTGTCTTGGGATTCTGAACACGCACGGCCGCTTCTTCCTGCCGTATGCGGCGCCGGCCATCTGGAACGTCGCTGGAATCGCCGGCCTCGTCGTGACGGCCACCTGGCTCGTCTCGCCCGATCTGCCCACGTCGGCCCTGCTCACCCGGCTCAGCCTGGCCCTCGCGTGGGGCTCGATGGCGGGCTCCGTCCTGCAGGTCGGGATACAGCTGCCCGCGTGCTGGCGGGTGCTCCACGGCCTGCCCGTGCGCTGGAGTGTCGGCACCGAGGGCGTCCGCGACGTGCTGCTCGCGTGGGGACCGGTCGTGCTGGGGGCGGGGGTCGCGCAGATCTCGGGGTTGATCGACACACTGTTCGGCACGCTCGCGGGCGAGGGTGGCGCCTCGAGCCTGCGGTACGCCCAGCTGCTGCAGGTGCTTCCCATCAGCCTGTTCGGCACGTCGGTGGCGGCCGTGTCGTTGCCGGACCTGTCGCGCGACGCGCAGAGCGCCACGCCGAACGAGCAACTGCGCGCGCGCATCGCACTCGGGTTCCGACGGATCGTGTTCTTTATCCTGCCGTCGTCCCTCGCGTTCGTGGCGCTCGCGCCGGTGATCGTGCGTCCGTTGTTCCAGACTGGGCGCTTCGCGGCGGCGGACACCGAGCTCGTTGGCGGGGTGCTCGCGGCCTACGGTGTGGGCCTGCTGGGCCAGGCGTGCGTGAAGCTGTTCCAGTCGGGGTTCTACGCGTTGCGCGACACCAAGACGCCCGTGAAGATCGCGTCCGCGTCGCTCGCGCTCTCGAGCCTCCTGGCCTACGTCCTGATGCGGCGGTTCGGCCCGGCGGGCATCGCCCTCGGCTCCTCCCTCGGCGCGACCGTGAACGTCGTGTTCCACCTGAAGGACCTCGACGCGCGCGTGGGCGCCATCCTGAGCCGCACCGAGTGGCGCGCCTTCGCCGTGAGCCTCGTGACTGCGGGGGCCGCGGCTGCCGCGGGCCTGGGCGCGGCGCGCCTGGCAGCGGGTACCGGCCCGCTGCTCTCGGCCCTGGCGGCCCTGGCTATCTTTGGGGCGGTGTACTTCGCCGGCACCATGGCACTCCGGCATCCCGACGCTCATCGCCTGTGGACGTTCCTGCACTGATTGCCCGAAAACTGAAGGGGCTTCCCGCTCGCCCCGGCGTCTATCTCTGGAAGGACGCCGCCGGGGAGATTGTGTATGTCGGGAAGGCCGCCAATCTGCGCTCGCGCGTACCGGCATACTTTGCGGAGGAACAGGGGACTCCGGAGCGGGAGGCGCTGCAGGGACAGATCGCCGACCTTGAGACGATCATCGTCCCCAACGAAGCACAGGCGCTGCTGCTCGAGAACACGCTCATCAAGGAGCACCAGCCCAAGTTCAACATCCGCCTGCGCGACGATAAGAGCTATCCGCAGATCGCCGTGACGCTCGGCGAGCCCTTCCCGCGCGTTCTGGTCGTCCGGCGGGTCACGATTCCCGGCGCCCGTTACTTCGGTCCCTACACCGACGTCGCGACGTTACGACAGACGTTGAAGATTGTCCGCCGCATCTTCACGGTGCGGTCCTGCTCCTGGGACCTGCCCAACGAAGCTCCGGATCGCCCCTGTCTCGATTTTCATATCGAGCGCTGTAAGGCCCCCTGCGTCGGGTATCAGAGCGTCGAGGATTATCGACGCATGATCGACGATGTGTTGCTGTTTCTTTCGGGGAAGACGCTGGACGTTCGGGCCCGGCTGCGCGAGCGGATGCACGAGGCGAGCAATGCGCAGGATTACGAACGAGCGGCGCAGCTGCGAGATGCCTTGAAGTGGCTGGACCAGCTCGAGCAACCCCAGACCGTGGAGGTCGTGGGCGGCGGCGATGCCGATGCGATTAGCTTGGCGCGCGATGGCGATGACGCGGTCGGCGTCATTCTCCGCATTCGTGATGGCAGGCTCGTCGCGCGCGAGCACCGCTTTCTGGAGCACGTCGAGCACGCACCCGAAGGGGAGGTGCTGCGCACGTTGCTCGTGGGCTACTATCTCCCGCTCGAGCAGCGGGCGCAGCGTGTGGTGCTGCCGTTCCCGCCCGCCGATTTGGACGCGCTGCGCGAGCTGGCCCCGGGCGTCGACTTTGTCGCCCCGCAGCGCGGCTCGGCGGCCAAACTCGTCGAGCTCGCCGACCAGAACGCGCGCCACCTGCTCGACAGCTTCAAGATCGAGACTTTCGACATCGACGAGCGCGCGGCCGACCCCGTCTTCGCCCTGGGGCGCGACCTCGGTCTGCCGGTCGTCCCGCGGGCGATGGTCTGCATCGACATTTCGCACAATCAGGGTCGCGATACCGTGGGCTCGCTGGTGTGGTTCGAGGGCGGCCGGCCGCGCAAGGCGGAGTACCGCCACTATCGCATCAAAGGGGTAGAAGGGATCGACGACTTCGCGGCGATGAAGGAAGTCGTTACGCGATTTCTCACGCGGCGCATTGCGGAGAACAAGCAGATTCCCGATCTGATCGTGATCGACGGAGGGAAAGGCCAGTTGGGTGCCGCGGTCGAAGCTGCGCAGGCGCTGTGCGGTGGACAAGAACGCGTGCCGATCGTGAGCCTCGCGAAGCGGGAGGAGGAAGTCTTCCTGTCGAGCTCGGGAGAGCCGCTGCGGCTGTCACGCCGCAGCCCATCGCTCAAGCTCCTGCAGCGCGTGCGCGACGAGGCGCACCGCTTTGCGATCACCTACAGTCGCAAACGTCGCGCGCAGCGGACGATCACATCGGAGCTGCTGCGCATTCCGGGGATCGGTCCCGCGCGGCGACGACTGCTGCTCGAGCGGTTTGGCTCGCTGGCCGGCGTACGCACCGCGACCCCCGCCGAGATCGCCGCGCTGCCGGGATTCTCCACGAAACTGGCGGATCGCATTCTCGATCGACTGCAGCCCCCTCCCTCCCGGCGCGCGTGACGTCCTGGACCTTGGAGTGCTCGGCGTGCGTTCCGACGCGGACGCGTGACGCCGACGGCTTCCCGGGCGTCTGCGACGCCTGCGGCGCGCCGTACCTCGTGCGCTACGACACGCTGCCCCCGCCGGAAGCGAAGGTGCACCTGAGCGCGCAGCGCTGGACGATGTGGCGCTACGCTGGTTGGCTGCCGCTGGCCGCGGATGAACATCCCGTCACGCTCGGCGAAGGTGGGACGCCGCTCCTCAAGGTCGAGCGCCTCGGGGCGCGCCAAGGCTTCGATCAACTCTGGATCAAAGACGAAAGTCCGAATCCGACCGGATCGTTCAAGGCACGCGGGCTCGCGGCTGCGGTGACTCGCGCGGTGTTCGCTGGCGCGAAACAGTTCGTCGTTCCCACGGCCGGCAATGCGGGTGTCGCGCTCGCCGCCTACGCTGCGCGCGCCGGCGCGGAGGCACGCGTGTACGCGCCGGCGACGACGCCGCGGACCATCCTGGAGCAG
>JBKPDZ010000075.1:0-7084 GCA_046728135.1 Gemmatimonadota bacterium | reverse complement strand
TACATCCAGCGGCCCCGGGGTGTTTTAATCCGCGGGGGCCCATATTATTTACTGGTGGTCCCAAAATTTTCCTCCGGGGGGGGGGGGGCGGGGGGCGGGGGCCCGGGGGGAGGCCGCGTCACCCGCCTCAGGCTCACCCGTCCCCCCTCCCACGTCCCCCCTCCCCGGCATGGTGACGTCCTCAGGCTTTTTATCGTCGCGAAAGCGTACGAAAACGGATTGCCGTAAGAGCCCGTCCTTCGTCATCTCCTTATACCGCACATCGCACACGAGCTTCGGCTCGACCCACGTGTGATCGGGCCCCTTGGGCAGCGCGCCATGCTCCGGTGGCTCACAGGGCGGTGTCTCGCGCACGAGCGCCTGCAGCTCGGCGCCGATTTCGTCGAGCTGGTCGCCCGTGAACCCCGAGCCGGCCCGGCCGCAATAGATGAGCTTGCCGTCCTTGTAAGCGCCGACATGCAGCGACCCGAAGCCGCCGCGCGCGCCTTTCGGCTTCGTGAAACCGACCACCACGAAATCGTCGATACGGTCGGCGCGAATTTTCAGCCAGTCGCCGGAGCGGCCGCTGCGGTAGGGGCTGTCGGCCTTCTTGGCCATGATGCCTTCGAGCCCCAGCTTCACCACCTGCTCGTATAGCGCCTCGCCATTCTTCTCGAAGTGCTCGGAGTAGCGCAGCGGCCCCGTGTGCGGCAACACCTGCTGGAGAATTTCCTTGCGCTTGCTGAGCGGCAGCTTGCGGAGATCGTATCCCCCGAACGCCAGGAGATCGAACACGTAGAGCGTCGCCGGCGACTCGATCGCGGCGCGCTTGGCCTCGCGTGCGCCGAGCTTGGCCCGCGCCTGCAGACTGTTGAAGCTCGGACGACCCGCCTCGTTGAGGACCACCAGCTCGCCGTCCAGGATCACCCCGTCGAACGGCAGAGCCTTGACCGCGCGCGCGATCTCCGGAAACGACTCCGTGAACTCGAGCCCTTTGCGCGAGTACAGAATCGGCTCGCCCTCTTCACGGGCCGCTCGCATGCGATAGCCGTCGAGCTTCACCTCGAACAGCCATCCGTCCTTCGTGAAGGGCTGCTCGCGCGTCTCCGCCAGCATCAGCTCCGTGTCTTCCACACGCAGCGCCCGCTTCGGCGCACCCAGCTTCGCCAGCGCCTCTATGATCGGTGCAGCACGCTGCTTCGCGTTGCGCAGCTCATCGTTCGTGAGGCCCGACAGAACCGATTCGTTCGTATACGGCTCCGTCGAGACGTACTCGTCCCGCTCCTTGATGAGCAGCCACTCCTTCTCGGTCTTCTTGAGTTTGATCAGCGTCCAACGGCCGCGCAGCTTGTAGCCCTTCAGGTTGAACAGCAGTTTCCCCTTTTCGAGTCCCTCGTACGGGTCTTCGAGCGGCTCCCACACGCCGCGGTCCCACACGACCACTGTGCCCGCGCCGTAGTTGCCCTCCGGAATGACTCCCTCGAAGTCGCCGTACTCGAGCGGGTGATCTTCGACTTTGACGGCCAGCCGTTTGTCGGCCGGGTTGGCGGATGGTCCCTTTGGAACGGCCCACGACTTGAGGACGCCGTCCATCTCGAGGCGCAGATCCCAGTGCAGACGCGTCGCGTCGTGCATATGGACGATGAGCAACCCACCCGGTTTGGGCGCCGGCTTGGGGACTAACCCTCCGGGCTCGGGGGTCTGATCGAACGCGCGCTTCGCCCGATATGTGCTAAGCGCGTCGCCGTCTTCCGTGTGGGCCTTCCGACGGGTAGGCATGGAGGCGTATCATACTCTCATATGGCCGCCCATTCCATCGGTTCCGCCACGGTCTCGTTCGGCCTCGTGTCCGTGCCCGTGCAGATGTTCGCTGCCGGCGAGTCGAAGGCCGCGATCTCGTTCAACATGCTCCATAAGAAGGACGGCGCTCGTCTGAAGCAGCAGTACATCTGCGCCAAGGACGGCGAAAAGGTCGAACGGAGCGATACGATCAAGGGCTACGAATTTCAGAAGGGACAATACGTCACGTTCACGACTGAGGAGCTGAAGGCGCTCGAGGAGCGCGGCACGGGCGCCATCGAGATCAAGGAGTTCTTGCCCGCGCAGCAGGTCGATCGCATCTGGCTCGACCGCACGTATTACCTGGGACCGGACAAGGGTGGCGAGCGCGCCTACACCCTCCTCGCGGAAGCGCTCGCGCAGACCAAGCGGGTGGCGAT
This sequence comes from Gemmatimonadota bacterium, assembly GCA_046728135.1. GTDB lineage: Bacteria > Gemmatimonadota > Gemmatimonadetes > Gemmatimonadales > GWC2-71-9 > 20CM-2-65-7. The sequence continues at coordinate 4,886 of JBKPDZ010000075.1, read as the reverse complement.
CGGTCAGTATGCCGCGCGCGGCAAGCAGTACCTCATCATGGTCCGGCCGATGGACGGGCGGCTCGTCATGGAACAGCTCCGCTATGCCGACGAGATCCGCGACATCGCCGAAGTGCCGGTTCCGAAGGCCGACGTGAAGAAGCCCGAGCTCGATCTCGCCGTGAAGTTGATCGACCAGGCGGCGAGCGACGCATTCGAGCCCAAGAAGTACAAGGACAACGTGCGCGAGCGGATGCAGGAGCAGATCGACCGCAAGGTCGAGGGCAAGCAGATCACCGAGGAGCCGGAAGAGGCGCCGAAGGCCAAGGTGCTCGACCTCATGCAGGCGTTGAAGCAAAGTCTTGCGGAAGGGCCATCAGCATCGGAAGAAAAAGAGAAACCGGCGAAACGGCGGAAGGTCGCCGGCAAGCGCTAAACGAAGAGCTGCTGGAACTCGGCTGCCAGCTTGGGGCCCATCCCCCGCTCTTCGTGCTTGAAAAAGACGAACGCCTCAGTCCAGGCGCTGCCCAGCGCCTGGACTTTCGTTGCCCAGTCCCGCAGCGCGTCCTCGGAATAGCCTTCGTCGCGGAGCCGCACGTAGCCGAAGTCCGCGGTCGTCACCTCCGGCGTCGTGCTTTCCTCTGTATCGGCGATACACAGGGCGGTGTTTGTGCTGCGCAGCAGGTCATAGACGTCGTCTGACCACCAGGATGCGTGACGGAACTCACACGCGGCGCGGACATCCGTCGGGAATTGGGTCAGGAGATCGCCCAGTCGCGCGAGGTCTTTCTTAAAATTGGGGGGTAATTGGAATAGCACTGCCCCAAGTTTGGTGTTCAATTTGCGAACTGTATCACAGAAGAAGCGGAGTGATTCGTCGATGTTTCGCAGCCGCGCGAAGTGCGTGATGCGTTGCGGCGCCTTCAACACGAAGGTGAATCCCTCCGGGGTCGCGGCATTCCAACCGGCGACCGTTTTGGCGTTGGGCGTGCGGTAAAACGTGTAATTGATCTCGACCGCGCCTAATTGTTGGGCATAGTACTCGAGCCACTTCGCGGTCGGGAGTTTGGGCGGATAGAAGCTTCCCTTCCATTCCGGGAAGTTGTAGCCGGACGTACCGACGTGGAGCCGCAGAGACACGCGGCAAAACTAGTCTCACCACTCTCGATAGGGGAGTTGTCCCAATGAAGAAGCTCCTGTGCACCCTCGCACCGCTGGTCTTGGTCGTCGCCGCCTGCGGGACATCGGCGGAAACCGAGCGCAAACTCGCCGAGCTGGAGCAGGTCAATTCGCAGAAGGACAGCCTGATGCAAGAGGTCGCGATCAGCTCGCGGCTCATCAGCGATGTCAACACCGAGCTCGCCAAGGCGAGGATCCGCAACAATCGCCTGCACGTAACGAGCGAGAGCCCGGCCATGGCGGCGAACGACACCCTGATCGCCAAGCTGCGCTACGTCGTGGCCCGCGTCGGCGAGACCGAACGCGCGCTGAACGACAGCCGCGACCGAGTCAAGAGCCTCACGGCGATGTCCGACAGTCTGCGCTCGGCGTACGATTCGACCGTCGGCAATCTCCAGACGGTCGTCGCGTCACAAAAGACCACCATCGACCTGCTGACCGAGCAGGTGAATACGCTGACCGAGGAGAACGTGGCGCTGCGCGACAGCCTGTCGACCGGTTACTATGTGATCGGGACGCGGGCCGAGCTGAAGAAGAAGGGAATCCTCACCGAGCAAGGCGGCGGTCGCGTGCTCTTCATCCTCTGGCGGACGGGCAAGACGCTGCAGCCGGCGCGCAACCTCGATCCGTCCATGTTCACGGCGATCGACACACGCAAGGTGACGGCGATCCCGCTGCCGAACTCGCGCGCGCAGTACCAGGTGGCCTCGCTCCAGGACCTGGATTACGTGGCCGAGCAACGCGATCACAACAAGTACAGCGGCGTATCCAGCCTCACGATCACCTCGCCGGTCGATTTCTGGCGCAGCTCGAAGTTCCTCGTGATCATTCTCGAGGGATCATCGGCTACGGTGAGCGATCGCCCCGCGGTGAGCTCCGAGGAGAAACAGGTAACCCGTTAGCAGGGTTGCACAGACGGCAACGACAGAGGCCAGGAAGAAATTCCTGGCCTCTGTGTTTTCATGCTAGCTTTTGCGGATGCACACACGCTGTCCCTGGTCGTCCGACAACGCGCAAATGATTGCCTATCACGACACCGAGTGGGGCGTGCCTGTCCACGACGACCGCCAACTGTTTGGCAAGCTGGTGCTCGATGGATTCCAAGCGGGCCTGTCGTGGGCGATCATCCTGCGCAAGCGCGACGCATTCCTGCACGCGTTCGATGGCTTCAATCCCGACAGGATGGCGCGCTACGATGCGCGTCGGATTGCCAAGATCCTCCGGGATCCGGGCATCGTCCGCAACAGACAAAAGGTGAAATCGGCGGTCGGGAACGCGCGCGCCTTTCTGAAAATGAAGGACGCGGGCGAGTCATTCGATCAGTTTCTCTGGCAATTCGTCGGCGGCAAGCCCAAGGTGAACGCCTGGAAGACGCTGCGCGGGATCCCAGCGGAGACGAAGGAATCGGCGGCGATGAACAAGGCCTTGGTGGAGCGCGGATTTCGGTTCGTGGGTCCGACGATCTGCTACGCCTTCATGCAGGCGGTGGGGATGGTCAACGACCATCTGGTGACGTGTTACAGATACGGTGAGCTGAAATAGGAGCCTGGAGTCAGGAACCGGGAGCTCGTTTGGTTCCCTGTCTCCTGACTCCGGGCTCCTTATTTCGCCCGTTCCAAATACTGCCCAGATCTCGGATCCACCCGCACCTTTTCTCCCGGTGAGATAAACTCGGGCACCTGCACGGTCACGCCATTCGAGAGCTTTGCGGGCTTCGTGCTCGCCGTCTTCGTCGCGGTCTTCATCACCGGTGACGTCTCGACGACCTTCAGCTCGATCACCGCCGGCAGCTCGATCGCGATCGGGCGGCCGTCGAGCCACTCCACCTGCACCACCATCTCCGGTTGCAACCAGGGCGTATCCTCGCCCACCGCGCGCTCGTCGAGGGTGTACTGCTCGTACGTCTGTTGGTCCATGACGTGCACGCCACCCTGGTCCTGATAGAGGACCTGCATCTCCTTGGTGTCGAGCCGCGCTTCGTTCAGGAAATCGGTCGCCGCGAGACGCTGATCGAATGTGTTGCCCGAAACAAGGTTGCGGAAACGCACCTGCACGAACGCTCGCAGGTTGCCGGGCGTGCGGTGCGTGAAGTCCATGACGCGGCACGGCTGGCCGTCGATCATGAGGACGTGACCTTTGCGAATATCAGTGGCTTTCATTGGGAGCGGGAACTTAAACCGACTGCCTTAGCACTCCAAGGCCCCGAGTGCTATCTGCTTGCCTGACAAGACGCCGTTTACTAGCGTGAGCAGCCTCACACACGATTGCTGTGTCGGATTGCAGCTTTCCGCTGCACGCCGTCCACAACGTAGGAGAGCGGTTTCTAGCATAAGGCATTGAGCAATAGTCAGATAGATAAGCGGCACCAAGCTTGCCTCTAAGTCAGCCGTAAGGGAGGAAGCATGATCAGGCCCATCATCCATCGCCAGTTGACCCGCGGCGACCTCGCGTGCCTCGTGGACGAGATCGCACGGATGGATGTGTCCGAAGGACGGGATGCCGACCAGGCGCTGCAGGCCGGCGCGGTCGACACCGTCCTCGACTCGCCGGCGGCCCTCGAAGCGGTCCTGGGCCGCGGCGGCGCGCCTGCGCCACTTCCCCTGACGCTGCTGTGGTACATCCCGATTCGCGCCCAGCTGAAGCACCGTGGCGTCACCGACATTCTGCTCGCCGACTACGCCGCCACGCTGCCCGTCGTCTTCGCGACGTCGCAGTCCCAACGCACGATCGCACGCGGCGAAAACGGCATGGCGGAGTGGTGGCGCTTCGTCGCGGCGTTGCCGCAAGGCACGGTGGCGCAAGCCGAAGCCGCCGCGGATTCCGCCGCCGTGGCGCTGTGGTGGGCAGGCTGCTTCCCCGAGTGGGTGGAGCGCGGCGGCGCCAGCGGCGGCATGGTCCGCGCGTACGTCACGTTCGCCGGGCGGATGCTGGCGCTCGCCGCCGATCTGCTCGAGTCGTCCGCGCCCGAAGAGGCCTCCCTCTGCGCCCGCGCGGCCGAGGCGCGCACCGAGCTGCATGCCGCCCTGGCCGAGGCTCGGGTCGACTACATCGGCGAAGATCCGCACAGCAGCGAAAGCCGCCTCAACAGGTTCTTGAGGCGGCTCGAGGAGAATTAGTCGGAGACGTTAGTAGGGGCGCAGCATGCTGCGCCCCTACCGCCATGATCACCTACCATTTGGAAATCTGATCCTGGAACTGCTTCGACCGCTCCGCCAAATCGATCGGAGTGATTGAAGGATCCTGCTTCACCTGTTCCACGCGCTGCAGATTCGCAACGGCTTTCCCGTACGTCCCCTCGATCGCCAGCGCCGCGCGATACTGTGCGACGGCGTCGACGTAGCGGCCGGTCAGCTCGAGCGCCATGCCGAGGTTGTTGTGGAACGCGGCGACCTTGTCCTGGATTTCGTTGGCGCGGGCCAACGGACCGATCGCGTCTTCGAACCGCTGCACCTGCATGTACAGCACGCCCAGGTTGTTCATCGCCCAGGTATCGCTGTCGTTTTTCACGATCGCGCGCTGGTAGGCGACGATCGCATCATCGGTCTTTCCCTGTGCTTCGAACGCGCGGCCTTGCAGGCGCAGCGGTTCGCTCGATGTCGAATCGAGCGCTATCGCCTGTTCGATGTGCTCGAGCGCGCTGTCGGGCTTCCCTTCCTCCAGCAATACGCGACTCAGGTTCAGATGGCTCTTCACGTGCGTCGAATCGAGCGTGAGCGCACGCACGAAGG
>JBKPDZ010000074.1:0-18213 GCA_046728135.1 Gemmatimonadota bacterium | reverse complement strand
TGGTCCTGCTGCGTGAAGACGCGGATCTGGATGGCGCGGATCGTCTCGGCCAGGTCGGCGTTGTTCTGCAGGTAGATCTCGTCGAACAGATTCAGATTCATCCGATACAATCGCTCGGCGATGATCACCGCGTTGTTGAGCGGCGCTTGGGCAAACCACCGCCAATCGTAGGTCTCGAGCGACTGCCCGACCGGCCCGCGAAACTGATCCCGCGCCCACCCGAACAGCGTCGTCCGCACCCGCTCCAGCCGCTCGCCGCTCAACGGCTCCGCGTACGCCGAATCGAGGCGCCGGGCCAGCTCGGCGTAGAAGACGTCGAGCGTGCGCTCGTCGCGCCAGCGCGCCGCCGCGCGCCGTGCATCGAGCGTGTCGTGACGCGCCCGAAAGAACGCCTCCGCACCGCGATAGCCGACAAAACTGGCGAAGCTCTCGTTGAACGGCGTCTGGCTCTTCACATAGAGCGTGTTGTGCGCCAGCTCGTGAATCACCGTCGCGACCAGCTCCATGGTGTCGCGGCTCATTGCCGTCGAGAATAGCGGATCGCTGAGGTAGCCCAGGGTGGAGAACGCCCCGGACGGTCGCAGAAAAACATCGAGCCCCTGTGCCTCGAGCCGTTGCGCATCACCGCGCGCACGGGCGGCTTTGAAAAAACCCTTGTACGGCACGACACCGACGATGGGGTAGTGCCAGGTGACCTCGTGCAGCTTGTCGCGGCGGCTCGCCGACAACACGAGGAGCAACGTATCGCGACCCACATCGACGTACGTCGTGTACGTCTTGCCCACCGCCAGCCCCAGGGAATCAGCTGCGTAGGCGCGGGCGGCGAGGACGAGCGCGAGGCGCTGGCGCAGCGGGGCTGGGGTCTCTGAAGCGGCGATCAGCTTATCGATCGAGCGGCGTCGGAGCAGGAGCCGAGCCTCCTCCACTCCGGCGCGCGCGATGTAGCGGGCGTCGCCACTGACGATCAGCAGCAAAACGACGCCGGCAGCGGCCGCCGCGAGGGCGATGAGCAGGATCCGCTTGAAGAGGCGGCCCCAGCGAGGTCGCGCGCGCTCGGTCAGGGCGTCCAACGCAATCCCACGCGGTGGGTACCACCGCCAAGCGCGTCATAGGCCTGAAACGCGTAGTCCAGTGCCAGCCGTCCCAAGACGACCCCCCCGCCAAAGGTGAGACGCGACGCGTTCGTGACCGCCGCCCGCGTCGCATAGCCCAGGCGACCAACCAGCCCCACGCCGCTGGTGACGACTCCCCCTTCGATGCCCTGCACGAGTACGGCGCTATGGTCGCGCGTCCACTGGCCTTCGAGTGTCGTGAGCAGCCGGAACGTGCCTTGCGGGTCCGTATAGTTGAGCGTCAGACCAGCGCGTGTCCGGCGCGGCAGGAGCGCGCCGCTGCCGAGGTCGCCACCGAGATTCTGGACGCTCACCCCGAAGGCCATGATATCGAAGACGGCGATTGCGACGCCGACGTCACCGGCCCAGGCGTCGCTCACGGCGGACCCGATCTGCTGGCGATTGTATTTCCCCGTGACGCCGAACGCCGCAAGACCACGGCGATAGACCAGCGACGTCGTCGCGAGCACCTCGTAGGGATGGAACGCTGCGCCGGTGGGGATGCCGCCGACAATCTCCGGCTCGGACCCGAAGTCGAGTGCCTGAGCGCCGATTCCCCACGTCAGGCGGCTGACACGTAACGCGAGCGCCGCGGACGAGACGGCGCTTCCCGCCAGATAGGGCTCATAGGACCCTTCCAGACTGAGGTGGTGAATCGTCGCGATGCCGGCGGGGTTCGCGAACATCGCGCCGGCCTCTCCGACGAGTGCGACACCGGCACCACCCATTGCCGCGGAGCGTGTGGACCCGGGGAGGGCGGTGAGGACGCTGCCTTCCGTCTGCGCGACAAGACGGAATGACGGAATGATGGAAAGCAGTGCGAGCAGAGCTCCTACCGTGCTTCCGTCATACCGTCGTACCGTCGTCATTGCAGCCGTATCACATTCAGCCGCGGCACCAGCGACGCGTTGATCAAGTCGCCGTTCGGAGCCGTGAAGCTCAGCGTGAACCCAGGATCGCCGGGGGGCTGGTTGATGAAGTGATACACGCCCGAACCGGCGCGCAGCGTCCCGCTGAGGCTCACGGCGCGGCCCGCGCTGCTGGTGGGCACGAGAGGATAGAATTTCTGGAAAACGTTCGGAGCCTGTGTGTGCAGTGACGAAAACACGGCGTGGAGATTCCACGAGCTGTACGTCAGCTCCGGGGGAGCTCCGCCGCCGTCGGTGACATAGTTTGCCAGCGCCCAGCGGCTCACGACGGTGGCGAACGGATCGCCGGTCACGGTCGTGATGTTTTGCGCGCCGGTCTGAGACGTGCCGTCAAGCGAACGGGTCAGCGTATTCCACGCCGCCTGCGTACCGCCGGCAGCATACTTGTCCACGACGTATCGCACGAACAGCCACGCCGCTCCCCGCTCGGCCAAGGTCCCGATCCCCGCCGTCGGGAGGAGGAAATGCTTGCTCGTAGTATCGAGATAGGTGTAGGCATCCAGCAGGTCGCCACCATAAAAGCGGCATTCGGGCGTTCCAAGAACGCAATCGGCCACCTTCGCGTCGAACGTGGCCGCGTAGCTCCTGCCGCCGAGCTCTTCCGCATAGTGCGAGAGGCCTTCGTTCAGCCAGAGTACCTCTCCACTGCCGCCGCGCGCAAGCACATGCTGGCCGAAGCTGATCATATGCTGGAACTCGTGAATGAACGTCACCGGCACAACCCGCTCGACGAGTGACACCGAGTGCGCACAACTCAGCTTCCCGGTAGGGTCGGCCACCATGGAGTAGAAGATTTCACCCTTGTTGGAACGCGAATCGTTGCGGAAGACGGGATCGAGGTCCGCGCCGAAGAAAAAGCCGGCGATAAAGCCGCTGTCACACGCGCTCGCCGTGACGAGCTGGTTGACGGTATTCGTCATGAGTACGAGCACAACGGAGTTGGAATCGATGTCCGACTCGCGCCCAAAGGCGGCGGTATCGATGGCGTAGAGCCGCTGATCGAAGAGGTTCGCGATGCTGTCGAGCGCCGTCGAATCGAGACCACCCGCCGGAGCGAGCGTGTCGACGTAAATGGCGACTTTGGTCTTGACCGCGCGCACCCGCGCGTTGACGGGAGCGAAACGCGAGCAATCGGTTTTTGAGCAGACCATGAACTGCCGCAGTGAGTTCATCGCGGGCGGGCCCGAGACGGCGGTCGGAGATATCGCCGGGGCATGAGCTGGAGCGGCTTCGGGTGCAAAACCCCAGGAGCGCCGCTCATCGCCGAGTCGCAGGAAGCGGTGAAAGCGCTCCGCCGCGCTCAGCTCCGCCGCAGGTTCGGAGAGGGGGGCGGTCGGGGGGGGCGCTGGGAGGATGGTATCGCCGCCCAACCGAAACCCCGCGATCTGACCGGGCACACCCGTCGCCAGCTGCGGCATGACCAGGTATGTGGCGGCGAGCGAGGTTGTAGCGGGAAAGACGGAGCAGCCGGAGTCGGACGCCGGATCGAGCGAGACATATGCATTGACCGCAAGCGTGACCGCGGCATCTGCCGCCGTGCATGGTCGGATGTGCACGTCGGTGCCGCTACATGCGGCCGCTCCCGCTACCCCCGCTATCGCTAACAAAGACCGCAGAACCCGCAACCTCCACCTCCTCGGTGACTTCCCTGCTGCGCCGCAGCACCCATTGAAAACAGATCGGTCCGGCCAGCTGATGCACGCCGATCATCGCCACGAGTAGCGATTCCAGCGAGATATTCCACTCCGGGAACGCCCGTCGCAGCAGGGCCGCGAGCGTGACGGCCAGTCCTCCCTGCGAGATGAGCCCCAGCCACCCATAGGTGGTCCAGTCGGCACTGACCGGTGGGGAGGGGGCGGGGGTGACTCGCGCCCCGTTACGCTGCCCCGCCCAGCGCAGACCACCCCAGAGCCCGGTGATCCGTAATCCCGCAAGGAGCAGCGCCCAGGGCCACAATTCGCCCAGCGCGGCGAGCTGCAGGTTGCTACCGGCGAGCGCAAAAAATACGACATAGACCGGTCTTGCGCACCGGTTGAGCTCGGCTCTGACACGCTCAGATTGATTGGGCGCGGCATACCGCAGCGTGCAGCCCGCCACGAGCGCGATCAGGACGGCGTCCAAGCCGAGCAGCCGCACGGCCTGTGCAATGATGAACGCCAGAATCACGAACACCGCGGGGAGCGAGCCGCGAATCACACGCAGGTACTGCGCGAGTGCGAAGGCCAGAGCGATGCCCACGACAATCGACCCCGCCACAATCGACACTGCCTGGGTGGCGATTCCAGGAGTGACGGCGCCACCGCTCGCGACGAGGGATGCCACGACCAGGATGACGATGAGTAACGCCACGGCGATCAGATCCTGAAGCACCGTCACGTCGAGGGTTGAGCGGGAGATCGGCCCGCTCGCGCCGGTTTCGGTAATGACAGCCCAGGTCAGTGTCGGCGAGCTGACCGTGGCCATCGCGCCGAGCGCAAGGGCGACGGCCAGCGCATCGCGGAATGGCTGGTGCGCGGTCAATGGAAACCACGGGCTCACCGTGAGGACGACGAAGGTGACAGCGGCGAACGGCAGCGCCATTGCCCCCGTCACGATACGCAGCAGCGCAGCCCGCCGCGCACCGCGGAGCGCGTCGAGTGTCAGCTCACTGCCCGCGGCGAATGCGATCAGCGCCAACGCCCCGGTTGAAATGACGCTCAGCGCCTGCAGCTCCGGTTCGCGCACGATGCGAAGCCACGCCGGACCGGCCACAAAGCCCGCGAGGAGATAGCCGACGATACGCGGTACTCGCAGCCGCTGCGCGATCGCTCCCGCGAGCGTCGCGGCGAGCGTCACGCATCCGAGGGCGAGTGTCGCTTGCGCCTCGAGCGGGGGAGGGCCACCGACGGTACGCACGAGTCGCTGCAGCACGGCCATGACGATGAACGTGGTGAGCAGCAGCAGCCATTGCATGAGCGCGCAAAATACGGCAGATTCAGCGCGGTAACCATGCCGTTCGTTCATCTCCACACGCACAGCGAGTACTCTCTCCTCGACGGCGCCAACCGCATCCCCGATCTCCTCGATCGGGTGCAGGCGCTCGGCATGGATTCGCTCGCCATCACCGATCACGGTAACTTGCATGGCGCCTGGTCGTTCTACGCCGAAGCGAAGGCGCGAAAGATCCGCCCGATTTTGGGCTTCGAGGCCTACCTCGCCTTCGGCAGCCGGCACGCGCGTGAGAAGCCGGCCGGCGACGCGCTCCCCGCTCCGCCGTTGGGTGCGGCGTACTCGCACCTCATCCTGCTCGCCAAAAACCGGACGGGCTACCAGAACCTGATCAAGCTTTCCTCTATAGGGTTCCTCGAGGGCTTCTACCGCCGGCCGCGCATCGACAAGGAAGTGCTGGAGCAGCACCACGACGGCATCATCGGGCTCGCGGCCTGCCTGTCCGGTGAGATCGCGCTGTATCTGCGCGCCGGAAATTATGAGGCCGCGAAAGCGAGCGCCGCGTGGTTCGCGCGCGCGTTCGGGCCGAACGGGTTCTGGCTCGAGGTGCAGAACCACGGCCTCCCGGAGGAGCAGATCGTCAGCGCGGGGATGTTGCAGATCGCGGCGGAGTTGGGTCTCCCCGTTGCCGCGACCAACGACGCGCACTACTTGAAGCGGGAGGACGCCGAGGCGCACGACGTGCTGCTGGCGATCGGTACGGGCAAGGACCTCGACGACCCCAAGCGGTTCCGCTTCTTCGGGCAGGAGAGCTATGTCAAGTCCGAGCCCGAGATGCGGAAACTGTTCGGCGATCATCCCGACACGCTGGCCGAAACCGCGCGCGTCGCGGACCTGTGCGAGTTTGATTTCGAGAAGCGCTACTTCTTACCGCAGTACCCGCGGCCGGCGGAATTCGCGTCGGACCAGGACCTCCTCGTGCACCTTGCACGGCGTGGCGCCGTGGAGCGCTACGGCGATCCGCTCCCCGCCGCGGCCCTGCAGCGGCTCGAATACGAGCTCGATGTCATCACGCGCACGGGCTACGCGGGCTATTTCCTCATCGTCTACGATTTGATCAAAGCGGCCCGGGACCGCGGTATCCCGGTGGGTCCCGGGCGGGGCTCGGCGGCGGGATCCCTGATCGCTTACGCGCTGCACATCACCAACGTCGATCCCCTCAAGTTCGACCTGCTGTTCGAGCGTTTTCTGAATCCCGAGCGCATTTCGATGCCGGACATCGATCTCGATTTCTGCTTCGAGCGGCGCGGCGAGATCCTGGAATACGCGCGCCAGCGCTATGGGCGGGAATCGGTCGGCCAGATCATCACGTTCGGGACGCTGAAAGCGCGGGCGGCGTTCCGCGACGTGGCGCGCACGCTGCGCGTCGAGATGGGCGACGTCGAGCGCCTCACGAAACTCATTCCGTCGGGCCCGGCGTACAGTGTGACCCTCGCGGAAGCCTCGGAAAAGGTGCCCGAAGTCAAGGCCGCCGCAGCGCAGGATGAGCGGATCAGGAAGGTGCTGGACCTAGGAGCCAGGATCGAGGGACTCGCGCGACATGCCTCGGTCCACGCCGCCGGTGTCGTGATCGCCCCTGGGCCGCTCACCGACTACGTCCCGGTCTGCACGGCGCCGGACTCGAAGACGGACGCGGACGCGATCATCACGCAGTACGACATGGTGGGCCTCGAGCACGTCGGCATGCTCAAGATCGACCTGCTCGGCTTGAAGACGCTGACGGTGCTGCACGACGCCGCCAAGATGGTCCAGGAGCGGCACGGCGTCACGATCGATCTGGAGCGGCCCGATCTCGACGATCCCAAAGTCTATGAGCTGCTGCGCGCGGGGCGCACCGCCGGCATTTTCCAGTTTGAATCGCCGCTGGCGACGGACTGCCTGCGCAACATGAAGTGCGACCGGTTCGACGATCTGGTCGCGACGAACGCCTTGCTGCGCCCCGGGCCGCTCGATACGGGCATGTACCTGGTGTTCATCAACCGCAAGCTCGGCCGCGAAAAGGTTCGCTATCCCCATCCCGCGCTCGAGGAGATTCTCGCGCCGACGTACGGCGTGATCGTCTATCAAGAGCAAGTGATGCGCATCGCAAGCGCGCTGGCCGGCTACTCGCTCGCGGAAGCCGACGTGTTGCGCAAGGCGGTGGGCAAGAAGATCAAGGAGCTGATCCAGGAAGAGCTCGGCAACTTCGTGAAGCGCGCGATCGCGCGGGGTCACGACAAGCGGGTGGTCGAAGACATCGCCGCGCAGATCGAGACGTTCGGGCGCTACGGATTCAACAAGTCCCACTCCGTCGCGTACTCGATCCTGTCGTACCAGACCGCGTGGTTCAAGGTCTACTATCCCGCCGAGTTCATGGCGGCCTTGCTGTCGTCCGAAATCGGCAACACCGATCGGGTCGTGCAGTACATCAATGAAGCGCGGGAGCTGGACCTCCAGGTGCTCCCACCGGACGTCAACGAATCAGGCTACAAGTTCACGGTCGTCAGTGATCAGCGCATCCGGTTCGGGCTCGGCGCGGTGCGTAACGTCGGCGAGGGCGCGATCGCGTCGATCATCGAAGGCCGCAAGGTGGGGCCGTATCGTTCGCTCGTCGAGCTGTGCGACCGCATCGATCTGCGCCTCTGCAACAAGCGCGTCATCGAATCGCTGATCGACGCGGGGGCCTGCGATTCCCTTGGCGCGGAGCGTTCGCAGCTCGTGGCGGCGCTCGATCACGCCTTCAGCGAAGCGCAGGTCCGCCAGCAGGAGCGGTTCACCGGCCAGCACGCCCTGTTCGGCGACGAAACCCCCGTCCCCCGTCCCGCGTCCCCCCTCCCCGAAGTGGCTCCCTGGACCGAGCAGGAGCGCCTGACACGAGAGAAAGCGGTGCTCGGATTCTTCATTTCCGGCCACCCCCTCGCCAAGTACCGCGCCGAGGTGGAGCTTTTCGGGACGCGGACGACCGCGACCTTGGGCATGTGGAGCCCACCGCCCCAGAAGGTCACGATCGCCGCCGTGGTAACGGTCGTGAAACGCCAAATCGCGAAAAAGACGGGTGCCGAGTACGCGCGCCTCGTGCTCGAGGATTTTCACGGGACAGCGGAGGCGCTGGTGTTTCCGGAAGCCTGGGCCAAGCTGAATAGCGTCATTCGCACCGACGGCGCCTACCTGCTGACCGGCGGGTACAGCCCGCGGGATCGGGGAGAGGAACAGGCGCCGTTCATCGTCGATGGCGCCCGCGCGCTCGACGAGCTGCGACCGAGCGGGGCCATCGGGGTCGCGCTGCGCTGGACGGCCGGCAAGGCTCCCGAGCCCGAGACGACGCACACCATCGCGGCGTTGTGCGCCGCGCACCCGGGTTCCAGCCCCGTGTTTCTGGAAGGGAGGGGCGCGAAGGGGGGGGGGGGGGGCTCGGCGGGGGGGGGGCACGAAACCGTGCGCCTGAAGAGTCGCCTGTTCTGCGTGGATGCGGCCGACGATCTGCTCGCCGCGCTGCGGGATATTCTGGGAGTCGATAGCGTGCAACTGGTGAAGGCGAAGGCGCAGTAATGGCGGTTTACACCCTGGATTTCGAAAAACCAGTGCTCGAGCTGGAAAAACAGATCGAGGAGCTGAACCGCGTTGCCGGGGACAACGCCGACGTTGCCAGGCAGGTGCGGCCGCTGGAGGAACAACTCGCGACGCTGCGCCTCGAGATCTATCGCAATCTCACGCCGATGCAGCGCGTCCAGGTGGCGCGCCATCCCCGCCGCCCCTACCCGCTGGACTACGTCAATACGGTCTTTACCGATTTCGTCGAGCTGCATGGCGACCGCCTGTACCGCGACGATCCGGCGATCATCGGCGGCTGGGCGCGGCTCGACGGCACCAGCGTCATGGTCATCGGCCATCAGAAGGGCCGCGACACCAAGGAAAACCTGTACCGTAACTTCGGGATGGCGCATCCGGAGGGCTATCGCAAAGCCATGCGCTTGATGCGCCAGGCCGCGAAGTTCGGCGCGCCGGTGATCACGCTCGTCGACACGCCGGGCGCGTACCCCGGACTGGGAGCCGAGGAGCGGGGCCAGGCCGAAGCGATCGCCAGCAGCCTGATCGAAATGGCGTCGCTGCCGACGCCCATCATCACCGCGGTGATCGGGGAGGGCGGGTCCGGCGGCGCGCTCGCGGTGGGTCTCGCCGACCGCGTGCTCATGCTGGAGAACTCGGTGTATTCGGTCATCTCTCCGGAGGGATGCGCCGCCATTCTCTGGAAAGACGCCAGCCAGCGCGAGCGCGCCGCCGAGGCGCTCAAGATCACGGCGCAGGACCTCCTGAATCTCGGCGTGATCGATGAGATCGTGCCCGAACCGCCTGGCGGGGCCCACGCCGATCCCGAAGCGACGGCCGCGGCCCTCGGCGACGCATTGCAGCGCCATCTCGGCCAGTTGCGCAGGCTCAAGACGGACAAGCTCCTCAAACGCCGCGAGGAGAAGTACCTTTCCATGGGTGCGCTAACCGAGAAGTGAATTGACGTCTGTCATCGAAGTCCGGTTCAAAGGGAACCGGCGCGAATACTTCACCTGGTCCGAAGACTCCTCCTCCCTCCGCCTCGATACTCCCGTCATCGTCGAGGTCGAGCGCGGGCAGGACTTTGGCGTCGTGTCTGCGTTAGGCGCAGTTGCCGAGAAGAAGTGCCAGCGGTGTGGAGCGTGCGGAGGAGCGGAGGCAGAGGGCGAGGGTCCGGAGACCGCCGCGGCCCCGCGGGCCATTCTTCGCACGGCCACGCCCGCAGACCGTAAGATCGCCGCGGACCTGCGGATGAATGAAGAGGACGTGCGCCGCACGGTGCGCGACCGGGTGCGCCAGCACAACCTACCGATGAAGGTTTCCGACGCCGAATGGCAGTGGGATAAGCGCAAGCTGACGATCTACTTCACCGCCGAGCAGCGCGTGGACTTCCGCGCCCTCGTGCGGGACTTGGCGGGCCTGTTTCGCACGCGCATCGAGCTGCGCCAGATCGGCGCGCGCGACGAAGCCAAGCGTCTGGATGGCATCGGTCGCTGCGGCCGCCAGCTCTGCATCGCCAGCTGGTTGCCCGAGGGGAGACCCGTCAGCCTCTCGCTCGCGAAGGCCCAGGGCCTGTCGCTGAATCCCGTGCAGATCTCCGGCCCGTGCGGTCGCCTGCTCTGCTGTCTGCATTATGAGCACGACTTCTATGTGCAGCAGCGCAAGCGCTTTCCGAAGGAAGGCAAGACGATCAACACCGCCGAGGGGGCGGCGCGCGTCGTGTCCGTGGACATCTTCCGGGAGCGCGTTACACTCCGCGCCGACGACGGGGCGACCCGCGTCGTCGCGCTCGAGCAGCTGCAATCGTAGTGGCGAAGTTCTATCTCACCACAGCCATCGATTACTCCAACGGCGATCCTCACCTTGGCCACGCCTTGGAGAAAGTCGGCGCCGATTGCATCGCACGTTACCGGCGGCTGCGCGGCGATCAGGTGCACTTTCTCATGGGGATGGACGAGCACAGCCAGTCGGTGATTCAGGCAGCCGCGCGCGGCGGCGTCACGCCGCGCGCGTGGGTGGACCGGATGGCGCAGACGTTCGCCGATTACTGGCGCCGGCTCGAGTGCAGCAACGACGATTGGATCCGGACCACAGAGCCACGCCACGTGCGCGGCGTCGTCGCACTGCTGGAGCGCATTCACGCGCAGCGTCCCGGCGATCTGTACGTCGCCGACTATGAGGGACTGTATTGCACCGGCTGCGAGGAGTTCAAGCAGCCGGCGCAGATCGCGAACGGCCATTGCATCGAGCATCCCACGCTCGAGCTGATTCACACCAAGGAGCGCAACCACTTTTTTCGGCTCAGCGCGTACGGCGAGCGCCTGCTCTCCCTGATCACCTCGGGTGCGCTGCGCGTCGAACCGGCGATCCGGCGCAACGAGGTCGTGCGCCTGCTCGAAGACGGACTGCAGGACGTTTCGATCTCGCGCCAGCGCCTGCCGTGGGGCATTCCTTTCCCCGGCGACTCCGAGCAGACGGTGTACGTGTGGTTCGACGCGTTGATCAACTATCTGTCCGCGACGGGATTCCCCGAGCCCGGCTACGAGCGTCTGTGGCCCGCCGACCTGCACGTCATCGGCAAGGGCATCACCCGCTTTCACTGTGTGATCTGGCCGGCGATGCTGCTCGCCGCCGGGCTCGCGCTCCCAGGGCAGGTCTGGGCGCACGGGTACGTGCAATGGGAAGGCACGAAGATGAGCAAGACCGCCGGCACCGCGGTCAGCGTCGACACGGCGATCGAGCGCCACGGCGCCGATGCGTTGCGCTATTTCCTGCTGCGCGAAGTCGGGTTCGAGAACGACGGCAACTTCACGTGGGAGCGCTTCGACGCGCGTTACACCGCCGACCTCGCCGACACCTTCGGCAATCTCGTCTCGCGCTCACTGTCGATGGTGCAGCGCTATCGTGACGGCGTGGTGCCGTCGTCAGGGGGTGAGGACCTCGAGCGTGCCGCGCAGGACGCGATCGCCGCGTACACGCGCGCGATGGATGCGCTCGTCTTGCAGGAGGGCGCCGCACGCATCATCGAGCTCGCGTCCCGCGCGAACCGGTACGTCGAAGAGACCGCGCCGTGGAAACTCGCGAAAGCGAAACGCGACGGGGAGCTGGATGCCGTGCTCGTGAATTTGGTTCGCACCGTCGCGCGACTCGCCGTGTTAGCCGCGCCGTTCATTCCTGAAAAGGCGGCCGCGATGTGGGCCGCGCTCGGCGCGCCGCAAGCGCTCGACGCGGTGCGGCTCGGGGACCTCCCGGGTCTCACGGTCGGCGGCTGGCGTGTGTTCCCCCCTCCCCCATTGTTCCCCAAGGACGGCGCGGTTTGAGGGCGGCCGTTCCTGCCCCAAAAAACGTGACGGAGCGCACATCTCCAGATTTGACGCGAGTCTGCACCGCGCCTTATGTTTGCATCCCCATATGAAGAAGAAGCAGGCAGAGCGTCGCTGGACCGTCATGCTGGTCCCTCACGGCTCGGGCTCGTCCCGCGCCGTGGAAGTGTCGCAGACGGTCGTCAAGGCGCTCATCGGTATCGGCAGCGTTGTCGCGCTGCTGTTCCTCGTGCTGGGCGGTACGGCGCTGTCGCGCGGTGTCAGCATCACGCGCAGTCGCGCGCTCGAGCGCGAGAATCAGCTGCTCGCGAGCGAGATTCAACGACTGCGCGAGCGGCTCACGGGGTTGCGCGACACGTTGAACGTGTTCGGTGAGCGCGAGCAGGCGCTGCGGCTCCTCGCCGGGCTTTCGCCGATCGACAAAGACGTGCAGCAGGCGGGCATCGGGGGCCCGAGCGGTCAATGGTTCGAGCGCGACAGCCTGGCGGCCGCGGGTCCGAACGGGCAGGCGGCGCTCGCCGCGCGCATCGACATGGATCAGCTCACGCGCCGCGCCAATATCCTCGTGCACTCGCTGAACGAAGCGTACGACTCCGCCTCAAGCCAGCGCTCGCGCTACGCCGCGACGCCGTCCATCATGCCGACCAAGGGCTGGTTGACGAGCGCGTTCGCGCGCGAGCGCGTGCATCCGATTCTGCACCTCGCGCGCCCGCACGAGGGGATCGACGTCTCCGCGCCGATGGGCATGGAGATCGACGCCCCCGCCGCCGGCATCATCACCGAAGTGACGTGGCAGGAAGGGTATGGCAACACCCTGAAGATCGATCACGGCTACGGGCTCGTCACGCGCTATGCGCACTGCTCGAAGATCATGGTCGTGCGCGGCCAGCGCGTGAAGCGCGGCCAGCCGATCGCGAAGGTCGGCTCGACGGGGTTGTCGACGGGGCCGCACCTCCATTACGAGGTGTGGGTGAACGGCCACCCGGTCGATCCGATGAAGTACGTGCTGCCGGACGCGATCGTGGATTGACTCCCGCAGTTCCTTTCAACTGATTTGGGTTATCCCGTGATTCGTTGTTGACCCTGGCCGGAGGCCGCCATGAGCGCCTCAGTGAATGGTCGCGCGATCGCCGCCGCCGTATCGCTCCTTCTCGCTGCCACCAGCTGCAAATCGCTCCGCCCCGCTCCCGTCATTCCCGCCAATGGGAGCCAGCGCATCCTGATCACCGAAGCCATGATCGCCCGATCCGGCGGGCAAACGGCCTGGGAGGTCCTGCGGCGTGAAGTCCCGCAAATGTCCTACGGAGAAAATCGCAACGGGCAGGCGACGGGGATGGAGCGGCGGGGACACAGCAGCATCATGCTCAAAGATCCGCCCATGCTCTTCATCGACGGCGTGCGCATTCAGGAGCTGATCACGCTCCAGCAGCTGCCGGCGTCCAGCGTCCTGAGCATCGAAGTCCTCACCGGCTCGGAAGGAACCACGTACTACGGCACGGACGCCGTTGGCGGCGTCATTCTGGTGCGCACAAAGAAGGGCTAAGAACAGGAGGGGGCTTGCGCGCCCCCTCCTCCGTTTTCCTACTTCCCTCACTCCGACGTTACGGCAAGCGGTCCAGACACTGCTGGAAGTTGGGATTATTCTGCTCGTCCAGCGGTATCGGGTAGTTCACGTCGGTTCCGTAGATCAAGCCGTTCTTGAAGTACGCTCCTGTCGGGAAGACGCTCGCGTCAGGCCGGCCGTAGCCACCGCGCACACCGACCGCCCGCTCCAACCTGCGGAGATCGTTCAGCCGGTGCGCCGTGCCCCACAACCAGCGCGCGCGCTCCGCGAATAACAGATCGACGGCCGCCGTGGCGCTGGCGGGATTGGCGAGCGCCGCCAGCGCCGCAACCGGCCGGGGCTGATCGCTCGGCGACGTCGTCCCCTGCACGCCCGCGAGAATGTACGTGGGCGGTGACGCCCGCAACCCATTCAGCTGAGCCATGAACCCCGTCGTATCACCGCGCTGCAGCGCCGCCTCGGCGTTGATGAGACGGGCCTCCAAGCCGGTAGCGAGGGTGATCGCTGCTTTCTCATCCGTATACCGCAGCTGGTCGAACTGCGGCGTCGAAGCATCGAATCCCTTGTTGGTCCCGGGCACGCGCGTGAATGGCGTACGCGGATCCAGCACGGTGCGCCACGGAAACCCCGCACTACCTTCCTGGTCGGCCACGCCGTACCGCTTGAACTTGCGAATGCCGCTGTAGACGCCGTTCTGCTGGCGGGATGTGTTGAGGTCATGCTGGATCACGTACGAGAACGACGTGGGAATGTTGGCGACGGACGCGACAGTGTCCGCATCGGCCGCGCGCCCCATATCCAG
Organism: Gemmatimonadota bacterium; assembly: GCA_046728135.1. Classification (GTDB taxonomy): domain Bacteria; phylum Gemmatimonadota; class Gemmatimonadetes; order Gemmatimonadales; family GWC2-71-9; genus 20CM-2-65-7. The sequence goes on along the minus strand of JBKPDZ010000074.1, from coordinate 3,970 downwards.
CAGGGTACGGGCCTTCCCCACGCGGGCGAACCGCTGCATCGCCAGCCTCGCCGCCGTGTCGGAGGCGGTCACGGGCGCCAGCGCGTTCGCGCGGATCAACGCCTGGTCGAACAAATAGAGCGCCGAATCCAGCATCTGCGCCGTGGTGAGCTGCGCTCCATTGTTCACGGTCCCATCGGGGTTGGGATAGCTGAGCGGCACCCCGGAGCAGTAGTTCTCAGCGAAGAACACCCGGGTGTATCCCGCGAGCACCAGCATCTCGGCCAGACCGGTGACGCGCGTGGTGTCGGACAGCTCGCGGTACTTTTGCGCCGCGCTGAGCGCCGACAGGTGGGCGCGTGCGACGTTGCGGAACACGGTCGTCCAGGTTCCGCTCGCGGGATCGACTTGCCGAGCGTCGGCCTGCACGCGGTCCGGGAATGTCTCCGTGTTGATCCACTCGTCGGCGAGCAAACCGCTGGCCAGCACCTGGCCCTCGGTCGTCCCGCCCGAGCCCTGCGCGCCGGATCCCGTGTAGGCGATCCCGAAATCGCCGATGGCGCCGGCGCGAATCGTCGGCAGCGCCAGCGCATTATTCAGGTTGTCGGTGGGCACCACGTCCGGCGTGCTCACGTCGAGCAAGTGGCATGCGCCGCCGACCGTCAGCAACAGCGTTACACTCAGCGCGCGGCCTCCGACCGTCCGGAGGACGCGGCCCATGATCTTCGGCATCTGTATGGTCATTGGTCCGTTTCTCCGGTCAAAAGGCCACGTTGATCCGCCCGATCCAGTACCGCACCGGCGGCTGGGTCAAGAAGTCGGCCGTCGTGAAGTTGTTCTGGCCGGCCTCGTTGAGCTCGGGATCGAGCCCCTTGTACTTGGTCCAGGTCGCCAGATTCCGCCCGGCGATCGTGACGCTGAGCGACGACGCGCCGATCCGGGTGGCCCAGTGCGCCGGCGCATCGTACGTCAGCGACAGCTCGCGGAACTTCACGAAATCCGCGTCCTCCATGTATCCTGCTTGCGTGCCCAGAATGTTGGCGACCGCGGCCGCTTGCTCGGCCAGCGACGCCTTGGGATCGTTGCGGCCGCGGCAGTTACTCAGCCCGCAGCGGAATTGCTCTGTGCTGTTGAACAGCTTGTTGCCGAACCGGCCGTCGACGAGCCCGTACAGATGGAAGCGTTGGAACACCGTAATCGTGCTGCTCACCGACCCGCCGTGATCCGGGAAGGGCTGGCCCTGGAACGTGGCGGTCGGTCCCAGCGTGACCTCACTGAGCGCGATGATGCCGTCGTTGTTCGCGTCGTTGTACGTGTACGGACGCTGGAAGTAGGACCCCGGCGCCCAGCCGACCTGCATGCGCTGCGTGGCACCGCCCAGACCGAAGATGATCGGCGCGATGTTGGCGCCGAGCGTCTTCACGCGGCTCTTGGTGCCCCAGGCGCCCAGGTTGAGATCGACGTTCACGTTGCGGGAGTGAATCACGGTCGCCGCCGCCGAAATCTCCACGCCCTTGTTGCTCACCGAACCCAGATTCCGGAAGATCGACGTCCCGCACCCGCAGCTCGGCGGCAACGTAACGGCGATGAGCGCATCGTGCGACAACTTTGAGTAATACGTGAATGCAATGCGTGCCGAGAGCGGGCGGAACTCCGCGTCGAAGCCCGCTTCCGTTTCGTTGGTACGTTCGGGCTTCAGCGCCGCGTTACCGAGGCTGCCGATCGTGATGCCCGGGACGTCGGTGTTGTTGATGACGACCGGCGTCGGGTTGAAGAACTGCAGCGCATCGGTCGGCCCGGGGTGCAGGCCCGAGCTCCCGTAGGCCGCGCGCAGCTTGAGCGCCCCAAGCCAGCCGGGCTTCGGGAAGAACGGCTCTTCGGATGCCACCCACGACATGGAGAGCCGCGGATAGAGAATGTTGCCGAACCGCTTTCCGAAGGACGTGTTGTCGTCGCTGCGCAGTGCGCCCGTCACGAACAGCCGGTTCTTGTAGGCGAGGCGCTCCTCGACGAAGCGCCCGATGGTGATCGTCTCGAGGGTCTGCTCATTGGCCGTGGGAATGACGCCGCCCGATAGCGAATTCGTCCCCGCCGTCAATTGCTGGACGCTCGCGAGCACGCCGTGGTTGCGCAGGTGGTAGTAGAGCAGACCGCCGCTCGTCGTGGAATTCAGCGTCGGCGTCAGGGCGAACGACGCCGTCGCATAGAAATTTCCCGTCCAGTTGTAGATCTGGAACGGGTTCGCGGCGCGGTTGCCCTGGCTGGCGGTCACATTGAACGACGCCGGAATGAAACCAGGGAACGTCGTATTTTCGTCGTATCGGCTCAGGAAGTCCGTTCCCATCACCGCGTGCGCTTCGAGCCAGCTGAGCGGCCGGTAATTCGCCTGCAGGCTGCCCGTGAAGTGATCGATGTTCTGGAACGTGCGGATTGAGAAGCTCTGGGCCGGCGACAGGAAGCCATAGCCGTTGTTCACGGTGCTGTCCGACCCGCCCAGGAAGCCGCTCGATAGGACGCCGAACACGTTGTTGTCGTTCTGCGGCAGGCGCAACTTGCCGTTGGTGTACAGCACAGTCGCCTGGATGTCCATGTTCGAGCGGACATGGTCGAACACGTTCGCCAGGAGGTTGACCTGGCGGTTGGAGTTGACCGGATACACGCCGTTCTCGTCGCTGAAGTGCCCAGCCAGATAGAACGTCGTCTGCTCCGATCCACCGGAGGCGCTGATTCCGTACTGCGCACGGTTGCCGGTGCGGAACGGACTGCGCTGCTCAATTGGATTGAACCGGCGCACCCGCACCTGCACGCATGGATTCACGGTCGCCACGACGCGCGTCAGCGCGCAGGCCGAATCGAGTGCGGTGAGGCCGGTATAATTATCCGGATAATTCCCGTAATCATTGAGCCGCCCACCTTCGGCCGACATCGTCCACTTCGTCGCGCCCGGCTGGCCGCGCCGCGTGCGCATGACGATCGCGCCGTTCGCCGCGTCGGTGCCGTACAACACGCTCGACGCCGGCCCGCTGTTCACCTGCACCGCCTCGAGATCCTGCGGGCTGATGTCGTTCAGGCGCGACGGCTGCTGCCCGCCGACGCCGATCGAGGTCGAGTTCGAAGCGTTCTCCACGCGAATGCCGTCGACGATCAACACCGGGTCGTTGGATAGCGACACGCTGTTGGAGCCTCGAATGCGGACGCGCGTGCCCGTGCCGGTGGTCCCGCCACTCGATTGCACGACGACGCCGGGGACCGTCGAGTTGAGCGCGTCCGAGAGGTTGCTGACGGCGGCTTGACTGGTCCGATCGCGCAGATCGACGTTGTGCGCGGCGGTCCCCTGCTCACGCACGGCTTGATCGCCGGTTGCCGTGACGACGATGGCCTCGAGGCCGACGGCCGCCTGCGCAATCGCGAAATTCGCTTCCGCCGATCCACCCGCCGACACGGTGACCGGCTGCGTCGTCGTCGCGTACCCGATATACGACACCCGCAGGGTCGCCGGCCCCGCCGGCACGTTGACCAGGCGATAGCGGCCGTCCTGACCCGTGAGCGCGCGAATCGTCGTGCCCACGACGGAGACCTGCGCTGTCGCCAACCCCTGACCGGATGTCTTGTCGGTCACTCGTCCCGTGACTTCGCCCTGCTGTGCCGCGGCCGGGCGGGCGCCTAATGCCAGCAGCAGCGCGGTCACGGGCAGGAATGGTCCCGAAATCGCAAATCGCATATTCCCCTTCCTTGGTGTTGAAGGAATCGACCTGGAAACGCGATTGTCCGGTCCGCAGACCGGAGCGGCCAGACACAACGACTACGGTCGGCCGCTAGCGACTACATCGACCGGGGATGATGATATTGCGCTGAAGGTGAAGAACGCAGCGAACGGAAATCTGATCCATGCGATCCTCCAGGGTGACGGTTGGACCCTCATCCTATAGTGAGGGAGTCTGCAGAGCCACGCAAGGGAACCCCTACAAGTCTTGACACTTCGGAGTTCGGC
>JBKPDZ010000073.1:0-23213 GCA_046728135.1 Gemmatimonadota bacterium | reverse complement strand
GCGACGAGGAGACTTCCGATGAGCACTGCGAACAGTCCTGTCTTCATGACGGAGGGAGACCAGTTTTTGGGGTTGAGGCGCGAAGCTACGGGGAGGAGAGACCCTGTCAAGAGAGAACCGTCGCGAACTTTCGCCGCTCCGCGGTGTGCCCGCGCCAATCGCCCGCCGTCTTCAGCGCGATCAAAATGATCAGTGCCGCGACCGGCGACCCGAGCAGCATGACAACCCACCCGCCGAACAACACCGTCACGTGCAGCACCACGACTCGACCGTACGGCTGACTCATAAGAGCGTTCAGCGATGCGCGCTGGTATTCGCCATTCTTGAGGTAATTCCAGTAGAACGAGAGACCGTGGCTCACGACGAGGCTCAGCAAACCCCAGCCGAGCTGGTTTGCGCGGATCGCCGCCGGCACCGCCGTCAGTAGATCGAAGGGCTGGACCCCCTTTGGCCCGAAGAATGCGACGACCAGCACACCGTGGACGAACGTGAAGCCGCCGAAGTGCACGATGAAAAACGGGATCAGAAACAATTTGCCGGCCCAGGAGACCGGGTCGGCGGGCTGTGCGAGCAGCATCTTCAGCACATTGAAGCCACCCACCACCACGTTCTCGAGCCAGTACAGGAGCAGGAGCGGGAAGACCGTCCAGCCCAGGAAAAGCACGCCGAAGACGGGGACTGCATTCGCCAGGACGAGTGCGAGTTGGGAGGGGGTCACGGAACCACAGCATAACGAAAACGGCGCCCTCCGAAGAGAGCGCCGTTTGTCCTATGTTACCGCAGTGGTTAGAGCTTGACGACGTTCTGCGCCGCCGGGCCCTTCTGGCCCTGGACGACTTCGAACTCGACGCGCTCGCCTTCGGCGAGCGACTTGAAGCCCTGCGCCTGAATGGCGGTGTGATGCACGAAGCAGTCCTTCTCGCCGTTTTCGGGCGTGATGAAACCAAAGCCCTTCGCGTCGTTGAACCACTTCACGGTACCGGTGATACGTGCCATCTGATGAAACTCCTGTGCTAAATGCTGTTCCCGGCGTCGCGCGGTCGTCACCTTGCGGTGCGCCGCGAACTGTGATTCCGGCGCCGGTCGAGCGAGGCCAAAACAATGAGGACCTGAGACGTTGTCCCAGGTCCTCGATCGGTCTGGCTTGTTCGCTCGAACGAACAATCCCCAGATGGACCCGAAAAGTCAAGCGCCAGGTTTAAACCACGTGGACACGGGCGCCGTCTTAGTCCCATGACACCATCCCTCACGCTGTTGCTCGCGCTCTACACGCATCCGCACGCTGTGGTGAAGCCAGCCGTACAGTACACCCTTCGTGTGGACAGCACCGATCTCTCCGGCTGGTCCGTCGAGCTCCTCCTCCGCACCACCTCCGACACGTTCCGCCTCGCCATGGCGGCGCACCCAGAGTACGACGATCGCTATTGGCGTTTCGTGCGCGACTTTGCGGTCGAGCCCAGCTCGGCGACGTTCACGAAGGTCGACAGCGCCGTCTGGCAAGTCGTCGCGCCTCGCGGTCCGGTCACGGTGCGATATCGGATCGTGCTGCCGCCGGCGCAGCCGGGGGGTGGGCCGGGGGGACCGCGCGCCGCATGGCGCCCGTTCCTCACACCCAGCGGCGGCCTCGTGGGTGGTCCGCATGCCTTCATGTACTTGATTGGTGCCGAACGCATGCCTGCTGCGGTGCAATTGGACCTGCCCCCGAGCTGGGGAATCGCGACCGGTTTGCGGGATGGCATGCCAACCTCCCCGGCGTCCTCGACGCACCGCGTGCATCAAGGGATGCGCATGGAGGGCACGAGCGGGCGCGTGTGGTTTTACAGTGCGAGCGATGCGGCCACGCTCGTGGACTCGCCGATCTTCGTCGGGCACTTTCACGACTGGCAGTTCGCCGAAGCCGGGGTACCGCACCGTATCGTCTACTGGTCGTTGCCGGATGCTGCGCCGTTCGACACGGCGGCGTTCGTGGCGGGCGTGAAGGCCATCGTGCATCAGACGATTACGCTCTTTGGCCGCGCACCCTATCGCGACTACACCTTCCTCTTTCAAGACGGCGCCTACGGCGCGCTCGAGCATCGGAACTCGGTCACCATCGGCGCGCCGGGCAAGGACCTTGCGTCTGACCCGCGCGCGCTCCTCATGGAGACGGCGCACGAATTCTTTCACACCTGGAACTTGATGACGATCCGGCCCGTCGAGTACCGCGACATCGACTACCATACGCAACCGCCGGTTTCCAGCCTGTGGTTCAGCGAAGGTCTCACGATGTTCTATGCCGACCTGCTGCTGCGCCGTGCAGGCTTCCAGCTGCACGACTCCACGCGCGCCGCGCATCTCGAACGTTTGATGTCGAGCTACGTCAACAACCCGGCGTACGCGCGTTTCTCGGCCGAGCAAGTGAGCCGCGTTGGGTACAACGCCGAGCCGGGTGCGTTCGGCGATTACAGCGCGAGCACGCATCTCCAAGGAGAGCTGATCGGCACGATGCTCGACCTCATGATTCGGGACGCGACGCATGGGTCGCGCTCGATGGACGACGTCATGCGGCTGCTTTTCGATCGGGCCTCACCTCCTGGCTACCACTCAGAGCGGGAGACGAAGTTGGGCGGTCCAGGCATCGATGGCCGCGGCATCGAGCAAGCGGTGGAAACGGTCTGCCGCTGCGACGTGACACCGTTCTTCGATGCCTACGTGCGCGGCGCCGGCGCCATCGACTTCGATCGTTACCTCGGTCTCATCGGCGTCAAGACGACTGTGACGTCGGCGGCAGCGGTCTACAACGGCGAGCCGGAGCGCGACCTCCGCGTCTTTGGGTACGAACCCGACGGTGATAGTGGCGTGAACCTCATTGTCTCGAATCCCGCCAGTATCTGGGGCAGGGCGGGGCTGCACAGCCGCGACCGTCTCGAGCGCATCAACGGCGCGTCCGTCAGGACGTGGCCGGAACTGCGCGCCACGCTCCAGAACCTCCACATGGGGGACACGGTGCGCGTGGAGGTTCGCCGGCCGGATGGTCCGTTCGCGACAACAGTCCGGGTTGCGGGGTTCGACCGAGCCAGCGTGCGGATGACGGGCACGCCGAACGCCCGCGGCACCGCATGGCTACGCGGGGCGCCGTAGCTCCTTGATCTGTTCAACGGCGTCGGGATTCTCGAGCGAGGAGAGATCGCCGAGGTCATCTTTGCCCAGGTATGCGGCCCGAATGACTCTGCGCAGGATCTTCGCGTTGCGCGTCTTCGGCAGATCCGGCACGAACCGCACCATCTCAGGGCGCAGTGGACGGCCCAGGCGTCCCGCGATCGTTTCCGCGATCTCGCCCGCCACCGCTGGGGAGCCATCGTAGCCGGTCCGTAGCACCACGAACACGACGATCGCTTCGCCCTTCAGCTCGTGTGGTACGCCGATCGCCGCCGCTTCGAGCACCGCGGCGTGTGAGGTTGCCGCCGACTCGACCTCCGCAGGTCCGATCCGCTTCCCGGCCACTTTGAGCGTGTCGTCGGATCGACCCTCGATGTACCAGAACCCTTCTTCATCTATGCGGGCCCAATCCCCGTGCACCCAGACGTCGGGGAAGCGCTTCCAGTAGGTGGTCAGGTACTTGTCGGGATCGTGCCAAAACCCGCGCGTCATGCCCGGCCACGGCTTGCGGATTACGAGCTCACCCACTGTGCCGTGCAGCGACCGGCCGTGTGAATCCGCCACATCCGCGGCAATTCCCGGAACTGGACCCGCGAACGCCGCGGGCTTGAGCGGCGTCCAGGTCGTGCAGCCAAGGATGCCCCCCGAGCATTCGGTGCCGCCGGAGTAATTGATGAGCGGCGCGCGCCGCTCACCTACGACGTCGAAGTACCACCACCACGGGTCCGGATTCCACGGCTCACCGGTCGAGCCGAGCACGAACAATGACGAGCGATCACATCGCTTGACAGGCTCCTCGCCCGCGCGCATGAGGCCACGGATGGCGGTCGGCGAGATACCGAGGTGCGTCACGCGATGTCGCTCGACGATCGACCACACCCGGCCTGCATCCGGATAATCGGGTGCGCCGTCGTACAGGAGGATCGTCGCGCCGTTGATCAGGCCGCCGGCGATGAGCCACGGACCCATCATCCAGCCGATGTCCGTGAACCACCACAGCACGTCTCCCGCCTGCAGGTCGAACACGTGCGCCTGATCCTGCGCCGCCTTTACCGGGAAGCCGCCGTGGACGTGCACGGCGCCCTTGGGACGCCCGGTCGTGCCGGACGTATAGATCAGCATGTACGGATCTTCCGGCGAGGTATCGGCGAACGACTCGTCGCCTCTTTGATTCATGACATAGTTCCAAGAGACTTCTCGATTGCGCAGGCGGATGTCGCGGCCCAGTCGCTGGACGACGATCACCGTGCGCACGTTCGGTGCAGCGTCCACCGCGGCGTCGGCGGTTTCCTTCATGGGAACGATCAGCCCGCGCCGGCGGAAGCCATCGGCCGTGATGAGGACCGTCGCGTCGCAGTCACGCAGCCGTCCGGCGATCGCATCGCTCGCGTACCCGGAGAAAATCGGCGTGAAGATCGCGCCGATCGCGGAAACGGCGAGCGTCGCGATCGCGCATACGGGTGTGAGCGGCAGGAAGATGCCCACGCGGTCGCCGGGGCGAACCCCGAGGGCGCGGAGACCGGCGGCGCAACGCCGCACGGCCATTGCCAGCTCGCCGTACGTCATGCGTGTCGTGACGCCTTCTTCGCCTTCGAAGATGATCGCGATGCGTGACGGGTCGTGGCGCAGCGCCGACTCCACGTAGTTCATACGGCCGCCGAGCCACCACGTCGTCCAGGCGATGCCACGCGAGGAATCGAGAACGCGCTCGTACGGTGTGCGCCACACGAGCCCCATGTCGCGGTCTACCGCGCGCCAAAAGCCGTCGAGATCTTCGACAGACCACCGATGCAGCGATACGAAATCCCGATGTCCGTGAGTCTCGGCGAACCGCCGCAGCCGGCTGCGCTCGAGGTACTGATCGGTGGGATACCAGGCGAACGTCATTGGCGGCGGACGGCGACCGCCTCGATGACGAAAGTCACGCGATCGGCAACCCGCACGGTACCACCCGGCCCGCCGCGATACGGCCGGATGCCAAAATCGGTCTGCTTGACCGTAAACGTCGTGCTCGCGCGTGCCGTGTCGGCTCCCAAACTGGCGCGGACGATCAGCGGGACGTCCCGGGTCTGGCCCTTCATTGTAAGCGCCGCCTCAACGCGGATTGTGTCTCCCGCGCGATCCACAGCCCGGCCGGTCAATGCGATCTGGGCGAAATGTGCGACGTCGAGCACCTCCTCCCGCATGGCCGCCGTGACTTTGCGGATTTCTGCCGTATCGGGCGGTGTCAGGACCTCGAGGCTATCGGTCGGCACCGACACGGTTACGTGTGACGCGGTGAGTTGGTCAGGATAGAGGATGATTCGCCCGGAGAAGCTTCGCGCTCGAATGACATGCTCGTGGCCTACGAAGCCGAGCAACCCTGCCTTGCCGGTGCGCACTTCGAGACGACTCGGGGGCACGAGATCGTAGATGACGGAATCTCCCACGGCTGTTTGCGCCGCCGTTGGCGTCGGCAGGATCGCGAGCAGAAAAAGCGGATATACTTTGCGCATCCGTCACAACATACTAGAGGGGAGCGCATGACGACGATTACCGATGAGATGATGCGCGAGCGGCTCAATCGGCATCTTTAACGCCGTTCCGGCGGAAGTGTCGAAGATCATGGATGGCGATCCGGGCGTGCGCGCTGGGCTGTTCACGTATCAAATCCATGCGTGCCGAGGCTTCCCTGGCGACTCACTCCCAACCGGATAGCTTTCGAGTACACCCGCTTCCAGGAATCGCAATGCTGGCTGACCTCAGTATCTGGCACATTCTCATTCTCGTGGCGATCATCACGCTGATGTTCGGGTCGAAGCGCATCCCGGAGATCGGCGCGTCCCTTGGCAAAGGCATCCAGGAGTTCAAGCGCGGCCTGCGCGAAGTGACGAACACCGACGATGTTTCGCAGCAGCCGCCGTCGCAGCAGCTTCCGCCTCCTCCCGCGAGCCCCGGACCAAAACGCCTTAGCGAGTAGTTGCTCTTCGCGCCACTCGAGGAGCCCGTGACAACGGGACTCGGTCGCATCCGGCTCGAGTTCGGGTAGCAGGCTCGGCGCGGACACTGCATAATCGTCGCATGAGAACCTCAATCCTTGCTCTCACGCTGCTGTGGCTGTCCAGCTGGTCGCTGTCGGCCCAAACGCCAGATCTTGGATCCGCGCTGCGCTGGCGGACGATCGGCCCCTACCGCGCGGGCCGCGCCCGCGCAGTCGCCGGTGCGCCGGGAAAGCCGACCGTGTTCTACATCGGATTCGACAACGGCGGGGTCTGGCGCTCGAACGACTACGGCTCGAACTGGGAGCCGCTGTTCGACCGCGAAGCGACGGGCTCGATCGGCGCGATCGCCGTCGCGCCGTCGAATCCCAGCATCATCTACGTCGGCACCGGGGCCGGCATCATTCGCCCCGATCTCGCGACCGGGAACGGCATGTATCGCTCGAACGACACCGGCCGCACGTGGACGCATCTCGGTCTCGACGACACGGAGATGATCGCGTACGTGGACGTGGACGCGACGAATCCCGAGCGGCTGTTCGTCGCGGCCCTCGGCCATCCCTACGGTCCCAACGCCGAGCGCGGCATTTATCGCTCGACGGACGGCGGCCGCACGTTCGAGAAGGTGCTGTACAAGGATGAGTACACGAGTGGGAACGAAGTGCGCATCGATCCGAGCAACCCAAACACCGTGTACGCCACGCTGTGGCAGCAGCAGTCCACGTTTTACGAGTACGCCGCGTTCGGGCCTGACTCGACCTTGCCGGGCGCGGGCGGCATCTACAAGTCGACCGACGGTGGCACGACATGGACGCAATTGACCGCCGGTCTGCCCGCTGTCCTGGAGGCGAACATCGCCATCGCGCCGAGTAATCCGCAGGTGACGTATGCGATGGTGGCGTCCGTGAATCCCGCAGGAGGATCGGGGCCGGTCAGCTTCTACAAATCGAGCGATGGCGGTGCGCACTGGACGCTGCGCACCCGCATTCCCGGTGCCACGGTGGTCGGTGACACGACCGCCGCGACGGCCGATGCGCGCCCCCTCGGCAGGATCGGCGGCGGCGACTTGCCACCCATCGTCGTCGATCCCAAGAACGAGAACGTCGTCTACAGCGCGTCGATCGTCATCTGGCGCACGGAGGACGGCGGCACGAGCTGGTCGGCAGTGCGTGGCTCGCCCGGCGGCGATGACTATCAACGCATCTGGATCCATCCCGACGATCCCAACGTGATTCTCGCCGTCTCGGATCAAGGCGCCGTCATCTCGTCCAATCGCGGCGCGTCCTGGAGCAATTGGTACACGCAGCCCACCGCCGCCGTGTATCACGTCACGGCCGATAACGCGTTCCCCTACCGGGTGTGCAGCGGGCAGCAAGATTCCGGCTCGATTTGCGTCGCGAGCCGCTCGGACGACGGCGAGATCACGTTCCACGACTGGCATCCAGCGAACATTCAGGAATACGGGATCGCCGCACCCGATCCGAAGGATCCCGACGTCGTGTTCGGCAGCGCGCGCCGCGGCGTGTCGCGCTACGACCGCCGCACGGGCCAGACCGCGCAAGTCGGTCCGGATTCTGCCGCGCGCGGCGACGCGTTCGGCCGCAACGTGCGCACGATGCCGCTCATCTGGTCGCCGGTGAATCCGAACGTGCTGTACTACACGTCGAACGTCGTCTGGAAGTCGGTGGACCGCGCGCATACGTGGACGCGGATCAGTCCCGATCTCGCGCGGCAGACGTGGGCCGTACCGGCGAGCGCGGGGCGATACGCGCGCACGGTGACGCCGGCCCCGCGCGGGGCGATCACGGCGCTCTCCCCCTCACCCAGAAGCGGAACGGTGCTGTGGGCCGGGACGGACGATGGCAACATCCAGGTCACGACGAACGGTGGCGCCACATGGCGGAACGTGACACCGCCAGCGATCCAGCCCTGGACCCGCATTTTCAATATCGACGCAGGCCACTTCGATACGCGCACCGCCTACGCTGCGGCGAACACGCTCCGCATCGACGACATGCATCCGCATTTCTGGCGCACGCACGACGGCGGCGCGACGTGGACCGAGATCGATAACGGTATCGCCCCGAACGCCGTGGCGAACTCGATTCGCGAGGATCCGCGCGTGCCGGGGTTGCTGTACGCCGCCACCGACGCGCAGGTCTGGGTCTCGTTCGATGACGGGGCGAACTGGCAGTCGCTGCGGCTCAACATGCCCGCGATTTCCGTGCGCGACATCCAGGTGAAAGACGACAGCACATGTCTCTGCGCCGACCTGATCGCGGGCACGCACGGCCGGGGCTTCTGGATTCTCGACGACCTGACGCCGCTCCGGGCGTTGGCCAGGTCACGGCGTGGCGGCACATTCCTCGTGCCTCCCCATCTCGCTGTCCGCGTTCGCCTCGGCACGAACGAGCCGACGCCGTGGCCACCCGAGCTTCCCGGCGCCGAGAATCCGCCGGCCGGCGCGATTATCGACTACGCACTCGCGGCCGCTGCGTCCGGTCCCGTGAAACTGGAAATCCTTGAAGCCTCCGGACGGGTCATTCGCTCCTATGCGAGCGACGATCCGGTGCCCGATCCCGATCCCGCGCTCGATCCGGCAGCATACAATCGGTTGTGTCAGAAGAACCCCGCAGCCCCCGATTGCACGCTTCCGCTCTATTGGCCGGCGCCGGGGCAACGTCCGTCAACGGGCGCGGGACTGCATCGCTTCACCTGGGACATGCGCTATCAACCGATTGGTGATGCTCCGCGCAGCGGTGAAGTCGAGGCAACGGGGGCGGTGCCGCACCGCAGTGAGCACACGCCGCGAGCGCCGTGGGCGGCGCCGGGCCGGTACACGGTGCGCCTCACGGTAGCAGGGAAAACGTACACACAGCCGCTCACGCTACGGCTCGATCCGCGCGTCAAGACGCCCGCGCCCGGGCTCCGCCAGCTCGCCGCACTGTCGCGCGAGCTGTACGACCTCGCGGCCGCCGCTCATGCGGCGTACCAACAGGCGCGGGCGCGCCTCGACTCCTTGAGTGGGGCGTTGCGCGCGCAGGTGGAATCATTGGCACCCCCGGCACCTCCGCCCGGTGCGCGTCGCGGCCCATTCCAAGCAGAGCCGCGCGCCCCGACGCTCGAGAGCGCGAGCAGCGGCGCGCTTGCCGCGGCGATGGCGATGCAGGATGCGGATGTGGCGCCGACCGCGGCGCAGGTGGCGGCGTGCGCGCGGGCGCGCACGCAGGTCAACGCGGTGCTGGCCCGCTGGAGAAGGGTACAGGCAAGGCGGCGCTGATATCGCAGCGGATCGGTGCGGCTGCGGCGGAATTCGTGAGCGCGCCGATGGCGATCAACGCCGCGCCGGCGTCGGCGTACGCGCGCGCCGTGTCCACGGTGATGCCGCCTGACGCCTGAATGGTCACACCGCGCGCCCGCCGCACCCAGGCGGCGACGCGGTCTGGGGTCTGGTTGTCGACGAGGATGTGCGTGACGCCGGCCGCGAGCGCGGCCTCGAGCTGCTCATCGGTTTCCGCCTCGACAATGACGGGCACACCGGGGGGAACGGCGCGCAGCGCGACGGCCAGGGCGAGGTTGTCTTGTGCGAGCAGTGCCCAGTGATTGTCCTTCCACAAGACCGCGGCGGCGAGCGTCGCGCGATTCTCCACGCCGCCACCGATCGTCACCGCATACAGCTCGAGATGGCGCAGACCGGGAGTCGTCTTGCGGGTGTGCGTGATCTTCGCGGGCGTGCCCCGTACGGCATCGACCGCGCGGCGCGTGAGCGTTGCAACGCCCGCGAGCCGCTGCAGAAAGTTGAGTGCGACGCGCTCGCCGGCGAGCAGGGCGCGCGCGGTGCCCTCCACGATCGCGAGCGTCGCGCCCGCCTCCGCCCAGGATCCCTCGGCGACGATCAGGCGCACGTCGGCATGGGAGTCGAGCTCGCGAAAGACCGTCGCGAGGATCGGCAAACCGGCCGCGACCAGGGAGCCCTCGGCGATGAAGCGGGCCTCGACGCGCTGGTCGGCGGCGCGTCCCAGGAGATCGGTGGTAACGTCCTCACGCGCGCGATCCTCCGCGAGCGCGCGACGAACCTCGAGCAGCCCGAACCGTGTGGGAGAGGCCTTAGCCAATCGCGAGCATCCGGTCGATAGCGCGCCGGGCGCGCGCGGCGACGTCGGGAGGGACGGTTACTTCGTATTGGAGGTTCCGGAGCGAGTCGCACAGCTTTTCCAGGGTGATCTGCTTCATGTAGCGACATTCGGCGCCTTCGCGCGCCGCGACGAATTCCTTCTCGGGATTTTCGCGCCGCAGGCGATGCAGCACGCCGGTTTCGGTCGCGACCACGAAGCGGCGCGCGGGCGAGACCCGCGCGCGCCGCATCATCTGCTCGGTCGACACGATGCGCATGCGGCCGCGCGCGATGTCGCCCTCCGTCTCGGCGTAGTACATGGCGCTGGTCACGCAGCCGCATTCCGGATGCACGAGAAATTCCGCGTCTGGATACTCGACCTGGCGCTCGGCGAGCGTCTCGCGCGTAAGCCCCGCGTGCACATGACACTCCCCGAGCCACACATCGAGCGGGCGGCCCGTGACCTTGCGCAGGTAGTTGCCCAGGTAGACGTCGGGCAGAAAGAGCACTGGGACATCGGGCGGCAGGGCGTTGATGACCGCCACAGCATTCCCGGACGTGCAGCAGTAATCGGCCTCCGCCTTCACGTCGGCCGCCGTGTTCACATACGCGACCACGACGCCGTCCGGATGGGCCCTCCGCCAGGCGCGCACGTCCGCCGCCTGAATCGTCGCGGCCAGGGAACAGCCGGCGGTGCGGTCCGGGATGAGAATGCGCTTGTCCGGGTTCGCGATCGCGGCCGTTTCCGCCATGAAGTGCACGCCGCAGATCACCAGGATCGGCGCGTCGAGCTCGCTGGCACGCCGAGCCATCTGCAGCGAGTCGGCTACGACGTCGGCCAGGTCCTGGATTTCGGG
The DNA here is from genome assembly GCA_046728135.1 of Gemmatimonadota bacterium. GTDB lineage: Bacteria > Gemmatimonadota > Gemmatimonadetes > Gemmatimonadales > GWC2-71-9 > 20CM-2-65-7. Next base: position 12,126 of record JBKPDZ010000073.1, on the reverse strand, counting down.
ACGCTGATAATTGTGCGCGAGAATGGCGGCACGGCGCGCGGTACGCAGCTCATCGATCTCCGCGAGGAGGTCACGTGTCGTCGGTGTCGAGGTGCCCATCAGATGCAGCTCCCATTGTTGTGGTGCCAGTGACTGGGGGGCCGATTGGGTAACGCCTCGATCCGTCGCAGTATGACGGACCGCTCCCAGCCTGGGACGCGCGTCGGCGCGCGTCAGATCGAACAATAAGGGGGGGAGTAGTCAACCGGTAGCCTCGAGGCTAGCTTCGCTCGCCATTCATCCTTTGGAGTGAAGAGAGGGAGGACCCATGCGCTGCTACACGATCGTTTTGATGGCGACGATTCTCGCCGCTCCGGTGCGTGCACAGCGACCGAGTGCCGCGGCCGCGTCGGATCGCGACACCACGAAAGCGACGCCGATCCCGAATGAGACATCGTCCGCCACGGACCACACCATCCGGATCGGTGGGCAGCTTGTCGCCTACCGCGCCACCGCCGCCACGATGCTCCTCAAGAACGACAAGGACGAGGCGATCGGCGCCCTCTATTACACCGCGTACACTCGCAGCGACGCCAAGGACCCGAGCCAGCGACCCATCGCTTTCATCTATAATGGCGGGCCGGGCTCGGCATCCGCCTGGCTGCACATGGGTGCCTTTGGCCCCCGGCGGATCGTGACGACGGACGCCGCGTTCACGCCACCGCCTCCCTATCAGGTCGTCGACAATCAGAGCAGCCTGATCGACGTCACCGATATGGTGTTCATCGATCCCATCGGCACCGGGTTCTCCAAGCCGGTGGGGAAAGGGACGGGGAAGGATTTCTGGGGTGTCGACGAAGACGCGAAGGCGCTCGCGCAGTTCATCTCGCAATACGTGAGCCGCAACGGTCGCTGGGCTTCGCCCAAGTATCTGATTGGTGAGAGCTACGGCACGACGCGCTCGGCGGTCTTGGGCGATCGCCTGCAACGCGATGGGTTGACGCTCAACGGCATCGTGTTGATCTCGTCGGTACTCGATTTCGAGACCTTGCTGTTCTCACCCGGGCACGACCTGTCGTACGTCCTGTACCTGCCGAGCTATGCCGCGACGGCCGTCTTTCACAAGGTGATTCCCGCGCCGGGCAACCTGGCCGGCTTTCTCACCGAGGTGCGACGCTATGCGATGAGCGAGTACGCCGCCGCACTCGCCGCGGGAGCGACGCTGCCGGCCGACCGCAAGGCGGCGGTCGCCAAACAGCTGGCGGCGTATACCGGGCTGTCCGAGGACTATTTGTTAAAGGCCGATCTCCGCGTGCCGCTGCGGCAGTTCATGGCGGAGCTGCAGCGCAGCCGCGGACTCGTCACGGGACGGCTCGACTCACGGTTCTCGGGTCCGTTGCCCGATCTCTTGAGCGAGAATGCTCCCGGTGATCCGCAGTCGTCCGCGGTAACGGGGGCGTTCACGGCCGCGGTCAACTCGTACCTGCGCGGCGAGCTCAAGTACGAGACGCAGGACCGCTACTCGCTGGGTGGGGGCAACCAGGGGCAGTGGAATTGGGCGCGCGAGGGCTCGCGCGGCTGGGCCACGACGACCTACGTCGGATCGGACTTGGCGCAGGCGCTCGTGACGAATCCGTATCTCCGCGTCGAGATCGAAAACGGCTACTACGACCTCGCCACGCCGTTCTTCGCGACCGAATACACCGTCAACCATCTCGAAGGACTGGCGCCCGATCTGCGCGACAACATCACGCTCAAGTACTACGACGCGGGCCACATGATGTATCTGTACGAGCCGGCGCTCACGGAGCTGAAGCAGAACGTGGCGAAGTTCATCACGAATCCGACGTCGGCGACCGCGCGGGCGGCCGGTTCTAACTGAACCGAGGAACGCATGAATAAATCGTCGATCGTCACCTTGCTGGTCAGTGCGGCGCTCGCGTCGCCCGCCACGAGCCGCGCGCAAACCTTCAAGGTCGCGAAGTACGGCATCGGCGGCGATGGCGGCACCGATTATTTGACCGCCGAGCCGGGCACCGGACGGGTGTTCGTCTCGCGGAGCACGCACGTGATGGTGGTTGACGGCGCTACCGGCAAGGTGCTGGGCGATATCCCTGATACGCCACGCAATCACGGCATCGCATTGGCGCCCAAGTCGGGACACGGATTCATCACCAGCGCCGGTGACTCGACTGTGACGATGTTCGATCTCACGAGTCTCGCCGTGATCAAGAAGATCCCGGTGCCCACCGGCGGGCTCGACGGGATCATGTACGACGATTTCTCCGACCGCATCATTCTCACCAATCACAGCCGACCGGCGGGCACCCTGGTGGCGATCGACCCGAAGACCGGCGCGATCGTGGGCACCGTGCAGCTCGAGGATACGGGTCCCGAGGGCGCGGCCAGCGACGGCAAGGGCAAAATCTTCGTGAACAACGAAGGCACGAGCACCATGCAGGTGATCGACGAGCGGACGATGAAGGCGGTCGCGTCGTGGCCGCTCGCGCCGTGTGAGGGCCCGACCGGCATCGCCTACGACCGCACGACGGACCGGATCTTCTCCGGGTGCGGCAAGACGTCGGTCGTGGTGGATGCCAAGACCGGCAAGATCGTCGCTACGATCGCCGTTGGTGATGGGGTCGACGCGCTGGGGTGGGATCCGGCGCAGAAACTGATCTACATCCCCGCGGGGCGCGACAGCAACGTCACAGTCGCGCGCGAGGACTCACCCGACAAGTACACCGTGGTGGCCACCGTCGCGACGATGTGCGGCGCGAAGACGATCTCCGTCGATACACTGAAACACGTGGCATATCTGTTCCAGCCCGAGTACGGTCCGCTGCCGCCGGGCACGCCGCCGCCGCAGCCGGGTCAGCGTCCACCGCGGGGTCCCGTGATCGGAGCGTGGTTCTTCGCCATCAGTCACTGATCATTCGGTGATGCCGCCCGGCAGAATGCTCTTGCGACCGAACTTTTCGCGCACGCGGTCGATCGCGCGCGCGAGGCCGCGGTCGCGATCGGTTTCTGCGCCGAAGATGCCGAGTTGATCGGCCGAGGTCGCCGGTTGCAGGCCCGAGAGCCGGACTCCGACGAGGCGCGCGGGCACGCGTCGATCCTCTCGCAGCTTTCTGAGCAGCTCGTGGGCGATCCGCAGGATCACGCGATCCGAGACGACCGGCTCGGGCAGGGTCCGCTGAGTAGCCCGCGTGCGAAAATCGAAGTCGCGGAGCCGCACGGCAACCGTCCGCGCGGTGAGACCATCACCGCGCAGGTCGGCCGCGGCACGCGTGACGAGCCGCAACAGCTCGCGCTCGATGTCCTCGTCCCTGTGCAGGTCCTTTCCAAACGTCTCGTCGCGACTCAAGCCCCGGTTCATCACGCGATGGGCGACCGTGCCGTCGTCCACGCCACGCGCCCGGTTCCATAACCATCGCGCCTCGCGCCTGCTCATCCACCGCTCGAGTGTGGCGAGATCGTGTCGCAGCACATCCTCGACCGTGACGAGACCGTGAGTCGCCAGGCGCTCCTGGAACTTGGGACCCACGAGCGGGATATCGCTCAGCGCGCAGGTCCTCAGGAAGTCCTGCTCGGATCCCGGCGTGATGATCATGATGCCGTCGCCACCGCGGCTCGGCTTGGCACGGTCGACCGCCATCTTGGCGATCAGCTTGTTCGTGCCGCCGCCGATCGACAACGTGAGTCCCGTCGTCTCGCGAATGCCGTCGCGGATCCGCTGCGCCGTCGCCAGCAGGGGCTCGTGATGGTAGATCCCTTCCGTCCCGGTGAGGTCCAGATACCACTCGTCGATGCTCGCCCCTTCGACGACCGGTGTGTACTGCTGCAGCGCTTTCCGGATCTCCGCGCTCTTGCGGATGCACTCCTTCAAGGGAACGGGGACGCACATCGCGTCGGGGCAGAGCCGCAGCGCGCGAGCGATCGGCATCGCCGAGCGGACGCCGAACTTCCGTGTCTCATAGGAGGCCGAGCAGACGACCCCGCGGCTGTCGCGCGAGCCGCCGACGATGAGGAGGGGCGCCTTGCCCGCGCCATCGGGGTCGACGGCGCGGGCGACGGCGACGTAGAACGCATCGGCATCCGCGAGCAGAATGCGACGCATGCCCGAAGATATACCGAAGCTCGTCAGCCTGGCAACAGTCTTAGAACCGCGTCCGCCAGAAGGCTGCGGCTGTCGGGTTCAGCTTCTCCGTAATTGCCGCCGAAATCGTAACGAACACTCCGTGCCCACCGCGCACGGAAAAGTCTGGATCATTCAAGTCGCCGAACCGATAGCCGGTCGCGATTTCCAGGCTCGGCACGGGATGGACGACGAGCGCAGGCGCCCCATCCCAGGCCGCCGCTCCGGTGGTACGCTCCACGAGAAGCCGGCCGTCGCTGCGCACACTGAGCCAGCGGTTCAAGTCCATATTCAGCCGCCCGCCGACATAGTCCGCCCACGCCGTCAAGGTTTGCGGGGTTCCGTCGGAATACGTCCGGTCGGCCTGGGTACGGCGGACGGCGTAGCGTGTCGAGAACTCGACGCGAGGCGCAAGGGTCCAGATCAACTCGGCAGCGCCGATGAGCCGGCGTTCCGCGCCACGCGCGACCAGGACTCCGCCGCCGACAGGATTGCGCTCGTCGAGCCACTGGAACTTGGCCAACATGTTGATGCGGTTGGTATGTGCCGGACGCCACGCCAGCCCCCACAAACTCGACACCCGGCGCGACGCCGGTGCTCCCGGCAGCGCGTTCTGCGAGAAATCCTGCCGCGTGAGCAAGGCAAGCGATTGCGCGAAGGCGACGTCGCCAGCCAACGTGGCGAGACGCGTCGACTGCAGCGAGCCATCCTTGAACTCGCCACGCGCCGCCAGCCGATACGGAGCGTTGTGTGGGAGCAGCTCCACGCCCGCGCCGGCGGACCAGTAATCGCCCTCGGTCTGGAGGAACGGCAGCGCCCGCACCGGATCGGCGATGGACGCTCGGCTCACTCCCTGTCTCCGCTCGAACATCACGTTGACGGCGAGATCGGGGCTGAGCTGCAGCCGGTTTCGCAGGCCGACGATGGCCGCATTCCCGGCACCGGAGATGCCGCCGGTGATTTGATAGCTGCCCCACGCCTGGCCGCCATGTCCCATGTCGGCGCGCAGTCCGATGCTCGATACGGAGTATTGCGTCTGGCTGTCAGGGCGCGATACGTAACGCTCACTCGCTTCGAGCATCAAGGCGGGAGCGATCCGATAGCTCGCGCCCGCACCCAGGACGTCCGGCGTCAACTCGGGTCCGGAAAGACTGAGATGACGGCGGCCTTCGGCCCAGAGCTGGAGCTTGGAAGACAGATTCCATTTCGCGCGCACATCGGCTGCGGTGGCCGAGCTCGGCGTCGGATTCGCGCCGGCGACGTAGTCGCTTGCCACGCCGCCATCGACCTCGAGTCCTCGCGCGATCTGTTGGGTGACCCCCATCCGCGTGTGCTCGCGCGCGATTCCCTGCAGTGCGAACTCTTCGCGGCTGTGCTCCGCCCGTAGCTCCGTCGGTCCGATCCTGAGTCCAGTCCGCAGATTCTGTTCGGTCAACCCGGGCTGCAGCGCCACGTTCGACGGATTGGTGAATTCCCGCCCGATGTTCATGTAGTCGCCACCCAGCGTCAGTGTGCCGCCGAACAGGCTGTAACTTGCCTTGACCGATGTCGCGAGACCCGCGGAGTCACCGCGCTCGCTGTAGGCCACCTCGGCCCCAAGATCCATCGCGCCGAATCGGAACAGCCGCAGGTCGCTGCCGACCAGGCGGTAGCTGTTCACTGCCTGATCGGCGTTGATGGCGGTGACGCCGAGCCGCAGCGAGTCCACGCGAAGACCGTTGCCGGCCAACTGGCGGAGATCGAGCGCGGCGCGACCTCCGGCGACGAGGCGCTGCTCGGCGGCGCCGGCCGATTCGAAGGTGCCCATGATGAAAACGGGGTTGCCGTCGGCATCGGTCGCCGGAATCGGCTGCTTGAATAGGACGACGCCGCTCGTGTAGTCGATCTGATAGTCGACAAAGCGCACGAACGCCTGCGTGACAATGGCGCGCGTCGGGTTCAGCTGATCGCGTGTTTCCACTCGCAGCTGCTCGGTGCCCGGCACGATGTCGGTCGCCAGTTGATACGGGCCGGAAATGCCCGCACCCCGGAGCTGGAGCTGGCGCAGCGCCTGGGAGGTCATGCTTCCGAACGCACTCCAGGTGATCGGACCGGTGTGGACGAGCGCCGAGACGCCCGTGACCGCGCGGCGATACTGCGCCAGGCTCAAGCCGCTCGCGAACGCGTTCGTGGAGAGATCTCCGAACGCGGCCCAGTCGTAGCCGCGCTCCACCCGCGCCGACAACCAGGTTTGTGACGCGGTGCGCGTCTGCTGCGCGCTCGCGTCACCGAGGATCGGATACTGTGATTCGTCGAGCGGGTTGGCCGTGCGCTCGAACGCATTGCGGCCGTCGTTCAGGCGACGCGAATCGACACCGACCGTGAACGAAGTGCGTGAGTCGAGACTCCCGCGCGCGGTGAGCGCGCCGTACGCGTCCGGGCTCGCCCCGGCGCCGACCATCCCGGATCCGGCGACCGTGAGGCCGCGCACTTCCGGCAACATCTCGAGCGCCACGCTGTCGATCGCCTCGCCCGACTTGAGCTGGAGCTCGCCGGGACCAATCACACGACCAGGCCGCACCTCGACGGTGAGGTGGCCCGCGGCGCTGGACAGGAGCTGCAGGCCCACCGACGACGGATCGGCGTCCACGCCGAGTGGCGTGGCGCCCCGGGCGCTCACCGTCACGTACGCCGGGCGCGCGACGGGCACGCCCCAGCTGTCCAGCACGCGGACGTGGAGCGTCACGCTGGAACGTCCATCGGCCACGAGTCGCAGCTTGCCGGCCGACAGCGCGAAGCGAGACGGCAGGCCCGTCACGTGAACCGCGATGCTGTCCCAGCGCTCGCGGCCCGAGGAGTTCATCATCCTGACGCGCAGCCGATGCGGGCCGCTGGACAGCGGCACGGCGATGAAGTCGAGCACGCCATCGATACGCGTGCGTGCCGAATCGAGGCGGGTCGCGCCGTCATAGAGCACCACGCCTTCGTTGGGCTCACCCTTCACGCCGATGTAGCTGTGATCGCTCGCGAGCACCGAGCCATCGCTCGGCGAAAAGATCTCGACCCCCGGGCCTGCTAGGAACGCACCGAGCTGCGCGGCCGGTGCTGCTTCAGGTCCCGGCCGCGCGCGTGCGACGCGGACCGTCTCGTCCTGTGCGGGCGCCGCACTATCGATCGCGGGAACGGCCGGAACGGGCACCGCCGGGGCGCCAGCAGGGCTGTCATGGCCGATCGCCAGGGCCGGCAGGCGGCCGGCGGCACCCGGTACCGGGATCATGGCGGTCAAGGGGATCAGCGAATCGTGCACCGCCGCGCTCACGACCGATTCGGTGCGCTCCAAGTAGCGCCGGAAGGTCGCGATGCCGCCGTCATAAGGCGGCCAGGCGGCAATGCGAACCGACGCGGAATCCCGCTGCACCGACGACCAGGCAACGATCCGAATCTGCGCATCGGCATGCGCGGCCGGGATCGGAATGCCCCAGTGCTCGAGCCAGGTGTACTGCGTGAAGAGCTTGCCGTCCACGTACACCACTGCCGAATCCGCCTTCGGGCTGAAGGCGAGGATTGCGTCGAGCGTGAACTCGTGAGGCTGTCGCACCGTCAACTCGTAGCGGACCTGCGACCGGTACGGCTTCGGCAGCGCATGCTGGAAGCGGAATTGGGTGTCGCGCGGGGCGCGCAGGCGTACGGCGGCGAACGTGAACGGCACTCCAGAGCGAGGTCCGTTCGATTGCGGGTGCTGCGCGGTCGCTGCTCGAGTCGCTGCGGGCGTCGCGGTCGTCCCGGGAACGGCCAGCGGATTCGCCGCCGCGAGACGGAAGTCAACGCGCGGCGTCGTCCAGCCGCTCGCGTCCACGAACTGAATGTCCTCTCCCGCGACCGCAAAACCGTTGGGGACGGAGCGCGGGTCGAGGCGGAATGCGTGGCGCCCGGGACGAACGTTGAAGAACGAGAACTTGCCCGCGGAATCGGTTGTCGCGACCATGCCGTCTTCGGTCCACACGTCCACGTTGGCGATGCCCGGCTCTTCGGCTTCCTGGACGCCGTCCCCATTCACATCGACCCATACCTTACCGATCGCGGCGCGCGTTTCCATCGGCCAGGCGCGGCGGATCTGGACCCAGGCGATCGCCTGCGGTGAACCGGCCAGCCCGCCGGTGACGCGGCCGCTTGCGACCGCGCGCGCTTCCGCCACGGTGCCCGCTGCGGAGAACAGGGCAGCGACGAACCGCAGGGTGCGGCTCGCGCCGGGGGCGAGGGTGGCGGCGCTGTAGAGGATGAGCCGGCCGCCGGCGACCACCGCCGAATCCGCGCCGATCGCGCTGCCGGCGACGTAGCGCGATCCACTCGGCAGCTGCATCGATACTTGCAAATTGGTCACGTCGAGCGTGCCGGGATTCCGCACGATGGTTGTGTAGGGAATCGCTTCACCCACCGAGATCTCGAGCACGTCCGCACTCAGATCCAAAGCGAGTGCCGCCGTGGGCGGACCGACGAGCGCCACTTGCGGCGCAGTTGCCGACGTGGCGCCCGTGCCCTGGCCTTCGATGTAGGCCATGTTCCGAACCAGGACCGTATCGCGCACCGAAGCGGCGACGACCAGCACGAGGTCGATCGTGCCGCTGTCCCCACCGGCAAGCGTGCCAAGCGGCCAGCTGAGTATCTGACCGGCGACGGTCGGCGCCGTCGTCGCACTGACGAATTGCAGGCCGGCGGGCAGCGTGTCGGTGAGTACGACGCTCTGCGCCGCTCCGGCCCCGGCGGCGTCGGCGTAGTGCAGGCGGTACTGCACCTGCTGGCCGACCAGCGCTAACGCCGGGCTTGTCAGCTGCTTCGTCAGCGTGAGCGCCGGCACGAGGATATTCGTCAGCACGGCGTTGGAGACCGTGGTGTCCGTGCCGCCGGTCCACGCGAACACCGCGTTGCCGCGGTTGGTCACGGTTGGAGGCGGCGCAACTGCATTGACGCGAGCCTGGAACGTGACGGATCCAGACGTGCCCGGATTGATCGTTCCCAGGCTCACCGCCACGACGCCGTTGCCGAGCACGATGAGGCGGCCGGCATCGCCATCGGCCGCATCGGTCAGCGGCGTGCCGTTCCACCGGATCGATCCTGCGACGTAGGACGCGCCGTTCGGGACCGTGTCCGCGAGCTGCACCGCGCTGGCGCTGTCGCTGCCGGCTACGGCGTAGTTCAACGTGTACGTGAGGACGTCGCCGCCCGACGCACTTGCACGATCGACCTGCTTGATGAGGTTGAACGTGAGTGCCGCGTTCGACACGGTGATCACATCGCGCAGCGAGCTGCTTACGCCAGCATTGAAACGGCTGCTCGCGGTGGCAGTAATCGAATCCGTGATCCCGCCGCTGCCCACGGCCGGCACGGCGACTTGCACGAGCAGCGCTGCACTCGCGCCCGACGCCACTGCCACGGGTCCTGTGATGACGGTATCGCCTGCATCGAGCACGCCGTTGGCATTCACGTCGCGATACACTCTGGTGGTCCAGGCGTGCGCGGAAACGGCGGCCACGCTGAAGGAATCGACGCCGTTGCCCTGATTGGTCAGGCGGTGTGCGAAGACGACCGACGCCCCCGGCGCAGCCCCGGTCGATTGCGCGGGCTGCAGCTGCACAGCCGCGACCTGCCCGACGACGAGATCGACGGTATCCGAGGGGATGACGTACGCAAAACCGCTGGAAGAGTAGGCCAGCGTCGCCCAGTTGATGATGTGCGAGCCGGCCGGAGTGCCCTGCGCGGAGAGCTGAGACCCCCAGAGCAGGAAAGCACAGAGGGAGGCGGTCCCTCGAAGGAACCGCCTCGCCTCACCCGCTCGAGAACCCAGGCCCCTCGGCATGGGGTTGGGCTTTAGTTGATGCTGACGCGCAGCTCGAACGTGGCGTTGGCGCTCGCCGCCAACACGCCACCCGTGCCCGTGTAATTCGCGGTCACGTTCTGCCCGACCACCGTAACAGTCCAACCGGTGCTCGAGCTGGTCGAGACGTACGTCACTTGTGCCGGCAACGCGTCGGTCACCTGCACGTTGGAAGCCGATGTGGCCCCGCCGTTCGTGATGGTGAACCGGAACCGGATGATCTGGCCCGGGATCACGCCACTGGCGACCGGTGTCACGCCGTCATCCAGATACGCCGCTTTCGTCAAGGTCAGATTCGGCTTGATGACGGTCAGATCCATGAAGCCTGGATCGGTCGTCGCCGGCTGACCCACAGAGCGCCCGGTCAACGTCAACGTATCCGTTGAGCCGCCCGCGACGTTCGCGACGTTGTAGACGACCACGATGTTCGTGGAAGCCGACGCAGCGAGCGCAACACGCGCGCTGTCTCCCGCCACGCCGTTCACGGACACGACGGTAATCACGGGTGAGCCGGGGCTCGTCGCGATCACGTCGAAGTTGTCGTTACCGTTCCCGTTGTTCTGGACGGAGAACGTGAACGAGTAGCCGTTCCCCGGCAGGCGCTGCACGTTCTGCCCGCCGTCCGGGTTGACCGCCACGCCATAGATGGTGATTGGCGTGATGGTGCTCGATGCGTTCGCCGAAGTCGCCGGCGTGCGCCGCGAGGTGGCGGTCAGCGTGTAGACCGTCGTGATGCCACCCTGCCCGCTCGCCACGTTGAACACGACTTTGATCACGATCGAACCACCCTGTGCAATCGCGGCGCTCGCCAACGCGCCGTTCAGGGCAGCTAGCGTGCCGTAGGTCGTGGCCCCGGAACGGTACCCCGTCACCGTGATCACACCGGGGACGGAGATGGCATCGGAAATCGACATGCTGTCGGTTCCGTTGCCGATGTTCGAGACTGTGAACGTCATGGTGTCCGCCGCGCTGGGAGAAGCGGCGCCGGGACTCGGCGTGTTGGCGGTGACCGTCACGCCGGCCTTGAACCCGACGGTCACGGAGACTGAACCCGTGACCGGAGCGTAGGCATTGCCATTCGCGTCGGTGTACGTCGCCGTCGCGGTGTTGGTGATCACCGTGCCTTCCGGTGTCTGGGCCCGCGCCTCTGTGGCGACGGCCAACAACGCCATCGCGATCAGGGTGAGGCGGAGGGTCCACTGCACGTACCTGAGCATCTCGAGCTCCTTCTAGGTGGTATGTGTCAACGCGCGGGCGCTTCCTTCACCCGACCGCGGAATTCCACTGTCACCTGCGCTCCCCGCGCGAGCGATCCCACGACGGTCCAGCGGACGTGGGTGTACTGCTCGGCCGACGCGGGTTTCTGCACCTGCTTGCCGTCTTCGACCACACTGATCAGCGGCGGCGCGGCGTAACTCTTGCCGCCGTCGATCGAGTACTCGGCGCGGACTCGGGCGTCCGAAGTCGCGGAGCCGAGCACGTAGACCATCCCGCCGGGAATCGGATCGACGAACTGGATGTTTTTGACGGGTCCGGCAGTGACGTTCGTGAACACGAGCCGATAGCGGATTTCATCACCGGGCTGCGCCACGCTCTGGTTGGCGCGGCCGCTCGAGCTCGCTGTGACGTTCTGCGCGGTCACGACAAGCGACGACGGCGCGCCGCGCGAGGCGCCCTGGGCGGACGCCCGCGGCGCCGTGACTACGGCCGCACCCGCCACGATCAGCGACAGCAATTGCAGAGGTCTCATCGTTCTCTCCCGAGTCGTCGTTTGTGCTGTGTCGACTTCGTTTCCTTGGGCTTGGCACCCTTCGCTCCTTCCGCGTCGCGCCAGGCGAACACGGCGCCACACTTTGGGCACACGACCAACTCGCCGAGTACCTGAGTGCGGCCGAAGAACTTGAGGGCCGAACAGCCTGGGCATCGCAAAACCATGCGTGATCTGCTCCTTTCGGCCCGGGGCAGGGGCACGTCCTGTGCCCGATGACAACGCCAGTGTAAATGATGGTGCTACAGGTACTTGACTAGTTTTTCTTGGCTGCGGCGACCTACGGCGGGAGGCGATCCGGTTACCATTTGGTAACGTCTCCGGTAACCGCAGTCATGCTTGGGAGGATCAGCGAATCTGCGCGACGAAACGAAGCGTGGCGGTGTTGTT
>JBKPDZ010000072.1:0-4610 GCA_046728135.1 Gemmatimonadota bacterium | reverse complement strand
TCCATGCCCAGCGCCACCTTCTCGTTCTCCGGGTCGCGCTTGAAATAGAACGCCTTCAGGTCGGACGGGTAGCGGTGGACGATCACCGGGCGGTCGAACTGGTTGGCGAGCACCGTCTCCTCGTCCCCGCCGAAGTCGTCCCCCCACTTGGAGGGGTGGCCCGCCTTCTGGAGGGTCTCGATGGCCTCGGTGTAGGTGATGCGGGGGAAGGGCGCCTGCACGTTCTTCAGCTTGGAGACGTCCCGCTCCAGCACCGTGGTCAGCTCCTGCTCGTGCTTCTCCAGGCAGCGCTGGACGATGAAGCTGATCATCCGCTCGGCGAGGACCATGTCCTCGGCCAGGGTCATGTAGGCCACCTCCGGCTCCACCATCCAGAACTCGGTGAGGTGGCGGCGCGTCTTGGACTTCTCGGCGCGGAAGGTGGGCCCGAAGCAATAGACCTTGCCGAGCGCGGCCGCCGCCGCCTCGACGTACAGCTGCCCGGTCTGCGCGAGATACGCCTTGCCGAGATCGAAATAGTCGACAGAGAACAGCGTGCCCGCGTGCTCCCCGATCGAACCGGTGAGAATCGGCGTGTCGACCAGCGTGAAGTGGCGTTGATGGAAAAAGTCGCGAATCGCCTGAATGACTTCATGGCGCACGCGCGCAATCGCGACCTGCTGTTTTGAGCGCAGCCACAGGTGGCGGTGCTCGAACAGAAACGCGGTGCCATGTTCCTTGGGCGTGATCGGAAAATCGGGACTCGGGCCGAGGATCCGCAGATCGGTCGTCTGCATTTCGACACCGCCGGGCGCGCGGGGCTCGAGCCGCACGACGCCCGTCACTTCCAGCGACGTCTCCTGAGTAAGTTTTCCGAACGCGTCCCAAACGTCCGGCGTCACATCCTTTTTGGAGACCACCGCTTGCATCAGGCCCGTGCCGTCGCGCACGACGATGAACGCGATTTTCCCGCTCGACCGTGTGGTGGCGACCCATCCGCGCACGGCGACAGTCTGCCCGGCCCGCGGCGGAAGCGCTTCGATCCAATGACGTTCCGGCATAGGCGCGGCATACTAGTGGCGGCCCTTTTCAGTGTCAACGCGACTTGCGCGCCCGTCACAAAGCTCGGGCCGGCACGCCAAGAATCACCCTGGCCCGCCTACCTCGGCAGCCCACGCCACGACGCCGCGGCGCGCGAAACGCTGAACCCCGACCCCCGTCCCCTGTGGCATATCGAGCTGGGACGCGGCGCCCGCGGCAGCCCCGCCCTCGGCGAAGCGGTCATCGCCGTAGGCACCGCCGACCGCAACCTCGTCCTGCTCGATCGCGCGAGCGGCCAAATCCTGTGGAGCTCGCACCTCGACGGGACCGTCCGCGCCGGTCCGCTGCTCGACGAAGACCGGCTCTACGTCGCGACAGAGTCACAACCGCAGGGACGGGTTTACGCCGTCCGCCTGCGCGACGGGCGGCAGTTGTGGCGCGCGCGCGCCGGGAGCGTGATGGCACCTCTCGCATTCGACGGCGAGGCGCTCTACGCCGGCACCGAAGCAGGATTGGTGCTCCGTATCGAGCCGGAACGCGGGCAGATGACGTGGCGGACGACGGTCAGCGGCTCCGTGCGCGCCGGGCCGGTCATCACGCCCACCGGCCTGGTGGTCGCGACCACGACCGACACGCTGTATTTGCTCGACCGTCAATCGGGCAGCGTGCGCTCGCGCCTCAAGCTGCCGGGAACGGTACTCGCGACGCCGGCGACGGATGGTCACCGCGTCTATCTCACGACGACCAACGGCCGAGTGGTCGCCGTCGACCTTGCGTCGTGGACGATTACCTGGGACCGCGCGGCTGGGGACGCGGTGTACGGCGCGCCTGCGCTGATCGGCGACACACTCTTCGTGCTGTCACGCGATGGCGAGCTGTGGCGGATTCCCGTCGACGCCCCTGACGCCGCAACGAGTCACGCGCTCAACATCGTGGCGACGGCGGGACCGACCCCGCTCGCATCGGGGGTTTTGGTCGGGAGCGTCACTGGTGAAATGCTGCTGGTCGATCCAGCGAGCGGGGCGATTCGCTGGCGCGCGCAAGTCGCCGGCCCAATCGAGGAGCCGCCGCTCGTGCGCGATCGGCAGGTGGTGGTGGTCGCGGGCCGCGGCAATATTTATTCGTATCGATGATGCGCTCGACGAGCATCTTGGTCCTGCTGGCCGGCGTTGCGATCCCAACGTTGCGCGGGCAATACCTCGATACACGTCGGCACGTCTGCAGGTCGCACGAGACGCCTTCATCGTGCCGACGTGCCGACGTGCCTCGTGCATCCTTCCAGCGGGCCGCGGTTCACACGGGGAAATGGTTCACGGCGCTGACGAGTGCTGCCTTGATCATGTTTGCCGAGCGCGAGCACACACAGTCGCGGCGCGCGTGGAATGCGCTGCTCGATGTCTGCCGGTCCGCACAAGACGCCTGCGCGCTGGGACCCGATGGGCGCTACGTCCGCGACGACGCCGAGCAGCTCTACCAGCGCTCGAGGGCCTTCGACCGCCGCGCCAACCACTGGCTCCTGGGCGCGCAGGCCGGCCTGCTGGCCACGACCGCACTATTCATCATTGATCTGCATCCGGGAGAGGGGCCGGGGAACATTCCCTTTGCGCCGGTGCGAGTGGGGATGCGGATCGCCTTCTAGGTGTCAGGTGTCGGGTGTCTGGTGTCAGGTGACCTGACACCCGGCACCCGGCACCTGAAACCTGTTCAGCCAACGCGAAACAGCTCAAATCCTCTTTCGTAGCGAGTAACGATTCGTTCCCTGTACGCCGCATGCTCGCGGGCCTCGAGCGCCGGATCGGTGGCGATCATCGCGGCTGCGGCCCGGCGCGCATCGTCGAGCAGCGGTAAATCAGTCTCGAGATTGGCGTACCGCAGCGGCACGCCGCCTGATTGGCGCGCACCCGCCAGCTCTCCCATCCCCCGCTCGTGCAAGTCGAGCTCGGCGATCTTGAAGCCATCCGCAGTTTCGGTGAACGCCTGCAGCCGCGGCGCCGCCTCGGGCGAATCGGATAACAGGATGCAATGACTCGCCGCGGTGCCCCGCCCGACCCGGCCGCGCAGCTGATGGAGCTGGGCCAAGCCGAAACGCTCGGCATGCTCGATGAGCATCACGGTCGCGTTCGCCACGTCGATGCCGACCTCGATGACACTGGTGGCCACGAGGATGTTGACTGCGTTGTCACGAAAGGCACGCATCGTGGCGTCGCGCTCTTCCGCCTTCATGCGGCCGTGCACCAAACCCACGCGGAATTCGGAGAAGGTCTTCGCGAGCTTCTCGGCCATCGTGGTGGCGGCCTTGAGATCGGCACGCTCCGACTCATCGATCACGGGATAGATCACGTACGCCTGCCGCCCCGCCGCGCACTCGCTGCGGAGAAAATCGTAGATTTTCGATCGAGCCGCTTCTGTGCGCAGTGCCGTCTTCACCGCGCCGCGGCCGGGCGGCCGCTCGCGGATCTGGGTGACATCGAGGTCTCCATACAGCGTGAGCGCGAGTGAGCGCGGGATCGGCGTCGCCGTGAGCAGCAGGACGTCGGGCGCGTCTCCCTTCTCGACGAGGGCGGCGCGCTGTTCGACTCCGAAGCGATGTTGCTCGTCGATCACCACGAGGCCGAGGCGGTGAAAGGCGACCGACTCCTGAATCAGCGCCTGCGTGCCCACGACAATGCGCGGCGCACCGGTCGCGATGCGCTGGCGCACCGCTGTCTTCTCCGCCGCCGTCATGCGGCCCAGCAGCAGCTCGGGTCGGATCGCCAATGGCGCGAGCAAACGCGTCAGCGTGTCGCCGTGCTGCTCGGCCAGTAGCTCCGTCGGCGCCATAATCGCGGCTTGATAATCGTTCTCCGCCGCCAAGAGCATCGCGAACAGGGCGACCACCGTCTTGCCGGTGCCGACATCGCCCATGAGCAGCCGGTGCATGCGGAGCGGCGCCGTCATGTCGTCGGTGATCTCGCGGATCGCGTGCCGCTGATCGCCCGTCAATTCGAACGGCAGATGCTCCTTGAGGCGCGTCGTCAGCTCACGCTTCAGCTCGAAGCGGATGCCCGCGCGCGAGCGCTTGGCCAGATGGCGCGCCCGCGCCTGCACCAGCTGCTGGTCGAACAATTCGTCGAAGGCCAGACGGCGCCGTCCCAGCTCGGCCTCCTCGACTTTCTTGGGCCGGTGCAGCAGCTCGAAGGCGCGCACGAGCTCGATGAGCTGGTGGGTCGCGCGAAATGCGGCGGGATGTGGGTCTGTGACCAGCGGGAGCAGCTCGTCCAGATGTTGCTGCACCAGGGCCCGGATCTGCCGGTGCGTGAGGCCTTCGGTCGCCGGGTAAACGGGCAGCACGAGCCCGGGATCGCTCTCCGCGTCGTCGCCCGGTTCGGCGAGCACGATGAACTCGTGCGGCACGATCTGCTTACCGTGGTAGTAGCGCACCGGTCCCGTCACCAGCAGGAGCTGGCCCTTCTTGATCTGGCGCTCGAGAAACGGCCGGCCGGGCCAGGCGCACTCGAGCAAGCCGCTCGCATCCTTGAGCACCGCGTGAAATACGCGCAGTCCCCGGCGCCGCGTCTGCAAAACGCCCGTGCTCACAACGCGCCCTACGC
>JBKPDZ010000071.1:0-19421 GCA_046728135.1 Gemmatimonadota bacterium | reverse complement strand
GCAGTCTCCCTCCGTCGACGACCAGGATCGTACCAGTCGCGTAGTCGGTGCCTGCGAGGAGAAAGCGGACGGCCGCGACGACGTCGGCGGGTGAGCCGATGCGCCCCGCCGGCGTGGTCTCGCGAATGTGCTCGCGCGACTGCGTATCCCACGCCTCCGGCAGGAGCACCGCCCCGGGGGCCACCGCATTGACCGCGATGTCGGGCGCCAGCGCGCGCGCCAACGCCTTCGTCAGCATCACCACCCCTGCCTTGCTGACGCCATGCGGGATGTAGGTGGGCCATGGCTCCAAGCCCGCGAGGTCGGCGATGTTGACGATCTTGCCTCTCGCCTTGCGCAAATGGGGGATCGCGCCCTGCGAGACAAAAAATGTCGCGCGCAGGTTGAGATCGAGCGTCGCGTCCCAGCTCTCGGGCGTCACGGTTTCCACCGGCTGGCGCACCATGATCGCCGCAGAGTTCACGACGATATCGAGTCGTTGCAGCGCGCGGGCTGCCTGGTCGGCGAGGCCCCGCGCCGCCGCCGCGTCACTCAGATCGGCGCGCAACAGCTCGGCGCGCCGTCCCACGTTCGTGATCGCGCGCGCCGTCTCCCCGGCGCCTTTCGCCGAGCCATGATAGTGGACGGCGACGTCGCACCCGGATTCCGCCAGGCCGATCGCGATCGCCGGGCCGATCCGCCGCCCCGCCCCGGTAACGAGTGCGGCCGCGCCCTCGAGCCGCACTAGTAGGCTTTTCCGGTGATGGGAACGATTTGGCCCGTGATCGCGCTCGCCTCGTCACTGGCGAGAAACAGGACCGTGTTGACGACGTCCTCCAACTCGACGAGCGGCTGCGTGTCGCCCATCTGCGCCACGTTGTCGGCGGTGCGGACGGTCGCCGGCGCCACCGCATTCACGCGGATGTTGGCATCGCGGTATTCCCGCGCCAGCTCGCGAGTGAGCCCGGCGACGGCGGACTTCGCCGCGCTGTACGCGGACATGTGCATCAGGGACCGCACCGCGGCGATCGACGCGAAGTTGACGATCGCGCCCGCGCCGCGCGCGAGGAGCAGCGGCACCACCGCCTGGCACATGTAAAACGCCGTCTTGAAGTTGACGTTCAACTCGCGATCGAGGATCTCGGGCTTCACCTCGGTGAATGGACCGTAGCTGAAGAAACCGCCGGCCACGTTCACGAGGACGTCGAGGCCGCCGAACTGGGCCTGGGCCGCGGCCGTCGCGGCGCGCGCGACCTCGGGCTGTGTCAGGTCGCCGGCCGATGCCTTGGCGACGATCCCCTCCGCACTGAACTCCTTCACGCGATCGGCGAGTCCGACGGCGTTCACGTCGGCCAAGAGGAGCTTCGCGCCGGCCCGCCCCAAGCCGCGGGCTACCGCGTGACCGATTTGCCCTACGCGTCCGACGCCGGTGACCAGGGCGACCTTCCCCCGGAGGTCAGCCGGCACGAACGATGTCGTCCACGGGTGGCGCCCCCCGCTGCCCGAACCGTACGGTGCCGTCCTTGCCGATCACATAGACGGTGCGCTGAATCCCCTTGCCGTCCTCCTTGAGCGCGTGATACGCACTCGCGATGGCGCGATCGGGATCCGAGAGCAGGGGGAAGTTGAACTGAAACTTCTCGACGTAGCTCTTGTGACCGTCCACGCTCGCGGGATTCACTCCGAACGGCTGGATGTTTGCAGCTTTGAATTTGGCCATCTCATCGCGCACGGCGGAGAGTTGGCGGTTTCAGCCGGGCGTGTTGTTGCCCGGATAGAACACGAGCGCGACCGCACCATGCTTCAGGAGATCGGCGAGCGCGTAGCTGCGCCCGTCGGAGGCAGGGGCCTTGAATGCCGGCGCCTTGCTGCCGATCGCGAGCGGCTCACTCATGGCGCTTCCTTCCCTCGAGCTCGAGGCGGCGCTCGAGCGGTTCGAGCCATGTGTCGGGGACGCGCATGCCGCCCAGCGGCGCGTGCGACTCGCCATACTCGCTCTCGCCGTGCCAGTCCGATCCCCCACTGATCCCGAGCCCCAGGCGCTCGGCGATGCGCGTGAGGCGCTGCTCGACGGCGGGTGCATGGCTGGGATGGCGGACTTCGACGCCGTCGAGCCCTTGATCCTGAAAAATGCGGATCTGGGCCTCCGTCCCATGATCGCCCAAATGCGCGGCGACGGTTAGCCCACCCACGTCGTGGACCAGCTCGGTCACGTCCGTGAGCTTGGGCAGCGGCTTCTCGACGTAGGCGGCGCGCCCGCGGCCGAGATAGCGGCGGAACGCGTCGCCGATGTCGTCGCACGCGCCGCAGTCGATGAGGGCGCGGGCGACATGCGGCCGCCCCAACGCGCCGCCGTCACTCCCAACGCCCCGCAGGTGCGCCTGCACGTCCTCGAGCTCGATCGCGACCCCGAGGCCCTGCAGCTTGGCGACGATCTGCTCGCCGCGGCGCCGGCGCGCAGCGCGGGTGTCGCGCAGAAACGTCTGGAGTCGCTCGTGTTCATACGGCAGGAACAGCGCCAGGACGTGCAGCTCACCCCACGGAGCGCGGACGCTGAACTCGCAGCCGGGGATGACGCGGACGCCGAGCCGCGCCGCTGCGCGCTGCGCGTCGGCGACGCCGTCGGTCGTGTCATGATCGGTGAGCGCGATGGCCGCAAGATTCACGGCACGGGCGCGCCGCGCGACCTCCGCGGGCTCACACTCGCCGTCGGAGGCGGTCGAATGACAATGCAGATCAATGTGCGGCGTAATTGACCTCGGGCGCGGTCCACGCCGGCTGCGACTGGCGGAACAGCTCGAGCAGCTCGCGCTCCGGCAACTCCGCGAAGGCACGGTCGGGCGACCGCGCGCCGAGCGGCGCATAATGCGTAACGCGCCGGCGGCGCTGCGGTCCCGTGCCTTGCTCGAAGATGAGACCGAACTGATCGCGACCGTACACCGTCACGCGGCCGGAGGGAAAGACCTCCCAGCGATCATTGTCTACCGTCAGAATGCGGCGCGCCATGGTCTTACGCCTGGGACGTCGTGGCGACGGGGACCTCACTCCACAGCTCCCAGGCGTCGGGCGCATACGTCGCCAGCGCCTGGAGCCGTCGCTCGAGTTTGATCTCCTCGGGCAGGCGCGACGCCTGGGCGCGGTGCGACATCTCGGTCGGGCTCTCGGAGAATTCGATGAACAGCCGCGGGTCCTTGGCGTTGCGGAACAACCAAATCCGCTGGCCCCGCGCTTCGGCGAATTGACTCAGCTCACGCAGCGTGTTGACGTACTCTGTCTCGTTCTGGCTGGGCACGCGCACGCGCGCAGCGGTCAGGACTTTCGGCATGCTCACACCGCTCCCTCGGGAAACTCCTGCAGCACCTTTTTCAGATCGGCCAGGAACTTGTCGGCGTCGGCGCCGTCGACGACGCGATGGTCGTACGACATCGTCAACATCCCCATCGTCCGAATGGCGATGGAATCCGTCCCGTCCGGCGCCGTTACCACCTTCGGCCGTTTCTCGATCGCCCCGACACCGAGAATCGCGACCTGGGGCTGATTGATGATCGGGATGCCGGCAAACGGCCCGAAGCCGCCCGGATTGGTGATCGTAAAGGTGCCGCGCTGGATGTCGTCCGGCGACAGCTTCTTGGTCCGCGCGCGCTCGCCGAGCTCATTGATCGCGCGGGCGATCCCCAGCAACGAGAGCTCGTCGGCATGTTTGATCACCGGGACGATCAGTCCCCAGTCGAGCGCGACCGCGATGCCGACGTTGACGTCCGCCCGGTAGATCGTGCTGTCGCCGGAGACCGCGGCGTTGATGATCGGGTGCGTGCGGAGGTTCTCCGCGCATGCCTTCGCGATGAACGCGAGGAACGTCAGGTTCACGCCGCGCTCGGCATAGCTCTGCTTCGCTTTCGCGCGCAGCTGCGCCACGCGGGTGAAGTCGACTTCGAAGAAGCTCGCCACGTGCGCCGACACGCGCCGCGACATGACCATATGATCGGCCGTGATCTTGCGGATCTTGGACCAGGGCTCGACCCTGTCCCCTGGCCACGGTGCCACGGCCGGATGCTCGACGGGACCGACAGGGCCAGGGGCTTGGGGCCTCGGGCCTGAAGGGACAGCGGCGGGAGCTCCCTCGATGTAACCGAGGATGTCCTGTTTCGTCACGCGGCCGGCGTAGCCGCTCCCGGGAATGCGCGAGATGTCGACGCGGTGTTCGGCGGCGATTTTTCGAACGAGCGGCGTGGACTTGGTCCTGAGGCGCTGCTCTGCGGTCTGGACTCCTCCGTCACCGTCGCTCTTCATGACCGGCGCCGGTGCCGCCGGCGGCGGCGCAGGTTTGGGTGCCTCGGCCTTCGGCGCGGGCGCTGGTTTTGGCGGCTCGGGCTTCGGCGCCGCCGGTGTGGGAGCCGGCGCGGGCTTGGACGCCGCCGCTCCCGCCTCAGTCTCGAGCACCGCGACAAGCGTCTGCACGGGGACCGTCTGGCCCTCTTGCACCTTGATCTCGGCCAGGACACCGGCGGCCGGTGCGGGAATCTCGGCGTCGACTTTGTCGGTCGAGATCTCGAACAGCGGCTCGTCGCGTTTCACGGGATCGCCGACTTTCTTGAGCCATTTGCTCAAGGTGCCTTCGGCGATCGATTCACCCATCTGCGGCATCAACACATCGACGCGTGCCATGTTTTCTCCGTCAGTAGGTCGCGAGCCAACGTGCGGCCTTCACAATATCGTCAGTCTGCGGGAGCACGAAGTCCTCGAGCGTCGGCGCATACGGCAGCGGCACATCGTGCGCCGTCACCCGCATGATCGGCCCGTCGAGCCATTCGAATGCCTGCTCGTTGATGCGCGCGGCGATCTCGCCCGCGATGCCACCGGTCCGCGTGTCCTCGTGCACGATGAGCACCTTGTTCGTCTTCTTCACCGTCGCGACGATCGCGGCGTCGTCGAGCGGGAGCAACGTCCGCAGATCGAGCACTTCGACCGACACGCCTTCCTTGTCGAGCTTGTCGGCGGCTTCCAGCGATTTCCACACCGTG
Source organism: Gemmatimonadota bacterium (assembly GCA_046728135.1). Taxonomy (GTDB): domain Bacteria; phylum Gemmatimonadota; class Gemmatimonadetes; order Gemmatimonadales; family GWC2-71-9; genus 20CM-2-65-7. The sequence goes on along the minus strand of JBKPDZ010000071.1, from coordinate 14,421 downwards.
GCGCCGTAACTGATAATGGAAAGATGCTTCCCCTCGCGCGCCATGCGTGCCTGCCCGATCGGCGTCAGAATCTCTTCGCCTTCGGGCAGCTGTTCCTTGATCCGCCGATACAACCATTTGTGCTCGAGATAGAGCACCGGATCGTCATCGCGGATCGAGGACTTGATCAGGCCCTTCGCGTCTCGGACCGTCGCGGGGTAGACGATCTTGAGGCCCGGTGTGTGCAGGAACGCCGCCTCAGGATTCTGCGAATGGAATGGCCCGCCCCGCACGTACCCGCCGCAGGGTCCGCGCACGACGATCGGGGTCGACAACCCGGCGCGGTAGCGCGCCGTGGCCACGTAATTCGTCAACATGTCGTAGGCGCAGGAGATGAAATCGATGAACTGCATCTCCGCCACGGGCCGGAGGCCCATGTGCGCCGCGCCGGCCGCTGCGCCCACGATCGCCGCCTCGGAAATCGGCGTGTCGATCACGCGCGACTCGCCGAAACGCTTGGTGAAGCCTTCGGTGACCTTGAACGCGCCGCCGTACAATCCGACGTCCTCGCCGAGGATGAAGACGCGATCGTCGCGTTCCATCTCTTCCCAGAGCCCCTGACGCAGCGCTTCGAGGAACGTGACTTCGGGGGCGGGGGGGGCCATTACAGACTCTTGAACCAGAGTTTGGCGGCTGCCGGCGGATCGACGTACACGCCCGGCAGCGCGGTCTCGGGCTCCGGCAACGGCTCGTTCACGCAGGCGTCGGTCGCCTGATCGACCTCGACCCGCACGCGCTCGTCGATGTCCTTCATGTCCGCTTCGGCAACAAGATCGGCGGCGATCAAGCGCTGGACGTAGCGATCGACTGGGTCGTTCGCCTTTGCCCATTGTTCCAGCTCGCCTTTCGGCACGTAATGCTGATCGTCGTGCTCGGCATGCCCTTTGCGACGATAGGTCTTCACTTCGATGAAATGCACGCCTTTGCCCCGCCGCGCGCGCTCCACCGCGAATCGCGTGGCCTCGTAGACCGCGAACACGTCGTTGCCATCCACCGTCACCGCCGGAATGCCGTATCCCTTCGCCTTCTCGGCGAGGTCCTTCACGGCGAATTGCTGCTCAGGCGGTGTGGAATACGCCCAATGGTTGTACTCACCAATGACGACGAGCGGCAGGCGCTGGACGGCGGCGAAGTTCACACCTTCGTGAAACGTGCCGGTGGACGTGCCCCCATCTCCGATGTAGACCAAGCCCACTCGTGGTTCACGGCGCAGCTTGAAGCACAGGGCGATGCCGGCCATCACCGGTATCATGTCCCCGAGGTGGGAGATCTGCCCGAGGTAGCCCTTCTCCAGATCATTGAAATGGACGTTGAGCTCGCGGCCGTGGGTGGGACTGTCGGCCTTGGCCATGTACTGACGGAGGATTTCGATCGGCTGGGCTCCCATCACGAGCAGGGAGCCGAGGTTGCGAATCAGCGGCGACAGGATGTCCTTGTTCCGCCCCCGCTCCAGGGCATACGCTGAGGCGACCGATTCGCCCTCCTGGCCGAGGGAGCGAAACAGCCCCCCGATCACCTTGGTCTGGCGGTATAGCGCCACCAGGCGCTCTTCCAGCGTCCGGGTCAGCCGCAGGTAATAGTAGATCTCGAGCAGTTGGTCGGCCGAGAGTGCCGCACCGGCAGGCACGGCGGCGGTGGGCCGAGTCGCAGGAAGAGCCATGGCCCTAAATTATAGTCGGGGGGGAGGAGCCATGGCGAACATCAAGCTGCGCGTGACCGGCATGACCTGCGGCCACTGTCAGGCGAAGGTCGAGCAGGCGTTGAAAGGTGTCAGCGGCGTCTATTCGGCAGTCATCGACCTGCCGGACGGCGAAGCGGAGGTCGACTTCGATGACGACAGCGTGACGACCGACCAACTCGTCGCGGCGATCGTCAAAGCGGGCTACAGCGCAACCATCGCGGGCTAGTAGGCACCGCGCATGACGTGCGCGGGCTCGACGAGCCTGTGCACCTCCGCGAGAAATCGTTTGGCGAGCTTGTCCAGCTCCGACTCCCCCACCTGGTCGGTCGCGGCTTCCACAAACGTGTAGTGCCCACCCTCGGGTCGCGCGCTGATCGTGATGCGCCCCACGGTCCCTTGATAGGCGCGGCGGCGCGGCGACTCCTCCGCCGGCGCGAGCCGGCCGCCGAAAAAGCTCTTGGCCACGTCGAGCACGGCTTCGGGACTCGCGCTAGTTCTGTGGAAGTAACGCATGACTTGCCGCTCCTGGAGTTTTGAAGGCCCGCAGCGTCAGGCTGTTGAGGACGACGGAGAGACTCGACCACGCCATCGCCGCGCTCGCGAGCACCGGCGAGAGCAGCCACCCCGTGACAGGATACAGCACACCCGCGGCGATCGGAATCAGCAGCACGTTGTAGCCGAACGCCCAGATCAGGTTCCAGCGAATCGTCCGCATTGTGCGGCGCGCGAGCTCGATCGCCGTATACACCGCGCGCAGGTCGCCCCGAATCAGCGTCACGTCGGATGCTTCCATGGCGACGTCGGTGCCGGTGCCGATGGCGATCCCGACGTCCGCCTGCGCCAGCGCGGGGGCATCATTGATACCGTCGCCCACCATCACGATGTGCGCCGTGCCATTCTGGCGCTGGAGTTTCTTTACCAAATCCGCCTTTTGCGACGGCAGCACCTCGGCGACCACTTCGTCGATCCCGACTTCCGCGGCGACCGCCTGCGCGCCCTTCTTCGAGTCGCCCGAGACCATCACGACCGGAATGCCGCGCCGCTTCAGCAGCTCGATCGCGGTCTTGGACGTCGGCTTGATCGGGTCGGAAATCGCGATCACCGCATACACCGTGTTATTCACGACGACGATCACGGGCGAGCGCCCCTGCGCCGCGAGCCGATCGGCGTCGCCGCCGAGTGAGCCGAGCTCCAGGCTACGCTCACGCGCGTGCCGGAGCGAGATGACCTCGATGATGCGGCGGTCCACCGTGCCGCGGACGCCCCGTCCTTCCATCGCCGCGAACTTCTCGACCGGCAGCAGCGACACCTGCTTGTCCTGCGCGGCTTTGAGGATCGCGAGGGCGAGCGGATGCTCGGAGCGCTGTTCGACGGACGCGGCCCACTTGAGGACATCGGCCGGACTGATGGGCGTGCCATCCGGTTTCTTCGCCGTGACGATGTGTGTGACGGTCGGCTTGCCCTCGGTGATCGTGCCGGTCTTGTCGAGCAGGACGGTGCGGGCGTTGGCCAGCCGCTCCAGTGCCTCACCACTCCGAATCAGGATCCCGGACTCCGCCGCCTTGCCGGTCCCGACCAGAATCGCGGTAGGCGTCGCGAGCCCAAGCGCACACGGACAAGCGATGATCAGCACCGTTACGAACGCCACGGTGGCGAAGACCAGCGCGCGCACCTGTGGCGCCGGGCCCAGATCGAACCAGGCCACGAACGCGGCGATCGCCAGGGCGATCACGATCGGAACGAATACGCCCGCCACGCGGTCGGCGAGCTTCTGAATCGGGGCCTTGGTGGCTTGCGCGTCTTCGACGAGCTGCACGATTTGGCCGAGGGCAGTGTCCTTACCCACGCGCGTCGCGCGGAACGTGATGGTGCCGGTCGTGTTCAACGTGCCGCCGATGACTTCGTCACCCGGCTTCTTGGCCACGGGCATCGGCTCTCCGGTCAGCATGGCCTCGTTCACCGCGGATGCGCCCTCGCCGACGATGCCGTCCACCGGCACCTTCTCGCCCGGTTTCACGATCACTATGTCGCCGACGATGACCGCCTCGACCGGGATGTCGATCTCCTGGCGGTCGCGGAGCACATGCGCCGACTTCGCCCGCAGCGCCGCCAGCCGACGAATTGCTTCCGATGTGCGACCCTTCGCACGCGCTTCGAGCAGCCGGCCGAGCAGCACGAGCGCGATGATGGCAGTGACCGCCTCGTAGTAGACGTCGGCGGGCAGACCTGCCCGCAAGAAGAGCGTGGGCGCGGCCGTCGCGACCAGTGAATAGAGGTACGCCGCTCCCGTGCCGACGCCGATGAGGGTGTTCATGTCGGCGGTGCGGTGCCGCAGCGCGCTCCACGCGCCCTTGTAGAACTGCTGGCCCGACCAGGCGACGACGGGCAGCGCCAGGATCGCCAACCCGCGCTTGATCCATTCGAGATCGACGACCCATCCCTGCCCGGTCACCCAGTCGCGCAGCGAGACCGCCAGCGGCATGAGCAGGCGACCGAGCAGATCGACCTGCTTCATCGTGCCGTTCTCACCCATCGGCCGATCAGCCATCAGCAGCATCGCACCGAGCATCGCGATGACCGTCACGACCGCGGCGACGACGAACTTCCAGGTGAGGGTGCGGATTTCACGCCTGCGCGCGATGCGCTCGCGCTCGAGCGGATCCTCGGCCGCGATCGGCTCCGCAACCTCGAATCCGGCCGCAGTCACGGCCTGTTCGAGATCTTCGGCGCTGGCGACGCCCGGCACGTAGTCCACGGTCGCCGTTTCCGTCGCCTGATTGGCGACGGCGCGAATGACGCCATTGACCTTCGCCAGCGACTGCTCGAGCGCGGCGACGCTCGGTGCATAGTGGAGGTCGACGATGCCGAACGTCACGGTCGCCTTGCCGCAGTTGTACCCCGCCTCGCGCACCGCTTTGATGAGCTGGCCGACATTGGTTTGCGCGGAGTCGTATTCGATGGCGGCCTTGTTCGTCGCGAAGTTGACGCCGGCTGAGGTGACGCCGGTCGCGCCGGCCAGTGCTTCCTGCACCGTCGCGGCGCAGCTCGCGCAGGTCATGCCTTCGATGGGGAGCACGATGCGCGTCTTACTCATGCACGGCACCGTGGAACTTGTGCGGCGAGGAGGCGGCGCGGCGCTCGCCCGGCGGCTCCACGACGAGCAATCCCTTCAGCATGTTCATGCCGCACCGAAACGGATATTCGCCGGGCTGTTCCGGGGTGAATTCGACGGTGGTCGTCTGAAACGGCGGGAGCTGCTGGTCGATGCCGAACTTCTCGAATACGACGCGCTCGGAGCAGTCGGCCGTCTCGTCCCGATAGAATTGCAGTCGTACCGGCTTCCCGGCCTGCACGACGATCGTGTCGGGCGTGTACCCACCCTTCACGGTGACCCGGACCTCCTGGACGCCACTGGCACCCGTGGTCGCGGCAACCGCTGTGCCGCGCGAGAAGAGGAAGAACCAGAGCACCCAGACGATGGCGACGGCGCCAAGCGCCGTGACGGCGATCTGGGTCGTCGTCACGACGTCCTCGTTAGCGCGCCTGGACCCGCGCTCGCGCTGCCTCCGGCCGTACGGCGTGCTCGATGCGCATCGCGTAGAAGGAGCGCCACACGAAGGCCAGCGCGATGACGAGGAACGCGCCGCCGAGCACCAGGCTCAACGTGGCACCGCGCGCGGCGGTCAGCGACACCGCCAGCTCGACCGCGAGCAGGCCGAACAGTGTGGTGAACTTGATAATGGGATTCATGGCCACCGACGAGGTGTCCTTGAACGGATCGCCCACCGTGTCGCCCACGACCGTCGCGGCGTGCAGCTCCGTGCCTTTCTGCTTGAGCTCGGTCTCGACGATCTTCTTGGCATTGTCCCAGGCACCGCCCGCGTTGGCCATGAAGATGGCCTGATACAGGCCGAACAACGCGATGGAGATCAGGTAGCCGATGAAGAAGTAGGGCTCGAAGAACGCGAACGCGAGGGTTGCAAAGAAAACCGTCAGGAAGATGTTGAACATCCCTTTCTGCGCGTACTGCGTGCAGATCGCCACCACCTTCTTGCTGTCCGACACGGAGGCCTTGGGCGTCCCCTCGAGCCGAATGTTGGCCTTGATGAACTCGACCGCGCGGTAGGCGCCGGTGGTTACGGCCTGCGTCGAGGCACCGGTGAACCAGTAGATCACTGCGCCGCCGGTGATCAGGCCGAGTAGGAACGGCGGGTACAGGATCGACAGATTCGACAACAGCGCGGGCTCGAGCCCGCGGGTGAGCGCGACGATGATCGAGAAAATCATCGTGGTTGCACCGACCACTGCCGTGCCGATCAAAACCGGCTTTGCCGTCGCCTTGAATGTGTTCCCCGCTCCGTCGTTCTCTTCCAGGTTCTCTTTCGCCTGCGCGAAGTTCGGTTCGAAGCCGAAATCCCTCTTGATCTCGGCACGGACATGCGGCACCTGCTCGATGAGCGACAGCTCGTAAATGGACTGTGCGTTGTCGGTGACCGGCCCGTATGAGTCGACCGCGATCGTGACCGGCCCCATGCCGAGGAAGCCGAAGGCCACGAGACCGAACGCGAACACCGCGGGCGCAACCATCAGCGCGCCCAGACCCGTGGTGCTGACGCCAAATGCGATGGCCATCAGCGTCATCATGGTCATCCCTAACCAGAACGCGCTGAAGTTCCCGGCGACGAATCCCGAGAGGATGTTGAGCGAGGCGCCGCCCTCGCGCGACGACGTCACGATCTCGCGCACGTGGCGTGAGCCGACCGAGGTGAACACCTTCACGAATTCGGGGATGATCGCCCCGGCCAGCGTGCCGCACGTGATGACGAGCGAGAGCTTCCACCACAGCGTCGGATTCCCGCCGACATCGGGGATCAGCAGCCGCGAGGCGAGGAACGTGAGTGCGACGGACACGAACGACGTGAGCCAGACGAGCGTCGTCAGCGGTGCTTCATAGTTCATGTGGTCTGCGTTCGCGTACTTGGCTTTGGTGACGGCGGCGTTGAGGAAGTAGGACAACCCCGATGCCACGATCATCATGACGCGCATCACGAAAATCCACACGAGCAGTTGCACCTTGACCAGGGGGCTGTGAACGCCGAGCAGGATGAACGAGATCAGGGCGACACCGGTCACGCCGTAGGTTTCGAATCCATCCGCGCTCGGCCCCACCGAGTCGCCCGCGTTGTCGCCGGTGCAGTCGGCGATGACGCCGGGATTGCGCGCGTCGTCCTCCTTGATCTTGAAGACGATCTTCATGAGATCGGCGCCGATATCCGCGATCTTCGTGAAGATGCCGCCGGCGACGCGCAGCGCCGCCGCACCGAGCGATTCGCCAATGGCAAATCCGATAAAACACGGGCCGGCGTAGTCCCCGGGGATGAACAGCAGAATCACGAGCATCAGCAGTAGCTCGACGCTGATCAACAGCATCCCGATGCTCATGCCGGCTTTCAGCGGAATCGCATGGTTGGGGTACGGCTTGCCCGTCAGGCTCGCGAACGCCGTGCGGGAGTTGGCGAACGTGTTCACGCGAATGCCGAACCACGCCACACCGTAGCTGCCCGCTATCCCGATCAGGCTGAACAGCAGGATGATGATCACCTTGATCGCGGGGAAGCCGCGCTCGGCCACGCCGGCGGCATTCACCGTCTCGGCGAGCGCGCCGAAGTACACGGCGACGATCGAGCCGATGAAGACCCAGAGGATCAGCAGGAAGCGGCCCTGCGTGACCAGGTACGTCTTGCAGGTCTCGTAGATCAATTCGGAGATTTCCCGCATCGCCCGATGGACGGGGAGGTTGCGGAGCTGCGTGTACTGCGCGAGACCGAACAGCAGGCCGAAGGCGCAGATGACGAGTCCCCACAGCAACAGAGACCGGCCACCAATCCCGAAAAACGTGGCCTGATCGAGGCTCGGCAGCACGAGCGCGGCTTCACCGCCCGCGGCATGCTGGGGGGGGGCGGGATTCTGCAGCAATCCGAGAATCATGCGGGACGGTCTCCTGGAGTGAGCTTACTTCTCCGCGTACTCGTAGTACTCGATGCCGAGGTGCGTGATCTGTTCCTCCCCCATCAACCAGCGCAGCGTGTTCTTGAGCTTCGTCTGCTGAATGAACAGGTCATGCTCGGCGTACAGGCCCTGCGCGAACTGCGGGCTCTTGAAGTAGAAGGAGAGCCACTCCTGAATGCCGGACAGTCCGGCGCGTGCGGCGAGATCGAAGAAGAGCGCGAGGTCGAGCACGATCGGGGCGGCGAGAATCGAGTCACGACAGAGAAAATCGACTTTGATCTGCATCGGATAGCCGAGCCATCCGAAAATGTCGATGTTGTCCCACCCTTCCTTATTATCTCCGCGCGGTGGGTAGTAGTTGATCCGCACCTTGTGGTAGACCTTCCCATACAGCTCGGGATAGAGCTCCGGCTGCAGGATGTGCTCGAGCAGGCCGAGCTTGGACTCTTCCTTGGTCTTGAACGACTCGGGATCGTCCAGCACTTCACCGTCACGGTTGCCCAGGATGTTGGTGGAATACCACCCCGACAGACCCAGCATCCGCGCCTTGAACGCGGGCGCCAGGACGCTCTTCATCATCGTCTGACCGGTCTTGAAGTCTTTGCCGCCGATCGGCACGTGGCGCTCTTCCGCCAAGCGCTCCATCGCCGGCACGTCGACGGTGAGGTTGGGGGCGCCGTTCGCGAACGGGACATTCTCCATCAGCGCCGCGTAGGCATACAGCATCGAGGGCGCGATCGACTGGTCGTTCTGCTCCATCGCGTTTTCGAATGCGGCGAGCGATTGATGCGCTGGTCCGGGCGTCATGAAGACTTCCGTCGACGCGCACCACACCACGACCAGGCGGTCGAGTCCCGCGCTCTTCTTGAAGCTGCGCATGTCCTCGCGCAGCTGCTCGGCCAGCTCCCGTTTGTTCTTGCCGCGCTTCACGTTCGTGCCCTGAAGCCGTTTCACGTAGTACTGATCGAAGACGGCCGGCATCGGCTTGATGCCCTGGAGAAATACCTTGATGGGCTCGAGGTGCTCGTGTTGGTCGAGCACGCCGGCTTTGAGGGCGGCCGTATACGCGTCATCGGGAATCGGATCCCAGGCGGCGAACACGAGATCGTTCAAGTCCGCGAGCGGGACGAAGTCTTTGATCTTGGGTGCGCGTTTCTCGGTGCGCTTCCCGAGCCGGATCGTCGCCATCTGGCTGAGCGAGCCGATCGGCAGCGCGCGACCGCGCCGCACATTCTCGACGCCGGCGATGAAGGTCGTCGACACGGCACCGAGCCCCACGAGCATCACACCCAGTTTTCCCGTGGCCGGAGCGATCTCCCGCTCGCCACCAGTCACTACCGCCGTTTGCTCTCGAGCCATCAATGTCCCTTGCGGCGTGCCGCCGCGACTCCTGGCAACGTGTCACGTTTCGGAACTAGCGACGGCGGCGGCGCGCCGCGCGCCACGCGCCCGACGTGCACCACCCGTTGGATCACCGTGATCGCGGAGGCGAACGCGAGCACCGCCACAATCCAGAACAGCACCACCCCGGGGCGCCCGGGTCCCGCACCCAATACCAGCGCCGGCAGGCCAAGGAGCAGTATGCGCTCGGCGCGTCCGGCAATGCCCACCCTATTCTCCACGCCGAGCGCCTCGGCCCGCGCACGCGTATACGAAACCAGCAGCGACGCGATCAGGGCGACCAAGCCCGCGGCAATCGCGCGCGCCTTGAGGGTACTCGGCAGCGGGCCGGTCAAAAAATAGAAGATCAGCCCGCTAAAAACCGCCCCCTCGCCCACCCGATCGAGCGTCGAGTCGTAGAAGGCGCCGAACGCCGTCAGCTTGCCGCCTAGCCGCGCGACCTGCCCGTCGAGGATGTCGAACAAACCGCTGACGAGCAGCAACAAACCGCCCAGCCGGACGAAACCCGTGCCGAAGGCCACCCCCGAGCCGATCACCACCAGTGTCCCGACGGTGGTAATCGTGTTCGGATGCACGCCGCCCGCGATCAAGCCACGCGCCAGCGGTCCGGTCAACCTGACAAATCCATCTTTGACGCGCTGGGGAATGACATTCATGCCGGGGGGAAGCTAACCGCCAGACCAAATGACGGTAGGGCCAAAACTCCTAGTGGACCAAAGGGTTGGCTCGTACCTTACGAGCGCCGTCTTGAACGCTTCACCAGGAGCTTGCCATGACTCACCTGCTGTTGGTCCTCGCCCTCGCCGTGCAGCAGCCGACTTCTCCCAGCGCCCCTCCCGACGACCCGTTCATCTGGCTCGAGGACGTCGAAGGCGCCCGCTCTATGGAGTGGGTCAACGCGAAAAACGCCGCGACGCTCGCCGAGCTCACCCGGTCGCCGTTGTATCAGACGTTGTACGATCGGATCAAGCAGATCCTCGACTCCAGAGACAAGATCGCCTTCCCGAGCATCGTGGGGAACGCGCTCTACAACTTCTGGCAGGATGCCGACCACGAGCGGGGGATTTGGCGCCGGACGACATGGGCGAGCTACGCCACCGCGAATCCGTCGTGGGAGACGGTGATCGATCTGGATTCATTGAGCAAGGCGGAAGGAGTCACCTGGTCGTGGAGTGGAGCCAATTGTTTCGAGCCCGCATACCGGCGCTGCATGGTCGCCCTGTCGCGCGGCGGGTCGGACGCGACGGAACGGCGTGAGTTTGACCTGACGACCAAGCAGTTCGTCGCCGGCGGATTCACGATCCCCGAGGCAAAGACGAGCACCACCTGGGTCGATGACAACACCCTCCTCGTGGGTACGAATTTCGGACCAGGCAGCATGACGACCTCCGGCTATGCCCGGATCATCAAGCTCTGGAGGCGCGGCACTCCGTTGTCGACTGCGACGACGGTGTACGAAGCGCCGACCGACCATGTGAGCGCGGGGTCATTCAGCACGAATGACGGTGCGCGCCGCTACCTCATGATCACGGACGGGACGGACTTCTACCACCGGGCGCAATACGTCTACAACCAGGGGAAGGTCGTCAAGATCGACACGCCCGCCGACGCCGACATCCGTCTCGTGCAACGCCAGCTCGTGGTGTACGTGCGCGATCCGTGGACCGCCAGCGGTAAGACCTGGCCGACCGGCTCGCTCATTGCGATGTCGGTCGACGATTTTCTCGCCGGCAAGCGCGCCTTTCAGCTCGTGACGCAGCCGGGTCCGCGTGAGACCATCAATGGCGTGACGTCCACGCGTGACTATTTGCTGCTCAACATCTTGAACAACGTGCAGGGCGAGCTGCGACGCTACCGCTATCAGGGCGGGCGCTGGACGTTCGACAAAGTGCCGGCACCAGATATTGGCACGGTCGGCGTGGTTGCCACATCCGCGTACTCGAACCGGTACTTCTTCACCTTCACCAACTTCATTCAGCCGACGACGTTGTACGTGACGGCGGAGAATGGCAGCGTCACGGAGGTCAAGCGCCTGCCGGCGATGTTCGATGCCTCGGGACTGGTCGTCGAACAAAAGGAAGCGACGTCGCAGGACGGCACGAAGATCCCGTTCTTCGTCGTGCATCGTCGCGACCTCAAGTATGACGGCAGTAATCCGACGTTATTCGGAGCGTACGGCGGATTTGAAATCGCCAGTACGCCGAGCTACAGCAGTCACACCGGCGCGGCGTGGCTCGAGCGCGGTGGCGTGTTCGTGCTCGGGAACATTCGCGGTGGCGGGGAATTCGGCCCGCAGTGGCACCGCGCCGGCTTGAAGGAACACCGGCAGCGCATCTACGACGATTTCGCGGCGATCTCGCAGCAGCTGATCAGGGACAGCATCACCAGCCCGCAGCATCTGGGCATCCGCGGGGGAAGCAACGGCGGCCTGTTGATGGGCGTCGCGCTCACGCAGCATCCAGAGCTGTACAACGCCATCCTGATTCAGAACCCGCTGCTCGACATGAAGCGCTACAATCATCTCCTCGCGGGCGCGAGCTGGATGGCGGAGTACGGCGATCCGGACAAGCCGGAAGACTGGGCCTATATCTCGCGGTACTCACCCTACCAGAATCTGAAAGCAGGGACGAAGTATCCGACGGTGATGTTCACGACGACCACGCGCGACGACCGCGTGCATCCGGGCCACGCGCGCAAGATGGCCGCCAAGATGGAGTCGATGGGGATTCCGTTCTACTACTTCGAGAACACGGAAGGCGGACACGGCGCCGGAGTCACGAACGCGCAAGTCGCAAAAGAGCTCGCGCTGACCTACGTGTATCTGTGGCGCCAATTGGGGACGGCGATGACGTCGATCCCCTAGCACCGCGTTTTCCCGATCGGGGTTTGCGCCGCATGTTCTTATTGCGGTCTGATAGTTCCAGTTACCTCGACGACCACGCGGTAGCCTTCGAGGCGTGCGGGAATTCTGCGCTTCGTGTCCGGATTGGAGTCGGCCAGCAGCACCTTGATGCAGCGCTCGCCGTCGCAGGAGGCGATCGCCGTCCCGACGACGCCGGGCAGCGCCATCAAGGAATCGGTGTGCGCCGCGAGAGCCTCATCAATGCTGCGCGTGGGCACAACCGTGGTCCTCCTTCCGCACGCCACCAAGACGCCGGACAGCAGCACCGCCGTCTTCAGGCGACGGACCGCAGCCCTCAAAGTCAGGGCCGTCTCACGGCTTGGGAATAGCCGTTGCTGCTTCCGTCCGGATCGTGGTTCGCGTACGGGTAGTACGTAGCCCCGGTGAGGGTCATACCCGTCACCCCGAATGACGCCCAGAACGTCGTAAGGGGAATGGACGACAGGGCGACCGTACACGTCCCGTCATCGCCGGTCACACACTGCACCTCCGGGGCGGTTCCATTCCAAAGGCCCCGCACGGTGACGCCGCTCATAACCTTGTGCGCGGAGTTGTGGGCGGTGATCTGAACCGTCGCCGACCACGTGCTCCCGTTGCTCGCGCCGGCGCCGGCGAGATTGCCGACGTGGAGGCGGGGCGTGGTGACGGTAATCGCGATGGCGCGCGCGTCGTTGCTCGAGTTCGCGTCAGGCAGCTTTTGCGTCGCCGTCAGGATATGACCGCTGATCGCCGCCCCGGCCGTATTCCAATTGATGGTGCTTGTGGCGCTGGCCCCGGCGGCAAGACCGGGGATCGTCTGCGTGCCGAGGACCGCGTTGCCCGCTGTGCCGTCTGTCAGCACGACGTCGATATTCGCCGTGACATCTTGCCCGCCCACATTCTGCACCGTCACCACGACCGGAGCGGTGTCACCCACGGTCACCTGACCCGGCGCGGAGATACTCGCCACCGCCAGGTCCGCCGGCGTTGCCAGCACGTTGACGTTCGCGGAGCGCTGGTTGTTGGCGGCGACGTCATCCGTCAGGGTGTGGCTCGCGACGAGCGTATGTGACCCGACCGCTGCCGTTCCGGTATTCCAGCTGAACGAGCGGGTGGTACTGGCGCCCGGGGCCAGTCCGGTCACGGTCTGCGTTCCGAGCGTGATACCGCCGGCGGTTTGATCGATGACTACGACGTTGAAGCTGCTCGCGACGTTCAGTCCGCCGATGTTCTGCAGGGTCACGCTCAAGGTGGCCGTGCTGCCCTTCCCGATCGACGCGGGCGCGCTGAACGCCGTCACGGCGACATCATTCGCCGGAGCGTTCACCGAGACCGTGGCGGAGCTCTGATTATTCGCGGTGTTGCCGTCCGTGTACGTGTGCGTCGCGACGAGCGTATGACCGCCCAGCGTCGCTCCCGCGGTGTTCCAGTTGAATGTGCGCGTGGTGCCGCCGCCCGTCTGCAATCCCCCGATGATTGTCTGCGTGCCAATCGTCACCCCCGCCGTCGCATCTCGCAGCGTGATGTCGAAATTCGCGGTGGCGTTTTGCCCGCCGACGTTCGAAACGCTGACTTGAATCGCGGCGCTGGACCCCTGAATCACCGTCGCGGGTGCGCTCAGGCTCACCGCGATATCGGCGGGCGGCATGACGATCACCGCGATCGCCATACTGTTGTTCGACCAGACATCATCGGGCAGTTTCTGAGTCGCGAACAGCGTGTGGCCGTTCGTGGCCGCACCCGCCGTGTTCCAAGGGATGTCGACCGTTGCGCTCGCCCCCACCGCGAGGCCCGGCACTGCTTGCGTGCCGATCACCGGGCCGTTATACCCGTCGGCCAACTCCACGTTGAAGCTCGTCGTGACATCCACCTCGCCGGCGTTCTTCACCGTCACGACGATGTGCGCGGTGTCACCCAGCGCCACCCGCGCCGGCGCCGTGATGCCGGTGACTGCGATGTCGGTTGGCCTGGGATTCACCGTGACGACGGCGCTGCGCTGATTGTTTGCCGCGTTGTCGTCGGTCCGGTTGTGCGTGGCAATCAGCGTGTGGTCGCCGAGCGACGCCGAGCTGAGATCCCAGCTGAACGTGACCATCTTGTTGGCGCCCACGGCCAGCCCATTGACGGTCTGCGTCCCGATCGTCACCCCGTCGGTCGCGTCCCGCAGAGTGACTTGGAAACTGTCCGCCACGTTCTGGTTGCCGGCGTTTGCCACCGTCACACCGACGTTCACGACGTGCCCCTGCGTCACCGCGGCTGCCGAGCTGATGCTGCTCACGGCAATATCCGTCAGCGGCGCAGGGACCGGGATCGTGAGCGAGCGCTGATCGTTTCCGGGCCGATCGTCTTTCAGGCTCTGGCTGGCCACCAGGCTGTGATCCCCGGTAGTGGTTGGCGTCCAGGCAAAGCT
>JBKPDZ010000070.1:0-10612 GCA_046728135.1 Gemmatimonadota bacterium | reverse complement strand
CAGTGGCGCCCGCTGCCGACCCAACAAGTGTTGGTCGTCGAGCGCGCCGCCGTCACGACCGTGCTGGCCGCGCGCGGCTATCCCGAGAACCCGGAGAAAGGCGTAGCGATCAGACTCCCGGATTCGGCACAGCTGGGAGATGATGTGATCGTCTTTCACGCCGGCACGTACCGCGACAACGAAGGGAGGCTGCGCACATCCGGCGGGCGCGTGCTCAGCGTGACGGGTCTGGGAGCCACCGTATCCGACGCCGCGCGCGCGAGTCGCGGCGCCGCCGAGCGGATTGCGTTCGAGGGCAAGACCTGGCGCCGCGATATCGCCTGGCGGGAGATCGAGCGTGCCGGAGCTGCCTGAAGTCGAAACGATCGTTCGCGAAATTGCCCCTCGCCTCGAGGGGAGTCGCATCGCCAGCGCAGAACTCAGGAAGACCGACGTGCTGCGTCAGGTTTCGAAGCCACGCCTCATCAAGACGCTCCAGGGCAACACGATCGAGCAAGTCTCTCGCCGCGCCAAGCACGCCGTATTCCGGCTCGCGAGCGGGCACCGCATGGTCATCCAGCCGCGTATGACTGGTTCGCTGGTCGTGTACGACCGGCCGGTGACGCGCGAGGAACTCAAGTATGCAGTCTTGATCGGCACGCTGAGCGATGGACGGCAGTTCGTGTACCGCGACGTGCGCCGCCTCGGCACTATCTGGCTGCTCGATGAGGAAGGCTGGATAGCCTATACCGGCCGGATCGGGCCTGAGCCGCTCGAGGACACGTTCACGCCCTTCGTGTTTGCCAATCGCCTGAAGGGGACGCGCACCGCTATCAAGAAGGCGATCATGGATCAGCGGCGCGTGGCGGGCGTTGGCAATATCTACGCCAATGAAGCGTTGTTCGACGCCAGGCTCAAGCCGTCCAAGCAAACACACAAGCTGTCACTCGAAGAATTCGCCCGGCTCCATGCCGCGATCGTGGACGTGCTCCAGCGTGCGCTCTTGGCGTCGGGCACGACGCTGCGGGACTATCGCACGGGAACCGGCGAGCCGGGCCGTTTTCAGTTCGAGCTGCGGGTCTACGGCCGGGGTGGCGAGAAATGTGTGCACTGTGGCCGGACGCTCGTGATGACGCACGAGATCGATAAGCGGCAGACGACGTTTTGCCGGAGATGTCAGCGGTAGGTTGGACAGTTAGAACGCCCAGCCAGCCAGAATCAAGAACGAGCGGGTCTTGTAGCTCTCCGAACTGGCGATCGTGCTGAGTTTCAAGTCTGTGAGGCCGTAGATGTAGCGGCCCTCGATGGTGAACGCGCTGGCGGCGCCGAGGCGCGCGCCGCCGCCGATCACCGCGGCGTAGCTGGTGGACGGCCGGTTGGTGTCGGGGCACGGCGACGATCCGGCGCGGCAGCGCAGCTCGAAGGAGACCTGCGGACCCGCGTAGGCGTAGGGCGCGATGCCGGGCGACGGGAACAATACGCGCACGAACAGCGGCACGTCCGCGTAGTCGAGTTTGCGCTCGGCGGGTCCGCTGTCGCCGACGACGCCGCGCTGCGCGTACAGCGCCTCGACGCCGAACCCCAGCATATTGCGGCCCGTGCCGGCCGACAGCCCGAGGGCGAATCCCGTCCGCTCCGTGAGGTTGCCGGGCAGGAGGCCGCGGTTCGAGACGTTGCCGTACGAGAAGCCACCCTTCAATCCCAAGCCGGTCTGCGCCCTCGCCGATCCGGCACCGGCGAGTGCGGCAGCGATGACGCAAGCGAGTGTGCGTGTCATAGGTACCTCCGTGCCCGGAGCTACCCCCAGGTGCCGGAGATTGTGCCTGCGTGCGGCGGAGGCGTGCAGGTTGAAACCGGCGCCGCCTCATGACTCATACATGCCAACCCCGTGCCTGCGACACGCGGCGCAGCTCGGCCCAGAGTGAGCGCCGCGTCGAGGCCGGCACGGGGTTGCCCGGACACGGCAGCCCGACCACGGGCGGGACGGCGTAGGCCGGCGCGAGCAGGTTGGGGTTTTGGAAGTCCAACTCGTCGGCCGGATTGTTGGCGGTCGCGTCGCGCACCGTCAACGGCTCGAGATTCCAGCGCCATTCGATCAGCCGCAGTATCGACGTATGATCGTAGACCACGTGAGACGTATGGGCCCGGCGCGCGAACGGCGAGATCAGGAGCGTCGGCGTGCGGAATCCGACGCGCCCGTCGGATCCCGCGGCACGGTCGGCGTCGGGAAGCGGCGCGAGCGGCGGCGGGACGTGATCGAAGAACCCGCCCCATTCGTCGAAGTTGATGATCAGCACCGTGCTGGACCACGCCGGGCTGGTCGTGACGGCCCGATAGACCTGGTTCATGAACGCCTCGCCGGCGCGGACGTCGTTGAATGGGTGGTCGTCAAAGCCCGTGCCGGCGAACTCGCTGAGAAACGGCCCGTCCACGAAGGCCACGTGCGGCATGGTGCCCGCGAGGCAGTCGGCGAAAAACGCCTCGAGCGGGCGGCTGATCCCCGCGTACTTCTCGCCCCACAGCCCGAGAATCGGCACGTCGCCGAAGTAGTAGCGACCGTCCAGCCCAGCGGCGGCGAGGCGGTCCCAGATCGTCGGCAGGGTCGACACCGTAAACGAGTTCTCGATCCGATCGGTTTGGCCCGCGTGCTGGTACAGACGGTTGGGGAACGTGGGTCCCAGGATCGCCGCGAAGTACCGGTCGAACGACGCCCACTGCGGCGCCGCGTTGCCGAGGAAGGCGAGATCGCGGCGGCGATAGTAACCGATCGAAAACACGTCGTTGACACGCAACCAACCGTCGCAGGCGCCGTCGTCGTACTCGACCCGCGCGCCGTCGTACGAGTGATCCGGATCCTGATGGCCGCACCCCTGGAAGTCGGGGGCGAGTGGGTATGTCGCGAACGACGCGCCGGCTGCATCGGTGTACGACAGACCCGCTTGCCTACCGTCGGCCCGGGGGAGCCAACCTAGCAAGTGATCGAACGACCGGTTCTCCATCATCATAACCACGATGTGCTCGATGCCGGACGCGGCGGGCTCGCCGCCGCGTCTGCGGGCGGCTCGCGGGTAATGCGCGAAGACCGAGCGGTCGGCACACCCGAGGGCGAGAGCGCCGGCGGCCGCGGCCCCGGTCGAGAGAAACGCGCGGCGTGACAGTGGGGAGGCGGAGCGAGAGCGTGGCATATGATCTCCTGGGTTGCAGCGAGGATCGCTCCCGCGTGTGACCATTCGATCACCGCGATGTTCCATCCCCCCCCCACCCCACCCCCCCGGCCCCGCCCTCAATCCACAAACGACCACAGCAATTCACGGCTCTGCCGGTCCAACTGCTCCGGCGCCGCGAGGTGATACAAATCGCCCGCCAGATCGCGGATCAGCAGCCCACCGTGCGGCAAGGTGCGCGGCCAATCGTCGAGCCTGGTTTGAAACATCCGCGGACCCTGCCGCGTCTCGACGCGCCAATGCCGGATCTCAACTTCTTCCTCGATCTCCAGCACCCGCGTCACTTCGAACACAAACCCCGCCACCGTGAGCGCCATTTCCAGCGCCGCGCGCGAGCGCGGATCGAGCTCGGCGGGATCCCTGACGAGCGCGAACTCCTCCTCGTCCGCATCACGCAAGGACAGATGCTGGGCAGGCTCGGACCACGGGAAGCAGCGCCGAACCGACACTGGCCGCTCCTCACCTTCCTTCGTGGCCCACAGTGAGCCGTCGGACCGCCATTCGAGACTCAGGCCTCCCGACTTCCTGCTGGCACCATCGTCTCTGCGCCGGACTAGCGTCGATTGCATAAAAACCTCCCTGGTTTCAGGTGCCTGGTGTCGGGTGTCTGTCATTCGAAAACCAGACACCTGACACCAGACACCAGTCACGCGAGTTGTAACTGCATCTCATACAGCTTCCGGTACTTTCCCTCAGGCCGTGCCAAGAGTTCCGCATGCGTTCCGTGCTCGATCAGCCTGCCGTCCTCGATCACGAACAGCCGCGACGCCTTGCGCAGTGTCGACAGCCGGTGCGCGATCGCGAACACGGTGCGGCCGGCCACCAGCCGCTCGAGCGCCTGCTGGATCTCCCGCTCCGTTTCCGTATCCACACTGCTTGTCGCCTCGTCCAGAATGAGGATCCGAGGGTCGTGCAGAATCGCGCGCGCGATCGACACGCGTTGGCGCTCCCCGCCCGACAGCGTATGCCCACGCTCCCCCACCACCGTGTCGTAGCCGTGCTGCAGCTTGGTGATGAAGTCGTGCGCGTTCGCCGCCTGAGCCGCGGCGACCACTTGCTGCAACGGCGCTTCCGGCAGGCCGTACCGGATGTTCTCCAGCACCGTCCCGTGGAACAGATACGGATCCTGGAGCACCATCCCGATCTGCCGGCGGTAGTGGCCCGTATCGAGCTGCCGGATATCGACACCGTCGATGCGAATCGCTCCCCCGCTCACGTCGTAGAAGCGCGCGATCAGGTTCACGATCGTGGTCTTGCCGCCGCCCGACGGCCCGACGAGCCCGATCAACTCACCAGGCGCGACGTCGAAGCTCACGCCACGCAGCACCTGGCGAACGCCATCGTACCCGAACGTCACATGCTCGAACGTCACCCGCCCGTGCACCGGCTCGAGCCGCACCGGCTCCGGCACGTCGCGGATCTCCGGCTCGGTGTCGAGCACTTCGAACACCCGGTGCGCCGACGTCGTCGCCCGGTTGATCGTGCGCGCCATCTGCCCGATCACGTCGATCGGCGCGAGGAACATCGTCGTGTAAAGCAGGAACGAGACGAACGTTCCCACCGGCAGATGCGCCCCCGTGCCCAGCAGCCGCGGCACCGCGAATATCCAGACCGTAATCGTCATCGCGTGCACGCCGAGGACGAGCAGCGGCCAGAACGTCGTCCACGACGCGTGAATACGGTTGAACTCTGCCGTCACGTCCTGGTTGCGCTCGCCGAACCGGCCGATCTCGCGCTCTTCCTGATTGAACGCCTTCACGACCCGGATGCCGGGGATCGTATCCGACAGCACATCCGTCACGCGCGACCACTTGCGCCAGGCGCGGATGAACAACCGGCTGATGTTTTCGCCGTGCCGGTAGATCACCCAGCAGAACACCGGGATCGGCAACGTCATCACCAAGCCGAGCTTCCAATCGAGCGTGAGCAGAACCGTCCCCAGCCCAAGCAGCTGCACGAGCGAGAGCGACACGTCCACCACGCCGAATGCCAGGAACTCCCAGAGCCGGTCGGTATCGGCGGACACGCGCGTGATCAAGCTTCCCGTGCGCTTGCGCGAGAAGAACGCGAGCGACAGCCGCTGGATGTGCTCGTACAGCTCGTCCCGCAGATCGCGCGCGACCCACTCGCCGAGGATCGACATCAGCCGGAGCCGGACCAGCGCCGCCGCCTGCTTGATCAGGTAGACGACGGCCATCGCGACGACCGCGAGGCCCGCGATCGTCCCAGCGCGCGCGAGCGGTAACGTGCCCGCCTGCGCCGGCCGCACCACGCGGTCGATCAGATAGCCCGCGAGATATGGCGGGATCAAGCTGACCAGCGTGATGACGGTCGCCGCGGCCATGCCGAGCGTCAGCTGCCGCCGGTACGGCCTGAGGTAGCCGAGCAACCGCCGGATCACCGCTGTTTGGCGACCCGACACGAGCGCCTGCGCATCGCGAACCGGCCGCGCCACGCTCTCGGCGTACAGACGGTCGGCGTCGCCGTCCACGAGCTCGCGCGCATGCCCCTGGACCTGCTCCTCGAGCACGAAGCGGATGTTCTCGAACGCGCGGCGTTGCCGATGGGTGTAGCGCAGCAGCGTGAGCGCCGGCTCCCCTGGGGTCCCGAGGATCGTCAGCGTGTTCGCCGACAGGCCTGGGGCCTCACGAACCGCCTCGATGCGCGACCGCTCGACGCTGTGGATCTCCCAGCCCTGGCTGTCGCGCTTGGCGACCGCGAGGTGCCTGGGACCGAGAGCCAGCCACGTTTCCGTGAGCCGCAGGCTCTGGTCGAGGTCGGCGAGCGCGTACAGCTGGACCGGGGCACCCTGCCAGGCGTGCTCGATCTTCCGGCGCAGCTCCGCAGGGAGTCGTGCCGGCTGGTCCGTGTAGCGCCCAATGATGTGGTCGTCGAGATGTTGCAGTGTGCTCATGTCCGTGATCCCCTCTCAATCATCAATGACCAATGATCATTGATCATTGATCATTCAACAGAACGGCCTCCCAGGTCCCATGAAGCACCCGGAAGGCCGGATCACGGCGCGAACTAGATCCGATCGACTTCTAGGGTGCTCCCCCACCTCCACCGGCGCCGGCGATGCCGGACGCAATACGCCCACGCGCGTCGTCGAACGGCCCAAGCCGGCACTGCGTGCCAGGCTCAGCCCAGATACGACGCAGCATGGGCGAGACGGTGGAATAACGAATCATTTCAGTCCGAGACCCTTTCGTATGTTCGGAGGCTTCTACGAGCAAACTAAGAACTGGTACGAAGCCGGTCAAGGCGAAGAGAGCCGCCGCGCGATGTTGCGGCTCCACGCCGCCTGTTGGTCCGCTAGCAGCCCATGGTTCGTCTCGGCATCGTAGCGGCGCTGCTCGACCTGCTCCTCCTGGGCGAGCCGCTCCGCCAAGGCTCTCAGCTCCGCATCTGTGTTGCCGCAGGGGCGGGCCAACTCCGCGAACGCGCGCCGCATCCGGCGGGCATGCACCTCCGCCAGATCGAAATGCGTCTGCTCGTGGCGCAGGACGGTCCCGCGTTGCGTGCTGTCGTTGAGGACGATCGCCTTCACCCAGGACTGCCGCGGCCGGAATCCGGCGATCACCCGAAACTCGAACGCCTCACCTCTGCATTTCCAGACCCAGTAGAGTGTGTACGAAGTCTTCGCACCTTCCGGGCCTCCCGAGGGCGGGGACGCTTGGAAGTCGCCCCAGGCGAGCGGCCGCCCTGCGGACCACGCGAACGCGTGGTCCTCGGCCAGATCGTCCCGCAGCACGTCGTCCAGCGTTGCCGACGCCGCCGCGCGCGGCGACCCCCGCCTCGCGGGACTGGGGGCGGCGCCCCCCCCCCGAGCAGGAGGAGGGGCCGCATGGCTGGCGCACCCAACAGCCGCCACAAGCAAGAGCACCAGGCCGACTCTCACCGAACCTCCTGTACGATCTGACTGGGCCCGCTAGGTACGACGCCGGTCAAGCCGAAGATTCACGATTCTGCCCCGCGGTGGGATGCCGGCCTCGAGCTCCAAAATCCCGACACTCGGCGGGATTCCAAAGCGCGGCGCGCCCGCACCACCGGGATTCATCACGGTGACGGTCTTGTCCACCAGCTCCAGCAATGGCCGGTGACTGTGCCCAAAGACGATGATCTCGGCGCGAGGAAAGGCTTCGTGCAACGTAGCGGGATTGGGACTGCCGAACTGGTCTCCATGCGTCACCACGATCGGAAAACCGTCGAGCTCAATCTCGGCGACTTGGGGGAGCTGCGATCGCACGTCGAAGCCGTCGCTGTTGCCGTACACGGCGGTCACCGGTGCCAGGGCGCGCAGCTCGATCAGGAGGTCACTACGCCCGACATCTCCGCCATGGAGTATGTGATCGACTTCGCGAAAGATCTCGAACACTTGCGGCCGCAGCATCCCGTGCGTGTCCGAGATAACGCCGAGTCTCACTGGCCGGTCGTCGCTCCCACCGCTCGTGCCGCGACGTAGAAATTCTCGTCCACGCTGAGCTCGCCCGCGTTCGCCGCAGCGACGTCAATCGTCTGCCACGCTTCGGTAGGCCGTAGCAACCGTGTGCCCAGTCCCGGCACCATCACCCGCAGCGGCATGTCGAATCCCGACACCACGTTTGTCCAACGATACGCGAGCTTACCGGTCTCGACTCGGTACTCGAAGACGGGGATTTGCGTCGTCGTGAGATACTGCGCGAACACCCTGCTCAGATCGATGCCCGCCTCGCGGCTGATATAGTCCTCGACCTGCCTGCCCGTGACGGTCTGGTGCCAGAACGTCTTATTCAGTCCCCGCAGGATGTCGCGCCACTTCGCGTCGTCGTCGATGATCGCGCGAATCGTGTGCAACATGTTGCCGCCCTTGGGATACATGTCGCCCGAGCCCTGCGCGTTGACGCCGAAGACGGGCACGATGGGCCGGTCGTTGCGGATCCCGCTCCGCGCGCCGATCATGTACGCGGCGCCCGCCATCTTCCCCAGGCGGCACTCCGTGTAAATCCCCTCGGCGTAATTCGCGAAGCTCTCGTGCAGCCACATGTCCGCGTGGTCCTGCGCGGAAATATTGTTCCCCCACCATTCGTGCGCGCTCTCGTGCACAATGATGAAATCCCATTGCAGGCCCAGTCCCGTGCGCGAGAGGTCGCGTCCCAGGTATCCGTTGAGGAAATGGTTGCCGTAGGCGACGGCGCTTTGATGCTCCATGCCGAGGTGCGGCGTCTCGACGAGCTTGTAGCCATCGGCGTACCATGGATACGGCCCGAACCAATGTTCGAAGCACCGCAGCATGGGAATCGCCTGTTGGAACTGTCGCCGCGCGGTATCGGCGTGATAGTCGAGCGGCCAGAAGTCGAGCGTCAGCCGGCCCGCCTCGCCGGCCAGCGTGTCACTGATGTGCGCGTAGTGCCCCGCATTGATGGCAATGTCGTAGTTGTTGATCGGGCTCGTGACGAACCACTCGTACGTGGTGGTGCCGTCACGATTCTGGGTGGTACGGCGCAACCTGCCATTCGACACGTCAATCAGAGAATCGGGCACGGTGATGGCGATGCGTTGGCTGTCGGGCTCATCGGCCAGGTGGTCTTTGTTCGGCCACCAGACGCTGGCGCCCAGGCCCTCGTTGGCGGTGGCGATCCACTGACGGCCCAGGCTGTCCAACGGGAACGTGAACCCACCGTCCCAGGGGAGTCGCCGGCCGACACGTGGCTTGCCGTGATACCACACCGTGATCGTGCGCGTCGTGCCGGCGCGCTGCGGCGTCGCCAGCGTCACGAAGAACGCGTTGCCATCCCGGCGAGAGGTGAGCCTGCGACGGTCCTGGACGATGCTGTCCACTTCGAGCGGCACCTGCAGGTCGATCTGCATCTCGCGCGCGGGCGGAGCCTGGAGGACTCGGTAGGTGATCGCATTCCAGCCGCTGATGCTGGAATCACGAGGGTTTACGCGCGTGTGGAGGTCGTAGAACTGCACGTCCCACCAGGCGCGCGCGGGCCCGTTCGAGCCGCGCAAGGTATCGGCGTGGGTGTAGCGCGTCGTGTCCTGCGCGGCAGCGTGCAACATGATCAACGCCAACAGAACCATGGAGCCTCCCGACTCACACCTGTAGGAACACGCGCTCGCCTTTGAACTTCTTGATGCGCGGATCCCACGGAAAGAAGATCACCACGCGGAATTCAACCTTCGCACCGGTTGCGGGCCGCGAGAGCCAGCGACCCTTTTGCGTTCCAGTCACCTTGGCCTCTTCGCACACTCCCTGTGGGCCGATCACGATCTGTTGGAGATCGAAGTGGATGTCGGGAATCGCGCCGAGCAGCTCGGTGTAGAACCGCGTCGCGCCGGCATGGCCTTCCCAACGGGCACCCGCCTCGCCGACCACCTCGTACACACAGTCCGGGGTCAGCGTCGCGATCAGCCCGGCGATGTCGCGCCGGTCCTCGGCGATGGAGTGCGCCTTCCAGAGCTCGCGGACTTCGCGGTACAGCTCCGGCGTTACGTCTCGCGACAGCAGCTCACGCACATCCACGGTCACCCCTGCCAGGGCTTGAGCAGCTGAATGGCGAGCCCCAAGTGGTCCACGATGCGCTGCACGACGAAGTCCACCAGCTGACGAATTTCCTTGGGACGTTGATAGAAGCCGGGAGCCGCGGGAAGGATGGTCGCTCCTGCTTCAGCCGCAAGCGTCATGTTGCGCAGATGCACGAGTGACAGCGGCGTTTCGCGCGGCACGAGGATCAGCTTGCGCCGCTCTTTGAGCGTCACGTCCGCCGCGCGCTCGATGAGGGAGCGGCTGCTGCCCTGTGCGATCGCGGCCATCGTGCCCATCGAGCAGGGACATACCACCATCCCGAGCGTCTGCACCGATCCCGAGGCCGGTTCCGCGCCGCGATCCGCATCCTTGAAGGATCGGACGCTGGTCCAATCGCCGCCGGTCGCCTGTTTCAATGCCGCTTCATCTTTGAGACCGCATTCCTCGGCCAGCAACCGCCAGCCGTGCGCCGACACGAGGAGCCACGTCGACACGTGATAGTTGGCAAGGATTTCGAGCAGCCGGACCGCGTACGGCGCGCCGGACGCGCCGGTGATTGCGAAAACGAGCGGTGGGGGAGAGGTCGCGGGCAAGTCGGCTAGGGCGTGATCGAGACCGTGAAGATCTGATCGCCGTAGTACAGGTTTTCGAAGCGAACCGTGGCGGTACCGGTCGGACCGACGGCTTTAAGAAAGAACGTACCCGAGGCGTTCTGGCCCGGAAGCACTGTCACGGCGCTGATCGACTGAAGTGCCTGATGAAAGGCGACGCCGCCTTGCTTCACGATGGAGAACATCGTCGTGTCGATCACCGGATGCTGCAGTCCAGTCGAGTCCTCCACCATCAACGCGATGGCGACAGAATCGCCGACTTTGATCTGTGTGGGCCAGTTGTAGAC
>JBKPDZ010000069.1:0-18238 GCA_046728135.1 Gemmatimonadota bacterium | reverse complement strand
GTACATGCCTTTACGCGCTGTGGATTTCCCCATGCGATAGAGAACGTTCACGTCGGGATTAAACACGAGCTCGTGACCACCGATCGGGGAGGCACCCCCCGAGAGATAGCTGAGTGAAAACCGCGGCTCGAACGAAAGCGGCCCGTTGGACATGAAGCCCCACCGAATATCGAGGGGTGTCCCGATGCCAAGCCCGCTGCAATCCGTGGTGCAACCGCTTCCATTATGGCTGTACTCTGCGCCCAAATCGACGCCGATTTCGTTCTTAGGACCGCCGGCGCCAGCAGCACGCGTCCGCTGGGCAAGTGCGAGGTGGGGGAGCGCCACCAAGGCGGCCGCCGCCACCAGAGTACTCGTAAGCTTCCGCATACCATCCTCCAGTTGGGGTGGTGAAAACCGCCACATCGTTAAGAACCACATGGGTTTCTGTCAACTAGGCGTCCCCTAAAACGCCGACGGCCCGTCAGCTAGGATGCTGACGGGCCGTGATTTACACCCTCTATCGTGACGCGGCTCACGCCGCCAGAGGTCGCTTACTACTTACCGAAGCTCAGCCCTACCGTGATCGGCAGGAAGGTGGTTGACCCACCGTCCGTGCTCACACTCGTGAAGCGCGACGCGACAACCAGCCGTGTGGAGCCCGTGCCCATCTTGAACGCGAGCGCGGCACCACCCCCGAACCCGACCTTCGTCGAGGACCCGGAGAGCGTGCCAACGTCAACCTTCACGTTGTACATGCCCACGCCACCCGTGAGCATGAGCCGGGCTGGTGCACTGGCCGGCATTAACGCATACACGAAGGACGCCATGCCGCCGAAGATCTTCGTGTTGCCGGTGGTAGCGCCATCATGGGAGGTCTGCGAATAGGAGAGATCACCCCTTATGCCGATATTGCCAGTGCCCGGGAGCCAATACGTGGCGCCAGCGCCACCGATCCAACCGGGTTTGTCAGCTGTGTTGTAATCACCCATAGGCATCAGCAGGCCTGCCTGCACACCGTACCGCAGGTGGCCCTGCGCCATCGCTGGGCGGGCGGCGACCATACACAGCGCCACCGCCAGCATTGCCAGTCCGAGCCGCTTCATACATTCCCTCCGGGGGAAAAAGGGATTTTAGGTGTTTTAGGGACTTCGAAACCGGCACCACTGTTGGAGAAAGCGAGGCTAAAGTCAAGAGGCGGCTGGGGCTGCGCGCCTGGCGACTATGCGCACAACATTCGATGCCACTTGAAGAAAGCCCCCCGCCACCTCGAGGCGCGTGGCGCTCCCGGACTGCGTGATCTTCACGATTCCCTCCCCCAACAGGGTCATGAAGGGGGCATGACGCGGCAGGATACCGACCAACCCATCATAGGCGGGCGCGACCACAGCTTCGGCCTCGCCGTCGAACACCGACCGTTCCGCCGAAATGACAGAGACGTGCATCAGGACGACGCCATCTTCTTGGCCTGTGCCACCACATCGTCGATCGCCCCCTGCATGTAGAACGCCTGCTCGGGCAGCTGGTCGAACTCCCCTGAGACAACCCGCTCGAACGACGCGATCGTGTCCTCGAGCTTCACGTATTTGCCTTCCAACCCGGTGAACTGCGCAGCGACGAAGAAGGGCTGCGACAAGAACCGCTGCACGCGGCGGGCGCGGGCGACCAGGAGCTTGTCCTCCTCCGACAGCTCGTCCATCCCGAGAATAGCGATGATGTCCTGCAGGTCCTTGTAGCGCTGCAGAATGCGCTGCACCTCGACCGCGACCTTGTAGTGGCGCTCACCGAGGTACTGCGCGTCGAGAATGCGGCTCGACGAGGCGAGCGGGTTCACGGCTGGGTAGATGCCAAGCTCCACGATCGCCCGGTCCAGCACGACGGTCGCGTCGAGATGCGAGAACGCCGTCGCCGGCGCCGGATCGGTGAGATCGTCGGCGGGCACGTAGATCGCCTGTACCGAGGTGATCGATCCTTTCTTCGTCGACGTGATGCGCTCTTGCAGCTCGCCCATCTCGGTCGCCAGAGTGGGCTGATAGCCGACGGCCGATGGCATTCTGCCCAGCAGCGCAGAGACCTCGGAACCCGCCTGGGTGAACCGGAAGATGTTGTCGATGAACACGAGCACGTCCTGGCCTTCGACGTCGCGGAAGTACTCGGCGACGGTGAGACCCGACAGCCCCACCCGTAGCCGCGCGCCGGGTGGCTCGTTCATCTGCCCGTAAATCAGCGAGCAGGCGCCGAGCACGCCGCTCTCTTTCATCTCGAGATAGAGATCGTTGCCCTCGCGCGTGCGCTCACCGACGCCGCAGAACACTGACCGCCCGCCGTGTCCCATCGCCACGTTGTGAATCAGCTCCATGATCACGACCGTCTTGCCGACGCCCGCGCCGCCGAACAGGCCGATCTTGCCGCCCTTTACGAACGGCGCGATCAGATCGATGACCTTGATGCCGGTCTCGAAGACTTCGGTTTTCGGCTCTAGGTCGACGAACTTCGGCGAGCCGCGATGGATCGGCCACCGCTCGGCGTCCTTCGGAATCGGCGCACCCTCGTCCACCGGCTCGCCGATGACGTTGAGAATGCGGCCCAGCGCCGGCTTGCCCACCGGCACCGTGATCGGCTGACCCGTGTCCACGACGTCCATGCCACGCACGACACCGTCGGTCGAGCTCATGGCAACCGCGCGGACCTGGTTGCGGCCGATGTGCTGCTCGACTTCGGCCACGAGCTGGCCCGAGTCCAGCTTCACGGTCACGGCGTTGTAGAGCTCGGGCAGCTGCTCGGGCTCGAACTCCACGTCGATGACTGGTCCAATGACTTGCACAATTCTTCCAACGTTGCGCTTCTGTTCACTAGTCTTCGTGGCCATTCAGGTTCCTTTGGTGTCTGGTGTCTGGTGTCTGGTGTCAGGATTCACTTCCCTGACACCAGACACCCGACACCTATCCTTTGAGCGCCTCCGCTCCTCCAACGATCTCCGCCAATTCTTGAGTAATCTGAGCTTGCCTTGCGCGATTGAACGTGCGCTGCAGAATGTCCAGCATGTCGCTGCCTGCCTCGGTTGCGTTCTTCATCGCCGTACGCCGGGCACCGTGCTCGGCCGCCGCGGTTTCGACCAGCGCGCGGTACATCTGGTTCTGCACATATAGAGGAAGGAGCCGCTCGAGGATTTCCTCGGCAGAAGGCCGGAGGATGTAGTTCAAGGCACCCTGTTTGGACTTTGGCGGATCGACCGGCAGGATCCGCAGCGTCGTCGGCGGCGTACTCACCGCACTATTGAACTTCGCAAACACCACGTCGACCTCGTCCAACTCCCCGTTGGCGAACCTGTCCATGAGCGGTTTGGTCAGCTCGGCGGCATGCTCGAGCGTGGGACGATCCCCGATGTCCACTCGCTGCGAGGCTGGCTCACGCTTGGTGAACTTGAAGTAGCCGACACCCTTCTTGCCGACGAGGTGCAGCTCGGTGTGGGCCTCCTGCTTTTCCAGCTCGTCGAGCCGGCGCCGCGCTTCACGAATGAGGTTTGCGTTGAACGCGCCGCAGAGCCCGCGATTCGACGTGATCAGCAACAACGCCGCACGCCGCACGCCTTTCCCATGCGCGGTTTGACCAGGCTGGCGCAACAGTGGAAAACGCTCAGCAAGCTCCGGCGAGTAGAGTTGCCCGATGACTTCAGCCAGGGCCTGCGCGTAGGGTCGAGCGCCGACCACGCGATCCTGCGCGCGCTTGAGCTTCGACGTGGAGACGAGCTCCATCGTCTTCGTGATCTTCCGCGTATTCTGCACCGAGCGGATGCGCCGCTTCAGCTCGCGGGGCTTCGCCATTAGAGCGCCTTGTACTCCTCGATCGCCTTGCGCAGCCGCCCGGTCAGATCGTCGGACAGCGCCTTCCGCGTACGGATTTCATCGCCGATCTCGGGATGCTGCGCCGCCATGAACTCGAGCAGCCCCTTCTCCCACTCCTTGATCCCGGGGACGGCCACGTCGTCGATGAGCCCGTTGGTGACGGCGAAGATGACGATCACCTGTTGCTCGACCGGCATGGGCTGATATTGCGGCTGCTTCAGCACTTCGACGACGCGCGCGCCGCGCGCGAGCTGCTTCTGCGTCGCGGGATCGAGCTCGGACCCGAACTGTGCGAACGCCTCGAGCTCGCGGTATTGCGCGAGATCGAGCCGCAGCCTCCCGGCGACCTGCTTCATCGCCTTGATCTGCGCGTTACCGCCCACGCGGCTGACCGAGATGCCGGCGTTCACCGCGGGTCGCACGTTCGAGTAAAACAGATCCGTTTCGAGGAAGATCTGCCCGTCGGTGATCGAGATGACGTTGGTCGGGATGTAGGCCGAGACGTCGCCGGCCTGCGTCTCGATGATCGGCAGCGCGGTCAGCGACCCGCCGCCCATTTCATCGGAGAGCTTCGCGGCGCGCTCGAGCAACCGGCTGTGGAGATAGAAGACGTCGCCCGGATACGCTTCGCGACCCGGCGGGCGTCTCAGCACCAGCGACAGCTGGCGGTACGCGGCGGCCTGCTTCGACAGATCGTCGTACACGCACAGCGTCGCCTGCTTCTCATCGTACATGAAGTACTCGGCCATCGAGCAACCCGCGTACGGCGCGATGTATTGCATCGGCGCCGGCTCCGAGGCCGACGCGACGACGATGATCGTGTACTCCATCGCGTCGTGCTCCTTGAGACGCTCCACCACCGCCGCCACGGTCGAGTTCTTCTGTCCGATCGCGACGTAGACGCAGACGACGCCCTGCCCCTTCTGATTGATGATCGTGTCGATCGCGATGGCGGTCTTGCCCGTGCCGCGGTCGCCGATGATCAGCTCGCGCTGGCCGCGGCCGATCGGGATCATCGAGTCGATCGCCTTGATGCCCGTCTGCAGCGGCTCCTTGACCGGCTGCCGCTTGATGATGCCGGGCGCGACGATCTCGACCTTGCGCGTCTTGCTCGTGTGAATGGGGCCGAGGCCATCGACCGGGCGGCCGAGGGCGTCCACCACCCGACCCACCATCGCCGGACCGACGGGGACCTCGAGCACGCGCGCCGTGCGGCGCACCTCATCGCCTTCGCGGAGCACGAGATAATCGCCGAAGATCACCGCGCCGATGTTGTCTTCCTCGAGATTCAGTGCGAGACCCGTGATCTTCTCGCCCGTCGCCGAGACGGTGAATTCGAGCATCTCCCCCGCCATCGCCGACGTCAGTCCGTAGATCCGCGCGATCCCGTCCTTGACCTCGAGGACGGTTCCGACCTCGCGCACGTCGATATCCGCGAGATCTGCGGCTTGGATTTCCTTGAGGAGGAGCTCTTTCAGCTCGCCGGGACGCAGGATCGAATCGGTGGCCATTGGGATACCGGATGAAAGTTTGTGAAAATTATCACAAAGTACGGGGGACGCAACGGCGCTGAAATGTGTTGTGTAGGGGCGCAGCATGCTGCGCCCCTACAAACGCGACCTTGTACGACCCCGTAGAAACCTCGTCAACACGCCACGCGGCCCCAGCTCTCGCAGCTCCATCGGCGTCGCCCCCGCGACGCGCCGCGCGGCCCCCGCCAGATGGCTTGGCGAAGCATAGCCCAGGATGCGAACGACGCAGCGCACGGTATACCCCGGGTTCCCGAGCAGGTCCGCGGCGCACGCGGCGCGCGCCAGGTCGATGACTCGCTTCAGGTTCGGCGCCCCTCCGGCCCCGAATTCGCGGGACAGATGCTCGCGCGTCACCCGCAGTGCCGCGGCGACGTGGCCCGTTTGGGTCGGTGTGCCGGCGCGGCGCAACACCTCCTCCCACGCGGCGAGCTGAAGCCGATCGGTGAGACGCAGGAGCTTGGGCGCATCGGCCAGCGCGTGTCGCCGGGCGACTTGGGCGGTGCGGGCGGCAATCCACTCGCCGGCGACGGCGTTATCGACGCCTTCGACGAGAATACCTGTGAACCCGGCGTCACGGCACGACGCGAGTAGGGCACCATCATCCGGCCGGACTGCGGAGAGCGCATACATCGGAATGCGGGGAAAGCGCGCGGGGAGCTCCAACGCCTCACCATCGCAGTTGCGGACGTCGAGCACCACCGCGTCCACGAGGCGCTCATCGAGCAACCGCTCGACCGCCTGAATCGTGCGGCACAAGCGCACGCTCCCCACGCGGCGTGGATAGCCGCGCTTGAGTGCCCGCCGCGCCTCCCGCCGCGGATGAAAGACGGGCACGACGGGATAGGCGCTCGCCGTGGCGGCGCTCACGTCTGCACCAACGCGTGCTGCATCTCGGCGGCCTGCCGCAGCACGTCACGAGCATTGTCGTAGCTGATCGTCTGACGGGCTTCGTCGAGCGGTTGCCACACACACGCCGTGATGCCTTCGGCTGCTTCCGGGACGGGATCGCCGTGGCGCGATTCAAACAAGAAAAAATGACAGTACTTGTGAATGGTCTTGCCGCGGAACCGGAAATACCAATCGATCACCTTGATGGGACCATGGAGCACGAGGTCCTGGAGACCGGTCTCTTCGGTGACTTCGCGTCGCGCGGCGTCTGCCGGCGGTTCGGCCGGCTCGAGATGCCCCTTGGGAAAACCCCAGTTCTTGTAAGAGTCCCGGATGAGGAGAAAGCGCACCTGCGCTTCGGGTCCGCGGCGAAAGACGACGCCGCCGGCGCTGGTTTCGCGCTGAGCCCGTGTTCTGTTGCCCTTCTTTCGGCGACGAGTCATAAAAATGTGAAGTGCGAAATGCGGAATGCGAAATCTCTGAGCCAAGCTCCGTGCCCGACCTGTGCGCACGAGCTCACCTCAACATTCCGCATTTCGCATTTCGCATTTCGCATTTGGTTAGAAGACACTGAACGTGAAGTACTTCCGCGGATTCGCCTGAATGTCCGAGAGGAGCTGCCGCAGCTGAATCATCGTGAGCGTCGTCTCGCGATACAGCGCCGAATCGGCCACCAACAGCCCCAGCGTGCCGCTCCGGTTCGAGATGCGCGACAGAATGGTGTCCGCGTTCTGCAGTACCCGCACGAGGCTCTCCTGGTTGCGGTTCGCGGCGGCCATGAGCTGGCGGAAATCCTGGGATGCGTTGCGCAGGTCGGTGCTCGTCGCAGCCGTATTGTTCAGGATGGTCGCGAGCTGGCCCTGGTTCGTGGCGGTGTCAACGCGGCCCAGCGTCGTCTTGAGATCCGCGGCGGCGCGCGCCAGCGCATCCGAGCCGTGCTGCAAGTTGGAACCGACGTCGCCAATCACGTCTGCTTGCTCGTTCGTCACGCGCGCCAAGCGATCGGCCACCTGACCGAAATCGTGAATCGAGCGCCGCAGGTCCATCACCGCCTGCGAGTCGAACGCACTCTGCACGCGCGCCGCCACGGTCCCGATGTCGGTCGCGATGCGACTCGCCTGCGCCGTGAGCTGACCGATGTCGGGCAGCGTGGCACCCGGCCATTTCCCGCCACCGACCGCCTGCGCCTCTTCGAGCGCCTGGCGAATGTTGGGATCGGCGGGCGGCGGGTCGCTCGAGATCAACGTCGCCGCCCACTCACCGAACAACGACGCGGACGCCGCGATGACCGCCGGCTGCGCGGGGGGCGTTACGCCTGAGTAAATCTTGAGATCCGCCTCGACCCAGTTGCCCGGCGCGAGCCGGATCGCCTCGATCCGCCCGACGCGCACGCCGCGCAGCACAACGGGGCTGCCGGCGCCGAGGCCGCCGACGGTCCGGAAGCGCGCCGTGTACACGGCCTCCGTGCGGCCGAGGTGAGCGCCCGAGAGCCAGAGGGCGCCGCCCACGACCAGCGCCAGCGCCGCGATAACGACGAGTCCGACGGCGAACTCGTTCTCGCGCTTCATTCGGGGCGTCCCTCGATGAACTGCCGCACCACCGGATCCTCCGTCTCCTGAATCTCCGCCACGCTCCCCACCTGCCGCACGCGACCCTCGTACAGCATCGCGATCCGGTCCCCGACGGTGTAGGCGCTGCGCATATCGTGCGTCACGACAACGCCGGTGACGCCGAGGTGCTCGCGCGTACGGACCATGAGCCGGTCGATCACGGCGGATGTCACCGGATCGAGACCCGTGGTGGGTTCGTCGTACAGGATGTAGCGCGGTCGCAGCGCGATCGCACGCGCAATGCCGACGCGCTTGCGCATGCCGCCTGACAGCTCTGCTGGCATGCGATCTCCCGTGCCCGACAGATCCACCAACGCCAGCGCCTCGCGGATACGCTCGTCGATCTCGTCCTGCGCGATGCGCCGCCGCAGGAGTCCCAGCGCCAGGTTGTCGGCCACGGTCATCGAGTCGAACAGCGCGGCGAACTGAAACACGTACCCGATCCCCTGGCGCAGCCCGGTCAACCGGTCCCGATCGAGCGTGCTCACGGCCAGGCCGTCAACGATGACGTCACCCGCATCCGGGTGCAACAGCCCGACGATGTGTTTCAGCGCCACGCTCTTGCCCGAGCCGGAGTACCCGATGATCACGACCGTTTCGCCGTCGCGGATCTTCAGCGAGAAGCCCTGCAGCACCTGCTTCGCGCCGAACGCTTTGTGCAGGTCCTGAAACTCGATCACAGCAGGACTACGGCCCAGAACGCATCCAGCACCAGGATGAAGATCGCGGAATAGACGACCGTGCGCGTCGTGCTGCGACCAACGCCCTCAGCCCCACCCCTGGTCCCGAGTCCTACCACGCACCCGACGAGTGCGATCGTGAATCCGAAGCTCGCGCTCTTCAGCAGTCCGAACCACACGTCCTTGAAGACGTAGAAGAGCTTCAGGCCCTTGATGAAGTCGGGTGTGGAGAGGTCGAGCAGCGCGAGGCTCGTCAGCCAGCCCGTAATGATGCCCATTGCCATGGCGAACGCCACGATCACGGGAAACATCAACGTCGCCGCCAGCACGCGCGGGACCACGAGGTAGCTCTGCGGATCGTACGCGAGCGTCTCGAGCGCATCCACCTGCTCGGTGACCTGCATCGTACCGAGCTCGGCGGCCATGCTCGCGCCGACGCGGCCGGCGAGCGCGAGGCCGGTCAAGACGGCCCCCAGCTCGAGCATCATCGTCTTGCCGACGAGCGTGCCGACGAAATACAGCGGCACCGCGCCGGTGAATGTGTAGGACGCCTGCAGGGCGAGCACGACCCCCGTGAAGGCCGCGATGAACAGCGCGACGGGGAGCGAATCGACGCCGATGCGTCGCATCTGGCCGATCAGCAGCCGCGCCCAAACGCCGAGGTCGGAGACGGCGCGCCCCATGTCCATCAGAAAGTGGCCGAACCGCCCGACTGCTTCGATGGCGGAGATGGAGCGACGGCCGATGGCTTGAATCACGGGGGGAGAAACTACTGCGGCCAGAACCCCGTCACTAGAAGACGCTAAGGCGCCAAGACGCCTGAGTGGCATGCAGCGAAACAGCGGCCAGTTTCTTGACTGGCCGCTGTCGAACTGCAAACCGCTCAGGCGTCTTAGCGTCTTGGCGCCTTCTGTCGCCGGGGTGCTTTACGCCGCGAAACTCGCCAGGGCTTTGCCCACATCACCATCACGGAGTCTCTTCAGCGCACGGTCCCTCAGCTGTCTGACCCGCTCACGCGTCACACCCAGCATTCCGCCAATCTCTTCCAGCGTGTGCTCACGGCCGCCATCGAGACCGAAGTACAGCCGCAGCACCTTGGCATCGCGGCGCTGCAGCGTGTTGAGCGCCTGCTCGATTTCGTCCGACAGGAAGCGGTCCATCGCCTGATCTTCTGTATCGGGCAGATCTTCGGCGATAAAGCGCTCGATCAGCGAGCGATCGCCGTCGGGATCGAGTGGCGCATCGAGCCGGACGTCGCCCGTATTCAGCGCAGCGAGCGACTGCACGACTTCGAGCGACAGCTTCGTCGCGTCGGCGATTTCCTCGGGCGTCGGCTCCCGGCGCAGCGTCTGCCGCAGGTACTCCGCCGTCCGCACGATGCGCGACAGATCGGCGGTGCGGTTCAGCGGCACGCGGACCGTGCGACCCTGCCGCGCCAGCGCGGCGAGAATCGCCTGGCGAATCCACCACACGGCGTACGAAATGAACTTCACGCCCTGATCGGGATCGAACTTGCGCGCGGCGGTGAGCAGGCCCACGTTGCCCTCCCCGATCAGATCGGTGAGGGGCAGGCCGCGGTTCTGATACTTCTTGGCGACAGAAATCACGAAGCGCAGGTTGCGCTTCACGAGCTCCTGCATCGCTTCCTGATCACCCGAGCGAACCTTGCGCGCGAGTGCAATCTCCTCCTTCTGCGTCAGCAGCGGAGTCTTCGACACCTCATGGAGGTATTGATCGAGGATGTCGCGCTCGTGCTCGTGATGGCCGAGACCCGTAAGCAGACCGCGGCGGCGACCCCGGCCGCGACGCTTCACGACCCGTCGCTCTTCCTTCGCGACGGGCGCGGCCTTCGCCTTGGCCTTCGGAGCCGGAGCGGCTTTTGTCTTCTTACGAGTACGAGGCATGGGGTCGCCCTATTCAGTGCTCTGTAGTACGCAGACGCGACAGAAATGTTCATGAAACAAGCGGAAAATCGCTTGACACCGCTTGAACGCGCCGATAAGATGCCGTGTTCCCGTCTGGCGGGTGAGGCCAAGTCGGGGGCGGCGCGGGCGGCGCGGTTGGCGGGGGCGGCAATATAAGGGGGGCGTAGCTCAGTTGGGAGAGCGCGTGAATGGCATTCACGAGGTCAGGGGTTCGATCCCCCTCGCCTCCATAACTGCTAGAGGCCGAGCGGCCGAGAGGGCTGAGAGGCCGAGGCGGGCTGAGCGACCGAGACGCCTAGTCTAAGTCGTTATGGATCGGTTACATTAGGGCGGCCGGGAAAGCGCGGGAATAGCTCAGTTGGTAGAGCACAACCTTGCCAAGGTTGGGGTCGCGGGTTCGAGTCCCGTTTCCCGCTCCTCAATAAAAGACGAAGCGCCTAGACGCGTAGACGCCTAGGTAAAGCGACGCGGGGTGGAGCAGTCTGGTAGCTCGCCGGGCTCATAACCCGGAGGTCGTGGGTTCAAATCCCACCCCCGCTACTTAGAAAAGAAAGACGCTGAGAGGCTGAGAGGCTGAGGGGACGTGAGGGGCGAGTGAGCAGGTTGGCATGCCACCCCTGACACTCACCCCTCAAGTCCCCTCAGCCTCTCGGCCTCTCGGCCTCTGGTTAGTTGGGCGGTTAGCTCAGTTGGTTAGAGCGCCACGTTGACATCGTGGAGGTCACTAGTTCGAGTCTAGTACCGCCCATGCGCGCCCATAGCTCAACTGGATAGAGCGCTTGACTACGGATCAAGAGGCTGGGGGTTCGAGTCCTCCTGGGCGCATTTCGAGCTCCGCGATCATTTCAAACTCCCGATACGCGCCAAACATCGCCAACTGATCCTCTCCGAGCCCAACCGGGACCGGCTCGGAGGGTTCGTGCAGCTTCTGGCATACCTGCTTCCACAATGCCGTGCGCGCATAGCGCTGATGAACTTTCTGAAACGGAAAGGACAAGAGGAGCTTTTTGGCCTGAACGAATTCACCTTTATCAATCAGCAGCTGCACTCGTCGTTCTACAATTCGCTCATCCTGCAGCGCATCGACTCGACTCAACCATCGCTCCCGCTCGAGGGTAGTCTCGGCTCCCCCTCCCTCCCCCAGGCAGCGCAGCACTTCATCCCGCTGGACGACGATCTGTGGGTGCAACTGCAGCCATGGCTCGCGAATGGCGTCTAAGGCCCGCCGCGCGCTCGCGACGTCACCGTCCAGTTGCAGCAGCCTTGCCAGCAACGCGCGCGCGACGCCGAGTGTGCTCGTGGAAAGCTGACGGATGGCGGCCTGCTTCTGTCCCCTCCCGGCGAGCCAGGTACCGAAATGAAATCTCCAGCGGTCAGCGATTTCATCGCGCGAATTCTCGACGGCCCACTCAAAGGCAGGCTCGAGGTCCGCCATGCCGGATGGAGCCCAGCGACACTCAGGGACTTCAGGGGGCTGTGGCGATCGCCCGCTCGTGCGGTGCGCACGCAACAGGTCCTTCCACACCTGGACCTCGCGCTCCCGTGCCCAATCGAAGCGTGGGACGTCGTTGAGCGGTCTCAAGTCTACGTCGGGAACTTGGAGAGCGTAGATATCCGATGCGCGGTCGGAAGGAATCCAAAACTCCACGTGCGAGCGGGTCTCGTCGGGTTGCAACAGCCGCTTGGTAGACTGGTCCTCCATCGGTCCGCCCTGGATTTCGATGTACGGCGTGCTCCTGGCGCTGCTCAACGTTGCCCAGTCGCGGTCGCGCCCGACGCCGTAGCTCCAGAGTTTCATTCCGGGTGCCGCTTCCCCGTCGGCGACGTGATACAAGCCCGCCCCGAATGACGGGGTGAAGGCGCCAAAGGCATTCGCGTCTTTTGTCTTCCAGAAGTAGCCCGTCATCTCCAGGATATCCGACTCACGCCTGGGCCCCGATTGTTGCCAATCGATGGTTTCGAGCTTCGCGGCATGGCGCAGCACGTCACCCCTGGGAAAATGGAATTGGGTATCCGGAGCGGCGGGCAACGCGGCATTCGACCACGACATCCACGGATAGGCCGAGGTTCCGGGATTGTGAAACACCACGCGCTGCGTCAAGAAATCATCGCCCGGCCCCAGCGAGTACTCCACCGCCCAGTGCATACCAAACCGCAATTCCCGTTCACCGCAGCTGACATATACCCGTCCATCCATCCGATCTATCCGGAAGAGCACCTGCTCGTTCTGGGTCGGGGAGTGCGAAATGGGAAAGCTGACCGCAAGCCCGCCGGCCACAAAACTGAATCGCGGCAAAATGCGCACCGGCCGGATGACGTCCGGTGCGTACAGGACTTCCTTCGCTGATCCCTTATGAATGAGGGAGGTGACTTTGCCGCCCAGGTCGGGAGAAATCGTGACCCGGAGGCGCTGGTTCTCGAGCACGATGAAGCGGTACTGCTTGAGTACCGGTCGCTGGGACGTCTCTACGTAGCTGACGTACGGATAAACACCATTCGGATCGAACGCGGTCGGAACGGGGCCGGCGGGCGTCAGTTCGTGGGTGAGGACGTAATCCTGAACCTCGCGGCAGACGACTCCGCTATCGTGCAAGGCGCTCGCTCAACACCTCCAGCATCCGCATTCCCTTGTGGACGGCCTCCGTGATCCTCGCCTGATCGTAATTGCGTTTGTTGTAATCGCGATCTCCCACGAATGTGCGCAATTGATCGTCTAGGTCCCGGAGCTGCCGTCGGATCGTGCCATTCGTTGATTGGGATGCCAGCCCGCGCAGGATCCGAATTTTTTCATAATCGACGATTCCCTCGCGCAGCTTTTCAAACCGGACGCTGCTGCTTCCTCCTGGATACACGAGAAACTCATCCCCGGCGGGCCACAACGCGTGGCGCGCATCGCGCACCGGATCCGCCGGCCAGGCATCGTAGGCCCAGCGCAAGAATCCGTCATACCCGTACGCCGCCGAGTACCAACCGATATACCGGCCTTCGATCGGCGGCGAAAAGACAAACGTGTTGGGCTTCTGGGGCGTGCAGCACACGTAGTACGTGGTTGTGGACCCTCGCGCGGAGCGGTCTCGCACCTCCTGCTGGCTCGGCTCGCTGGTAATGATCGGCGAGTAATCGTTGAGGAGCGAGTCCAGCTCCGGATGCCAGTTGCCGGCGTAGGTGATCTTCCATTTTGGAGAATGCGCCCTGATCACGCGGATCGCGGCGAGGGTGAGCGGCATTTCATTTTCGTTGATGCCGAGATAGGTGCGATCGAACCAGCCGCGCTGCTCCAGGTGGCGCTTGAGATCGTCGAGAAACACACGCCAAACCGACGCGAACGTCGCGGAGTCAGGCGCCCAAGTCTCGTAGACGTAGTTCCCCGATCGTTCGTCGAGGTAGCGGAAGCGGTTCCCCCACGGCAGCGGCGTATAGATCGTGATCGCTTTCGTCACGCCGACGGCGGTGGCCAGCTCCACGTACTGATCGAAGATGTTGTAATCGAATGTCCAAGTCCCATCAGCCCGCTTGGTCCATTCGATCATTGCCCCTTCGATCATGTAGGAATTGTCCGACCATGGGGAATGAACGGCGTAGGTCGTGATGTATTTCCCGCCGGCATCCGCGTACAACTTGAGATGTCGCCGCAATAGGGCCTTGTGTTCTTCCGACCAGGGTTCGACGTGGTAGTACCAGGCCACCACCCAGGGATTCTGCCATAAGTCCAATCTGAACTTCCAATCACCAGGAGGCGGCACGGTTTGGTCTTGGACCGTGATCGCTACCCGCAGGGTCGCATGGCCCTTTTCAGAACTGACGTCTACCGTCCCCCGGTACACGCCGGGTGTCGCGCCGGCGGGAATGTCCAATGACAGCCAGATCGGCCTGACGGTGCTGGCAGGCAGATCAAAGCGCTGGAAAGGCTCCAGCCGGTCCGGCATGAGATAGGGCGGGTTCGAATCCGTCGCGCCGCAGCTCACCTCGTTGGCCCCGTAGGGATAGTTCGATACGACATAGCGCACGAGGTACACGTGGACATTGCCGGCGCCCAGCACCCCCCCCCCGCTCGCATTGACGAGATCGCTGACGGTCACGCGGACCTGGTTCACGCTGTCCGGTGACCACACGACCAGCTCGGCATTCAACCGTTCGCCCTTCCAGCCCGTTGCTTCCCAGACCTGGGGTTGCTGCGGCAGGTCGGGGACTTCGGTTCTGAGGTACGCCTGATCCGTTGAAGCAAACGACACATTCAGCCCGTGTGGCTGCGTTGACCACCGTGCTGGGTCGGCCGGCGCATCAAAGGTGTATTCCGGCTGAAAGTGGTACGGCGGGACGGGGACCTTACCGGGAGCGATCCGTGCGCGGTTTACCTGTCCGTCCTGACCGTGGACCGGGACGGCGACCAAACACAAGAGGCACCAGGCCGCCAGGATCCGATTCATTACCAGCCCGGGTTTTGGAGAAGCGTGCCGTGGGACAATTGAATCTGCTGCAACGGAAGCGGGTCGAGATAATGCTTCGGCAGAAATTGTCGAGCTGACGCCGGCTCGGCGACGATGAATCCATTGGCATCGACCTGGATATCGGTGCCAATCTGCAGACTCGGATAGCGGGTTTGATACTCCGTGCCGACAAATTTCACGCCGCGGAGGGCCTGCGGCATCTCCGTTTCCGCCGTTTTCCAGCGCCGCAAGTCGTCACGCCGGTATCCCTCGAAGGCCAATTCCACAGTCCGTTCTCTCCGGATCTCCGTCAACATGTCCAACCCGTTGGCGGACACAAAGCCGTTGGTCAACGACGGCATACCTGCCCGGCCGCGCAGCAGATTGATCGTCCGGTTCAGGTCGGCGTCAGAGATCGCACCGTCGCGCTCAAACAGGGCCTCGGCGAGGATCAGCAACACCTCGCCGTAGCGAAATTCCTTGAAGTCATACTCGCCGGCAAACTGTGTCGCCTCGACCGTTTCGTCCAAGAACTTGCGCAGCATGTAGCCGGTGCGGGTCGCGTTACTGCCCGAGAAACCCGGAAAGACCGGCTGGAACCCACTCTCCTGGAACACGTCGCTGCCCGGGACGACAAACGTCATCGCCATTCTGGGGTCCCGGTTTTGGAATTCACTCGTGAGCGAATCGTATCCCTTGAACAGCGGCGAGCTGGTGATGGGCAAGCCATCCGTGGCCAGGTACATGTCGGCCAGCTTCTTCGTGGGGATCATGTAATTGAACCACAGCTCGCGCGTCCAGTTGTGGGTGGCGATCCCGGCCCAATATCGCCTGGCCAGGATCACTTCCGGACTGTCATCGCCCTCCAGGATGAACAGGTACTTGTAGCTCTGTGCGCCCTTGCCCATATACAGCTGGTACTCACCCGATGTCACGAGTTGGTCCGCGGCACTCACGGCGGCATTGAGCATCGCCGTGGGCGAGCCCTCGTTGTGATACTTGAGCCAGGTCCCCTGGTACAGCGCGGCGCGGGCCTTGAGCGCGAGCGCGGCGCCCTGTGTCGCGCGACCCAGCTCGTCGCCGGCCAGCTGGCTTTGCTTGGGGAGTTTCGGCGCCGCGCTGTCGAGATCGGCGATGAGGAAATTGATGATCCCCTGTTGCGTGGACCGCTGCGTGTACACCTCGGGCGATGCCACGTCGAGCGCTTTGGTGATCAGCGGAACGCCGCCGTATGTCTTTACCAGGTTCCAGTAATTGTACGCTCGGAAGAACCGCGCCTCGCCGACCCAGCGATCGATCTGTGCGCCCAACCCGGATGCGGCGGCCTTTTCGAGCAGATAGTTGGTCGCTCGGATGCCGGCGTAGGCGTTATCCCACACCTCGGAGTTCGCTGCGGGCAGATACGACCCATTGCTTATCGATGTCATCTCCGAGCTGCCGCTGCCGGTGGCGATATCTGAATTGAGCTCGACGTAGGTACCGCGTGCCCCCCCCCCTTGGTCGGGGCCGCGGAGCGCCCAGTAGAAATCGTTGGCAGCCAGCTTGAACTGCTCGGGCGTCCTCCAGAACGACGCGTCAGAGACCTGATCCTTGGGACCGAGATCGAGGCCTTTGCAGCCGAGGGCCAGCAGCAGGGCAACGCTGGCACATGTGAACGTGAGCCGGTTCATGAGTGCGCGCCCCATTAGAAGGTGATGTCCATGCCGACCGAGTACAGCCGCTGGAACGGATAGTTGAAGCCATTCGCGATCGACTCGGGATCCCAGCCGCCTTTGACATGGTGCCTCTCCCAGAGGTCGAATCCGCTGAAGTACACCCTCGCTTTGGTGATGCGGGCAAACGCAATGAGACGCTGCGGCAGCGTGAGCCCGATCTGCAGGTTTTTCAGGCGTAGGTACGCGGCATTGACGCGCTGCAACGAGGACGGCTGATAATTCCAGAATCGGATGTCGCCGTGCGTCAGGCGTGGATACGGCGCGTTGGGACGGTCTTCATTCCAGGTCTGATTGAAGTAGAACAGCGGGGGCTGGCGCCACCAATCACTCCACGGCATGCGGTAGTCGCCCTCGCGAAACAACGTCCGCTTGCCCACGCCCTGGAAGAAGACGCCGATGTCGAGCCGCTTCCACGAGGCATTCAGATCGAGCCCATACGTGTAGCGCGGCGCCCGATTCCCGAGGTTGACGACGTCACCATCGTCACCCGGCGTGTCCCCGTACAGGCTGATCTTGCCGTCACCGTTGACATCCTTGTAACGCGCGTCCCCGATTCCGATGTCGCTGGGAACGCCGGCCAGCTGCTTGTACGCATCGAGCTCGGCCTGGGTGCGAATCACGCCGTCGAAGACGTAGCCGAAGTAGGTGTCCATCGGATAGCCCTGGCGGATCCGGTTGTAGCCCAGGACGTAGGTGTCCTGCCCGCCGTAGTTGACGACCTTGTTCTGGGCGTCGCTGAGCGACACCCGCGCCGAGTACTGGAGCCCGCGGACCGCGCCTTTCCATCCCACGGAGGTTTCGAAGCCCCAGGTCTTCAGATCCCCCGCATTCGAGAACGGGGGGGTGGCTCCCAACAGACTGGGATACGTGACAGGGACCAGCATGTCGTTGTTGCGCTTGACGAAGTAGTCGAACGTCACATTGAGTCGTGAGGACAGGAGGGCGGCGTCGAGCCCGACGTTGGTCATCCCGATCGTCTCCCACGTCCTGCCTTGCGACACCATGCCCGACAGAAATGCCGATTGATCATGGCCACCCTGTCCGAAGGGGTAGTAGTACCCTCGGCCAATACTGATCAGTTGCAGGTAGTCGTAGAGGTTGATGCCTTCCTGATTGCCGTTCCTGCCGTACGAAAACCTGAGCTTGAGATCGTCGACAAATCCCAGGCGCCGACGGACAAACGGTTCTTCCGACAGGCGCCACGCCATTGAAATGCCCGGGAAGAGTCCCCAGCGGTGCTCGGGGGCGAAGCGCGAGCTGCCATCGTAGCGCAGCGTCGCATCCAGGAGGTACTTGTTACGGAAGCCATAGCTCAAGCGGGAGAAGAACGACCGGATCGCCCACTGCTGGCCGCCGCCGCCAGTCCACATGTTACCGGTAGAGCCGAGATTGAGCCCCCACACGTCCTGGCTGGTGAAGCCCGTTCTGCCCGCCCTGAGCCAATCCACGTCGTCGTCTTCGTGGGAGACGCCGCCCATGATTTCGACGGCATGCCTGTCGGCAAACGTTCTGCTGAACTCCGCGTACCCGACGTAGTTTCGGTGCAGCGTCGTCGCATTGTACCGGTCGACCCAGTTCTGATCGGGATTCGCGATCGAATAGTAGGCGATGCTGCTGTCATCCCACCGGTATAACGG
>JBKPDZ010000068.1:0-27985 GCA_046728135.1 Gemmatimonadota bacterium | reverse complement strand
GAAGTTGGTCACGAGACCATCGGTCCCCAGCTCGCCGCGGTGACGGGGGGGGGCACCGGCACGGCACAGCAAGACCTCGTCGCGAGGGCTCGGCAACAGGTGAACGACGCGGATCTCAAGGCACGCATTCAAGCGGCGGCGATGGTGGTCGTGGGTCGCGTGGAGCAGATCCGGCCCGCGGCGTACAGCGGCGCGCCGGCGCGGCCCCCCCGGCCCAAGCGCTTCACCGAGCACGACCCCAACTGGCAGGAAGCCATCATTCACGTGAACGAGGGGATCAAGGGTGGGACCGCGGGAGAGCGCGTCGTCGTCCGCTTCCCGGGCTCGCGCGATGTCGCCTTCGTCGGCACGCCGAGATTCGCGGCCGGCCAGGAGGGCACGTTCCTGCTCCAGAAGGACACGGCCACGGGCTCGCCGCTCTCGTTGATGGCCGGCCAGA
This sequence comes from Gemmatimonadota bacterium, assembly GCA_046728135.1. Taxonomy (GTDB): domain Bacteria; phylum Gemmatimonadota; class Gemmatimonadetes; order Gemmatimonadales; family GWC2-71-9; genus 20CM-2-65-7. The sequence continues at coordinate 27,546 of JBKPDZ010000068.1, read as the reverse complement.
CGGTCCCGGCGTACACGGCGCTGCACCGGCTCGACGTGCTGACCAAGCAGGACGCGCAGCGCGTGCGCACCCTGATGCGAGGGCCCTAAGCCTTCTCGTACACCGCGACTTCCCACACGAACGTCCGCACCTTGTGGCGCAGCGTAAACCCGAGCGAGCGGATCAGTGCATCCATCGCGTTGACCGAATGCACGAACGAGCGAAACGGATTGCGCCAGAGGCCCCGGAAAAAGTTCTGCACACCGATGACGTGGCGCACGAGCCACCGGTCGCGGGGATACACCAGGCCATACAGTCGCCGGCAGCGTTCCGCCGAAGCCCTAACGAGCGGCTCCATCCGCGCGTAGCAGCACACGACGCGATCGAGCGTCACGATATCGGTGGCGGGAAGCTGCGGCGCGAGCTCCACGAAATCGCCGCGATGAAACCGGACGCGGCCCACGAGGCCCCGGCGCTCGACCTCGCTGCGTGCCGCGTCGAGATAGGCCGCCGACACGTCGACGCTCGTCGCCTCGCGCACGCCGGCAGCCAGCAATTCGAGCTGAATCGCTCCCACGCCGCCCCCGATGTCGAGCAGCGTGCCCTGCTCCACCCCGGCGCGGACGAGCACATCGATCAGTGCCTGCGTCGTTGCCGCGGGGCCGTGCTTCTTGTAGTCCCGCAGATCACGGCGCGCGGTCTTCTGATCGAACTGGCCAGCCCATGCCGGCGCGTCACAGCAGCTCATGGGCGAGAAAATAATTAGCTTTCCGCTCCATGAAGCGCGCAGTCGTCCTGCTCTCGGGCGGCGTAGACTCGACCACCACCCTGGCCATCGCCAGGGCCGAAGGGTTCGAGTGCTTCGCCCTCTCCTTCCGCTACGGCCAGCGGCATGGCATTGAGTTGGAGGCAGCTCGGCGAGTGGCAAAGGCGCTGGGCGCTGTCGAACACAAGATCTTGGACATCGATCTGCGGGAGTTTGGCGGTTCGGCGCTAACAGCTGACATTGCCGTCCCCAAGGACCGGACTCCTGACTCTAGTATCCCAGTTACCTACGTCCCCGCGCGCAACACCATCTTCCTTTCCTTCGCCCTCGCGTGGGCAGAGGTCCTCGGCGCGCAGGACATCTTCATCGGCGTCAATGCGCTCGACTACTCGGGCTACCCCGATTGTCGCCCCGAGTACATTGCGGCGTTCCAGAACATGGCCGACCTCGCGACCAAGGCGGGCGTCGCAGGCTCGCAGCGCCTGACGATCCACACGCCGCTGATCCAACTGAGCAAGGCGGACATAATAAGGAAGGGGCTCGAGCTGGGCGTGGATTACGACATGACGTTCAGCTGCTACGATCCGGCCCCGGACGGGACGCCGTGCGGGCACTGCGACTCCTGCCGCATCCGCGCGCGCGGCTTCGCCGAGGCTCTCGCATGAGCTACACGGTCAAGGAGATCTATTACACGCTGCAAGGTGAAGGAGCGAACACCGGACGACCGGCGGTCTTCCTGCGCTTCGCCGGTTGCAATCTCTGGACAGGCCGCGAAGAGGATCGCTCGCGCGCGATTTGTCAGTTCTGCGATACCGACTTCGTGGGCGGAACCAAGTTCGCCAACGCGGACGACCTCGCCCAAGAGGTCGCCGGTCAGTGGTTCGGCAACAGCACGTCGAAGCGTTTCGTCGTGATTACCGGCGGTGAGCCACTGCTGCAGCTAGATCTCTCGCTGATCGACAGCCTCCACCAGCTCGGCTTCGAGATCGCGATCGAAACGAACGGCACGCTCGCAGTGCCGGCCGGGCTGGACTGGATCTGCGTGAGCCCGAAGGCCAACGCTCCGCTCGTCCAGATCAGCGGCAACGAGCTGAAGGTCGTGTATCCCCAGGCAGGCATGATGCTGGAGCGTTTCGAGCGGCTCGAGTTCGATCACTTCTTCCTGCAACCGATGGACGGCCCCGACGTCGAGCGCAACACCGACCGCGCCGCGCGCTACTGCCTGGAGCATCCGCGGTGGCGGCTGAGCCTCCAGACGCACAAGCTCCTGGGCATCCGATGATGGAAATCCGGAAGTCCTTTACGATCGAGGCCGCCCATCGGCTGCCGCACCTGCCGACGGGCCACAAATGCGCTCGGCTGCACGGGCATTCGTTCAACGTCGAGCTCGCCGTCGCGGGGCCGTTGGATCCGGAGAAAGGCTGGATTATGGATTACGGCGACATCAAGCAGGCCTTCCAGCCGATCTTTGACCAGCTCGATCACAACTATCTCAATGACATTCCCGGACTCCAGAATCCCACTTCCGAGATCCTGGCCATGTGGATCTGGGAACGAGTGAAACCAGAGCTGAACAATCTCACCGCCGTGATCGTGCACGAGACCTGCACGACCACGTGCGAGTACCGGGGACCGCAACTCCCAGATTAGCGCGCGCGAGCCTTAGCGACGGGCTTCCGCGACGAGCGCGATTCCGCCGCGGACATTTTGCGTGACGCGCACGGTCAGTGACTTCGGCTCGATCGCATACACGACATCGTCGGCGATCTGCGCCGCGAGCGCCTCGCAAAACGCCCTTTCGTTGCGATACGACCACAGGTAGTACTTGAGCGACTTCGACTCGATGCACCGCTCGCGCGGCTCGTACTCGATGACCACGGTGCCGAAGTCGGGCTGCCCCGTCTTGGGACAGACCGACGTGAACTCGGTGCCGGTCATCGTCACGAGCTGCACGTTGGGCGCGGGGAAGGCTTCGCCTTTGAGCACTTCGCGCGCTTCGCGCGGATGCTCGGGCTTGGGCAGCGGGCCCGTCGCAGGCAGTTGCTTGGCCGGTTTCATAGCTCCGGGAATGTAAATCGCACCGTTCAAAAGCCAATTGCCCGCCGCAACTCGCGGATCTGGTCGTCCGTATGGCCAGCCGCCCTGAGCTTCCGATTCATCTCGACCGTTTTCACCGCGCCCTTGAGCGTCCCCAACGCCAGCAGGGCACACCCCGGCCGCGCCTCGGCAATATCTCGCCCCAATAGCTCCATCATCGCCTCGGGCGGAAAGGAGAGAATCTCCTCGAAGCTCGGACGATCACGATTGATTCGCTCAGCAAGAATCGACGCCGCCGCCTGGCTGAGCGTGCAGCCGGTACCCTCCCAAGTGACGGTGCTCCCCTCTTTCAGATAGATCGTGATCACATCACCACACCCCGGATTTCCGCCCGGCACGCTCGCGTCCGCGTCGGGCAACGCGCCGCGATGGCGCGGGCGACGGTAGTGATCGACCAGCCAGGCGAGACGCGTTTCGCGATCCATCACGGCTTCTCGATCGGCGCCCGCACGAGATTGCCCCACTCGGTCCACGAGCCGTCGTAATTGCGGACATTCTCGAAGCCGAGGAGATACGTCAGCGCGAACCAGGTGTGCGAGGAGCGTTCACCGATGCGGCAGTAGACGACAACATCGTCACTGGCCCCGAGTCCATTCTCTTCCTGATAGATCGTCCGGAGCTCCTCGGCCGGCCGGAACGTGTGCGTCTCGGTCGTGATGGCGCGGCCCCACGGAATGCTCTTCGCGCCGGGGACGTGCCCGCCGCGCAGCGCTCCTTCGTTCGGATACTCCGGCATGTGCAGCCGCTCGCCGCGATACTCCTCAGGGCTGCGCACATCCACCAGCTTCCCGCGCCGCTTCACATGCTGCTCCACCTCGGGGCGGAACGCGCGGATCTCGGAGTCATCGCGCTCGCGCACCGTGATGTTGCCTGCCGGATAGCTGGGCACCGCGGTGACGAGCTCGCGACCCTCGTCCGCCCACCGCAGCCGGCCGCCGTCCAGGATCTTGAGATTCTCGACACCGAACAGGCGGAACACCCACAAGGCATACGTCGCCCACCAGTTGTTCTTGTCGCCGTAGAAGACGATCGTCGTGTCGTTATTGATCCCCTTCGACCGCAGCAGCCGCTCGAAGCGCTCGCGGCCGACGTAGTCGCGGACCAAGGGATCGTTGAGGTCGGTCACCCAGTCGATCTTCACGGCGCCGGGAATGTGGCCGGTCTCGTAGAGCAGCACGTCCTCGTTCGACTCGACGAGGCGGACTTTGGGATCGTTGCGATGGCTCTCGACCCAGTCGGTCGAGACCAAGACTTCGGGGTGGGTATAGCCACGCGTGGCGATGTCAGTGACGGCAGCTAGGGTCTGCGGCATGACTCCTCCTCCGATTAGGTAAATAAAAAAACGGCTGCGGTTCCCAAGCCTCCGGGACCACAGCCGCGCAAGAACTCCGAGCTCGTTGCTCTACACGATAAGCGCCGCGTGCGTCCCGAAACCGGAACGCATGCTACAGGGGCAGGCTCCTGCGGTCGCTGTTGTGGAGGGCATCGTCGAGGTAACTAGTCGGATTTCTCCCACAGGTCAAGAGGGGGATAATACTTGACATAGTCAACTAATTGCCGTAAGTCAGCGCCTATGGCCCCGAGCGCGTTGCACCAACGCATCGATACCGTGCGCCGCTTCAATCGGTTCTATACCAAACAAATCGGCGTGCTGCAGGAGCACCTACTCGAGAGCCCCTTCTCGCTCGCCGAAGCGCGCGTCATCTACGAGCTCGCCCACCACGATCACACGACGGCGCGCGACCTCGGCGCCGAGCTGGGGCTCGATGCCGGCTATCTCAGCCGCATCCTCCGCGTGTTCCAAAAACGGAGCCTCATCCAGGCCAAGCGCTCCGAGATCGATGGCCGCGAGACCCTCCTCCACCTCACCGCCCGCGGCCACACCGCGTTCGCGAAGCTCAACGACGACTCAGGCACCGCCGTGGGAGCGATGCTGCGGCAGCTACCCGAGGAGGAGCAGCGCCGTCTGGTCAGCGCGATGCAGGCGATTGAGGGCCTACTCCGCAAGCCACCAGAACCGCCCGTCCCCTACATGCTCCGGCCGCCGCGCCCTGGCGACATGGGGTGGGTCATCCAAAGACATGGCGCGCTGTACGCGCAGGAATACGGATGGGATGAGCAGTTCGAGGCGCTCGTGGCGGAGATCGTCAGCACGTTCCTGCGCCACTTCGACGCAAAGCGGGAGCGCTGCTGGATCGCCGAACGAGACGGTGTGAACGTCGGTTGCGTGTTTCTCGTGCAGAAAGCCCGCACTGTTGGGCAGCTGCGGCTCCTGCTCGTCGAGCCGAGCGCCCGTGGCCTAGGAATCGGCGCTCGGCTCGTCGATGAATGCACGCGTTTCGCCCGTCAGGTGGGCTATCGCAAGGTCATGTTGTGGACCAACAGCGTGCTCCATGCCGCGCGGCGCATCTACGAGCACGCGGGATACAAGCTCATCGAGCAGGAGAAGCACCACAGCTTCGGTCATGACTTGGTGGGGCAGACGTGGGAGCTGACGCTGTGAACGAGGGCGGGACGCGCTCCAGGATTCACGCCGCTTTCGAGATTGGCGTCATCCTCAAAGGCTTAAACGGGCTGCTCGAGCTGATCGGCGGCATTCTACTACTCGCCTTCCCGCCGAGCGCGATTCGTGAGTTCATCGTCAATCTCTCGCCGGAGACCAAGCGCCTCGCCGCGATCTATCTGCTGTCGCACGGCGTCGTGAAAGGCGTGCTGGTGTATGGCTTGCTGCGCGCCAAGCTCTGGGCGTTCCCGTGGGCGATGGGCGTGTTCGCCGCGTTCGGCGTTTACCAGATCTACCGCTACATCGTGGAGCCCTCGGGCTGGCTCATCGCACTCACCGTGCTCGATGTGGCAGTCATCCTCCTGACTTTGGCCGAGTGGCGCCGAGTGAAGGCTCAGATGTAGCGCGCCACGGCCATCGCGGTGAGCGCGATCAACAGGAGAGCCATCACCACCCGGTTCAGCGTCGCGCTGCGCGCGCGCAGGCGCTGCATCTCGGCCGATGCACCGGGGAGCGACTCGCCGAGCTTCGCCATGCGGATCATCAATGGCCGGCTCAGAATGACGCCGACCAAAAACGCGAGCAGCGCCGACAAGCCCCCTATCCCGAACGCGACACCCATCGGTGTCTTCATGAGCGCGCCAGCCGCGCCGCCCGATAGCCGCTGGAACAACCAGAAGCCTGAGACAAGCGTGATCAGCGCGATGACGGGCATGATCACGGGAACGCGGCGCCGCATGAGCGCGCCTTGCACCTTCGCGCCCTCGGGACCTGCTTCGGCGAAGGCGGGCATCAGAAAAAACGTCATGAAGGCGAACATCCCGACCCACAGTGCACCAGACACGACATGGAGGAACCGCAGCACGATCATCAGCATGAGCTCTCCTTGAGTACTACGTCAAATTAGAGGCGTCGAAAGAAAGCCGTCGAGTCGAAAAACGTCAAATATAAGACGTTGAAAGAAGCGTCGAAGTACAGACGTGTGAATCCGTCCTCTTTCGACGTCTCATTCGACGTTTTCGATTTGACGCCTTTCAATTCGACGCACTTGATTCGACGCCTCCTCTTGACGTAGTAAGTTTCAGCATGGACCGTCAGTCCTATTCACCCGCCCACACCGTCGCGCCCACCGTCGCCCGGCACTTCCGCGACCACGTCGCGCGCGCCGGGCTCAAGGCCGACATCCCCGATGCCGCCACCATCGAGCGCATCATCAACGCCGCCTTCTGGGCCAGCCTGCGCCGTGAGGAAGGGCGAGCCCCGACGATCTCGCTCGCCTATCTCCCGCGCGAAGCGGGCGGCACCGCGTTGTACGTCGAGCGGCCGTTACCGCTCGATCCGGCGATCCTGACCAAGCTCGCGCCGGCTGTCGAGCGGCCGGGCATTCATCTCGGAGTCTGGAAGAACGGGGACGGACTGGCGCTCTGGGGCGCAACGCGCAACCTCCCGCCGTTCTGCTTCGTGGTCGAAGTCATCGAGCCGGGATTGCTCGTCATCAAGCACCGCCGCGCCGATCCCGAGGGCAAGTTCGCCAACGTCGCGGTACTGGAGGGCGACGAAGTCAAGATTGTGGATGTCGAGGGCACGCTGGCGTCCGAGTGCCCGGACTTCGTCAGTGTGCTGCTCGGGTTTGATTCCGCCACGCGCGAGAACGTGCTGCTCCCGCTCGCGCTCTCGATGCGCGCGCACAAGCACGGCGGCTCATTGCTGGTGGTTCCTCACAACTCTCAGGCTTGGCGTAAGTCCATCGTTTCCGTCCCCTACTCAGTCGCGCCGCCCTTCTCGAAGCTCGGCGACCTGGTGCGCAAGGGCGCGCGCGACGCCGCGTTCACTCAAGCGATCGACGCCATTGGCGGGCTCACGGCGGTGGATGGGGCGGTCGTGCTGAGCGATCGCTGGGACGTCCTGGCGTTTGGCGCGAAGATCGGACGCACCGAGTCCGGCCCATTTGTCGAAGAGGTGCTGGTCCGCGAGCCCATCCTCGGCCACACGCCCATCAAGGTGCCCGCCTCGGAGGTCGGCGGCACGCGGCATCTCTCCGCCGCGCAATTCGTGCACGAACAGCGAGACTCGTTAGCGCTTGTCGCTTCTCAAGACGGCCGGTTTACAGTGTTTGGCTGGTCGCTGCGGGCGAAGATGGTTCACGCTTATCGCGTGGAAGCGCTGCTGCTCTAGCCGTCCGGAAGGCGGCATACACCGCGTCCGACCACCATGCGCGGCAGCGTTCGATCTGTTCCAGCGCCGCCTCGTGCGACAGCGCAGGACGGTAGGGGCGGTCGGTCGTGAGCGCGTCGTAGACGTCCACAATGCCCACGATCTGCGCCGACAAGGGGATGGCGTCGCCGCGCAGGCGGTCGGGGTAACCGCTGCCGTCGTACTTCTCGTGGTGCCAGCGGATGATTGGCCGGAAGTCCCACGGGAACTCCACGGCCCCGAGCAGTTCCACACCCCAGATCGGGTGCATCTGCATCGCCTCGAACTCGTCTTGCGTCAGCGGGCCGGGCTTGTTGAGCACCTCGTGCTGGACGCGCACCTTGCCCACGTCGTGCAGGTAGGCGCCGAGCCGGATCGTGGTTTGGGCGTGCTGGTCCAATCCCAGCTTCTGGGCGACGGCGAGGGCGAGGGTCGCAACGCGCTCGCAGTGTCCGAAGGTGTAGCTGTCGTTTGATTCGATCGACTGACCCCACTCGCTCACCACAGCCAGGTACGTGGCTTCGAGCTCGGCCATCTTGCCGTCGACATAGACCAGGTCGCCGCGGGCATCGAGCCGGCCGAACAGGGCGTGCGCCTCGTTCAGCAGTATCAGCGCGTCCTGGTTGCGGCCCATCGCCTGGTACAGGATGGCGAGCTCACGGCGCGCGGCAGCCTCGTTCAGTACTGACCCTGCCGTCACCGCAAGCTCGAGCGCCGAGCGCAGGCGGGCCTCTGCCAACGCCGGGCGCCCCGTCTCGCGGTACACCATCCCGATGACGCGATAGGCCTGTGCCCGGAGGACGCCCCCGTCGAACAGCCCCAGCGCCGCCTCCGCGTTGCGGCGCGCCTCCTCGTATCGCTCCCGCGCGAAGTAGACCTCGGCGTGGTTGAGAAGGCAGAGTCCCTGGAGGTAGGTATCGTGCACGCGGACGGCGATCTCATAGCTCTGGGTGAAGTATCGGTCGGCTTCGTCGAGCAGTTGTCGCTGGGCGCTCACCATCCCGAGGTTATGGTACGCGATGGCGGAGCCGTGCTCGTTGTTGCAGCTCTGGTACGCCTCGAGCGATCGCGCGTAGCACGCCAGGGCGTCCTCGCAGTCGCCCTGAATGCTCGCGAGGATCCCCAGATTCTGCTCGACGCGCGCGCGCAGCTCGCGGCTCGCGCCGCCGAGCTGCACCGCGCGCAGGAAGTGGCGCCGAGCGTCTGCCAGGGGGCCGGCCTCGAGGTCGATCCCGCCCAGCGTGTTCAACGCCTCGGCCGCAAGGATGTCGTTGCCCGTCGCGCGCGCGACCGTGAAGCTCCGCTCGCACAGCCGGCGCGCCTCCACCGATTGGTTGCTCTTGTGTCGGACCACGGCGAGCCGCCGCAGCGCCTCGGCCAGCACCGCACCGTCGCCGGCGCCCTCGGCAGCCTCGATCGCCGCCTCGTAAGCGATGACAGCCTCGGTGAGACCGCCCGCCCCCCCGCGTTCCCGTCTGCGGGCTTCGTGCAGCACGTCCGCGGCGGAGGAGCGCGGGGTCGTCATGCCCCGGGGAGCCCGGCGTCCCGCGTGGAAGACTCGGGGCGTCGGACGGGCACCAGCGCGTGCAGCTTCTCGGCTTCCGCCTTCGCGCCCAGCTGCTCGAGGGTCGCGCGGGCGGTCTCCGCCGTTTCCCTCGCCGCGGCTAGGTTCCCCTCACGGGCCAACAGGTAGGCGAGGTCGCGCTGGGCTATCGCGACGAGCAGAGGGCGTTCGTGCTTCGCCGCGCGCGCGATGACTTCGCGGAACATGGCTTCGGCTTCCCGCTTGCGCCCCGCTGCGCCCAGCGCGCCGGCGAGGATCCGCAGATCTTCGGTTTCGCGCACGGCGTCCTTCAAGTCCCGGTGGATCACCACGGCGCGCTGCGCTTCCCGGATGGCCAGCTCGGGCTCGCCCCGGGCGACCTGGATCTCGGCCCGGCCCGCGAGGGCCTGGGCCTTCAGCAGGCGATCGCCCAGCCGCTCGGCCTCCCGCATGGCCGTGTCCGTGGCGTTCATGGCGTCGTCCAAGCGCCCCTGCTCGCGGTAGGTGATCCCGAGGTTGTGCTGCGTCTCGGCGATGCCGCGGTCATTGCGGGCCTTCTGGTACGCAGCGATCGCGCGGGTGTACGCGCCGACCGCTCGGCCATAGTCCCCCTGCATGTTCGCGACGATGCCGAGGTTGTTGGCGCATCGCCCGAGGGTGGCCATGTCGTTGTCCTGCATCGCCTCTTCCTGCGCCCGTGTGAAGAAGCTCGTGGCCTCGCTGATGCCGCCCCGCTCGAGCGCGATGGCGCCGCAGACGTTCAATCCCCGGACCTCCAGCGTCCGATCCCCCAGCACGCGCGCCCGCGACAGTGCGACCATGGCCCACTGCTGGCCGACGTCCAGCCGCCCGAGCCGGCTGTGCCCAATGCCGCAGAGCAACGCCAGCATCGGAGACTGTTCGAGCTCGTCCTGCGTGCGCCCGCCCAGGTACTTGATCAGCTCGGGGTAGTCCCCGGCGTCAGCCAGCGCCTGCGCCGCGTGCAGCGGCGCCAGTGAGCGGGCGAGCTCGGCCCCGAAGTCGCCGTCCCATTCCTGACTCGCCAGGTTGCGGATCTCCGCCTCGGCGCCGAGCCGCGCGAAGATCGCCTGGGCCGCCCGCGCGGCCGCCTGGGCTTCGGCGTTCCGGCCCCCACGGCGCAGGACGATTGCGAGGTCGCGCGTCGCCTCGGCCAAGAGCTGCGGCCGCCGGTGCCCTTCCGCCCGCACCATCACGTCCCGCAGCGCGTGCTCGGCTGCCACCAGTTCGCCCTCCGCCGTCAACACCAGCGCGAGCGCTCGTTGGTCCTCAGCCTCATCGGCAGCATCGGGCACGCGGCTGCGGATCGCTCGGATCTCATCCAGGGCGCGCCGCGCCAAGCCAACCTCGCCCTGGGCGAGGCGGATTTCGGCGCGGCCTCGGAGCGCGAGGGCCCACAGCGTGTGATCCCCCGACGCCTCCGCCTCCGTGACGGCCCAGTCCGCCTCCGTCAGCGCGCGGTCGAGCGCGCCTTGGTCCCGATAGGTGAGCCCCAGATTGTGGTGACAGTGCGCGACGCCCGGCCGCCACGCCGCCCGATCGAAGGCGGCAAGCGCGATCTCCCATGAGGCGATCGCCTCCGCATGCCGACCCCGGAGGTGACTGATGATCCCCAGATTGGTCGAGCAGCGGCCGGCGGTACCCACGTCGCCGTCGCGGCTGGCCACCATGAGGGCCCGCGTGCAGTAGTCCGCGGCCTCGTCGAGGCGCCCGCTCACCAACGCGACGGCACCGCGCGCGTTGAGGGCACGGCCTTCGACCGCCTGCTCCTGGCGCCGGCGCGCCTGGTCCAGCGCCACATCCAGCCACCGCAGCCCCTCCGCGTGGCGCCCCACCCGCGCATGGGCGGTCCCGTACAGGAGCGCGAGGTTCGGCGACTCCTCGATCTCGTTCGCGTCTCGCGCACCGAGGTACGCGATGACGTCGGTGTGGCGGCCAGCCGCGGCCAGCTCCTGGGCTTTGTCGACTACGATTGACGACGTCGTCATATGAATCCCCCGCTTTGCGGATGCGCTACCAAGCGACTGCGTACTGGGAGAAGTGATACAGCGCGGCCGTGACCACCTCGTCTGAGGTGTTGTTATTCGACCACACCTGCCTCCATGCCGTCGCCTTCGAGCTCCGGTACCAGATGGCCAGCTGGTCCTTCAGCGCCTGATCGGTGGAGTCCACAATGCCATCGCCGTTCAGATCAGGACTTGCGTCTTGATACCAGATAGCCAGTTGCGCCGGGCTGGCGCTGGAGAACAACACGCCGGACGGCTGGAAGTCCACGTTGAAGAGCACCGTATCGATCGTGAGTGTCATCCAGACCGAGTCACCCCGGCCGAGCGGTACCCCGCCGGCGCCGGCGACGAGCCCATTGATGGGAATCTTGAACCGCAGGAATGGGTCCGGCAGCCACTGGCCAGGGCGGCGGCGGTAGTTCACGAACACCGTCGTCTGCGTCCCGCGTTTGGCCCAGAACGAAACCTGATAAGTCTCGAGCCGGGGCGCGGTCGGCGACTGCACCAGGATGTGCGTCCCGGGCGGCGGCGGCGGCACCAATGCAGCGAGCGGGGGTGGGACCGTGCTGGGGGACGGCCCGGTCTGGTCGGTGCATCCCGCCGCGACCAGCACGAAGGTCAGCGGCATCACGTAACGGCGGAAGCGCATATGGTGCTCTCGGTGCATGTGAGTCCTACCAGGCCACGGCGTACTGCGAGAAGTGGTAAACCGCGGTCCCGACCAACTGCTTCGTGGGATCGTTGATCGACGGCTGCTGCGACCAGCCGGTCGTCTTGCCGCCCTGGTACCAGATGGCGAGCTGCTGGATCAGCGCCTGATCGGTGGCGTTCACGACCCCGTCGCCGTTCAGATCCGGATTGGCACGCCCATACCAGAAGCCCAGCGTCGCCGGTGAGGTCTTCGAGAACAACACGCCGGACGGCTGGAAGTCGACCATGAAGCTCGTGGGGTCGATGCTCAGAGTGACGAGGATGGAATCGCCACTCTTCAGGGGCGCGCCGTTCGCGCCGGCCACCAGCCCGCCCTTGGGAATGTTGAAGCGTAGGAACGTGTCGCCTACCGTCTGACCCTTGGCGGGCAGGTAGCGCACGCTCACCGCCGACGCCCGCCCGACGTACGCCCAGACCGAAACCTGATAGGTCGCGAGGGGCGGCGCGGTCTTCCCCTGCCGGAGCATGGAGACCGTTTTGGTCGCCACGGTCATGGCGAGCGGCGGTTGAACCGCAGTGGGACGCGGTCCGAGGCCGTCCCCGCACCCGCCCGCGAGCAGCGCGAGCGCGAATAGAATCGGGAAGCGACGGGCGGACATTGCTACCAGGCCACCGCGTAATTCGAGAAGTGATGCAACGCCCCGAAGGCCCAGTACGGCGTCCAGCCACCCGAGTCCGTCCTGAAGCGCGCGACAAGGAACGAGTCCACGGCGGCAGCGGGCGAGTCGAGATACTCCACGATGGCCAAGGAATCGGTGACGTTGGCGATCCGGGGGAGCGTATTCTTGCGGAGTTTGCAGTTATCGAGATTCGTCGCTACGACCGCACTCAGGCCGTGGGTCCCGGTCTTGAACTGGAGGCCGTCGGGATGGAGGCGGACCAGGCGGAACGTGTCCGACGGCGCCACGGCCGTGATCTTCACGGGGGCGCTGAGCGCCAGCGAATCGACCCACAGCACGTTGGCGCCCACCACGAACCATCCCCCAGCTGGTCCGATCACCTGACTGACGGAGTCGTAAGGAACCGGTTCGCATTGGACCAGGGTGATGGCCGTGGACCTGGCTCTGGCGGCCAGCAGGCCGGGCGTCGACAGGTCCGCAGCGGTGGGCGAAGGGTCGCTGCAGCTCGAGGCCACCACCACGAGCGCGATCAACCACGGCCGGACGAGGACACGATTCGAGGTCATGTGTGTTCCTACCACGCGACGGCGTATTGAGAGAAGTGGTGCAGCACCCCGGCGACGTACTGTTGGCCCTGACTCCACCATTTCTTTCTGACCTTGATCCACGTCGAGTCTGGTGGGGCCAGGTAGCCAATGACCTCCAGAGAGTCGTTGACCTGGGCGATCCGGAGCGTGTCGGCCGTCGGCACACCGCAGTCCTTGAAGCTCGTGTAGACCAACGCCGACCATCCGGCGCCGTTGGTCCGGAACTGGAGGCCGTCGGGCTTGAAGCGCACCCATCTAACGGTGTCCGCGGGCGCCACAGCGGTGATGCTCACCGTGTCGCTCAGCGCCATCGTATCGACCCACAAGAAGTGGTTGCCGACCGCGATCAGCCCACCTGCGGGGCCGATCACTTGGGTCACGGAGTCGTAGGTCTGCCCACACGCGACCAGGCCCGTCCCCGTCGGTTGCGGTTGCAATTTGCCGCCGCGCTGAAAGGCGGGGACGCCCGTTGGCGAGGGATCCGCGCAGCTCACGATCGCTGCGATCGCAGCCGCGAACAGTGCGAGTGGGATTAGAGAACGGCGAACCGACATGTGAGCCTCCGAGCGCACGTGAGCCTACCAGGCCACGGCGTAGTTCGAGAAATGCTGTAGCTCCCCGATCACCCGCTTTTTGCCGTGTGCCTTCTTGAACCGATGGTCGTCAGGCGGGACGGTGGCCGGAGTCAAGAACTCGATGACCTGGAATGCGTCCGTGACGACCGCAATGCGGGGCTTCACGTGCTTGGGAATCCGGCAGTTGTCGTACGCAAGCACCAGCAACGTACTCTTCTCGAAGTGAAGACCCTCGGGCTGGAAACGAACCAGCGCCACAGTGTCCGATGGCGCGACCGCGGTGATCGTCACCGGCGCGCTCAGCGCCCCGCGCGGGACCACCAGCCAGTTGTGGCGTACTTCAATGAACCCCCCCGCAGGGCCGATCGTCTGGGTCACGGAGTCGTAGGGGAGCGGTCGGCAGGAGACCAGGGAATCGCCCACCTCGGTTTCGTCGCCGTCGTCGGCGTCGGTGCTGTCTTGACGGGCCGGGGGCTGCCCGTGCCTGTCAGCCAGCAGCGCCGGTGTGCGCGCGTCGACGCCGACCGGCGATGGGTCCCGACAGCTCGAGGCTGCCGCAGCCGCACCGAGCAACAGGGCGAGTGGGATGACGAAACGGCGATAAACCATGCTATGCTCCGAATCCAGGGGATGCGCCGCGGACATCGAGCCTTCAGACGGCGGCGGGAGAAGCACAAAGCATTCCAGCGCGGGCGTGGGAACCGGGGCGCGGATCTGGTTGATCGGTCAGGAGATGCGCGCGGGACGCGATATGCGATGCACTGCCACAGGGTCATTTCGTCCCTGCGGCAGGGCGATTTGAACCGGTTGATGGCCCTCGACCGGTCAGCCCGAGGAGGACCTAAGGTCCGACGCGGTCCCGATCACTCAACTGCGACGCTGGAATGCGCCACATCCGCACCAGGGCCAGCCACGAATCCGGCCTGATGGTGACGTCGCTGACACGCCGATTGACGGCGGCCACATTGTCGGGAGCGTACAAGGGGGCGGCGGACGCGTCGCTATTCCACAGCGCAATGGCGCTGCGCAGCAGACGGGTCGCTGCGTCTCGAGTACGCGCCGCCACCGCGCTCTCCAGCAGACGATCGAACTGCGGATTGTCGTAGCGGCCGGGGTTCGGACCGCCGAATCCGCGCCGCGTCCAATTCTGCAGTGTCGCGTCGATGGGCGACGGCCCCGAGGCCCACGCCCCGAGCACCGCGTCGAACTGTCCCGCACCCACTCGTTGCTGCACCACGCTGAAATCCACCTCGTCGATGCGCACATCCCAGCCGGATGTCTGCAACTGCGCCTGGATCAGCCGGGCGTATTGCCGGCGCAGACCGCTCGTGGTGGGTACCAGCAGATGAAACGCTCGCCCGCGGCGCTGCGCCAGCAGCCGCGCCGCCTGGGCGGAGTCGTGCGCCACAGCAGCGGCCAAGTTCTTATCCCACAGCGACGACCAGAGACGGGGCAGCGGACCCGGCGGCACAGCCGCGAGGTCGCCCCAGACATTGTGCAACATGGCCTCGCGATCCAGTGCCATCACGATCGCCCGGCGGAGGTCGCGGTTGCCGAACACCGGATGTGGAGCGCTCGTGTCTCCATTCGCTCGCAGGTTGAACGCGAGAAAGCCATACGTATTGCCGGGGTATGGATAGGTCGCCAGGCTCGCCACCGCATGGACCCGACCCACGTTGGCGGGGGGTCCCAGGACTTCGATGGCGTCCGCCTGTCCGGCGACGAGCTGCGTCACCGCGACGTCGAGATTGGGTGTGAAGCGCCAGATCAGCCGGCGCAGGTGTGGCCGCCCGAGGAAGAAGGTCGAATCAGCGGCCAGCTCGAGACTTTCTCCAGCCTTCCAGCGCACGAACCGGTACGGCCCGTCGCCGACCGGCTGCCGTCCGAACGGCGCGGCTTGCCAGGCGGTCCGCGGCACGTCGCGTAGGAGATGCGCGGGAAGCACGCGCATATGATACACCGCGTCGTAGAACATTTCGGCGTAGGGACGGCGGAACCGAAACACGGCGGTGAGAGAGTCGTGGGCCGTCACTGCAACGATCTCGCGCAGGGAGGACCGCGCTGGCGAGTCGACGGTCGAATCGGAGTAAATGTCGAACGTGAAGGCCACATCGGCCGCCGTGACGGGTACTCCGTCCTGCCACTTCGCTCGCGGGTCGAGGTGGAACGTCAGGGTGACGCTGTCGGTCCAGTCCCATCGCGCCGCGAGCTGCGGGACGAAGCCATCGTCGCCGATCGTGTTGGCGGGCATCCCGACGTCGGCAAGCTTGAGGAAGAGTTGGTCCGACGCATCACGCGCGACGGCCAGCTGGGTGATCGGGGGCAGGAGAATGTCTGGCTCGCCCGCGGCGGCAATGACCAGCGTGCCACAGTAGTCGCCGCTACATCCGCCGCGTGCCGTGCACCCGATGAGCGAGCCGAGCAGCAGGCCCGCGGCAATCAAGGGGAAGCTTCTGCGTGACGGGTTCATGGAGGGCCAACGATGCGTCCCGTCTCGCGATTTGTCTACAGCTACCGCGCGGTCGACTCTACCCACCAGCCTTCGTCCGCATCCCCTTCCACGTCCAGCGCGCCGCTCAGGAGACGCCGTAGGCGCCGCGGCGAGATCGAGAGCCGCCGAGCCGCTTCGCTGCGATTCCCGCCGCTCATCCGCACCGTGGCGCGGACGGCCGCTGCCGTGATCTGGTGGAGTGGGGCGGGAAAGGGGATCGGGCCGTCCTGCGTTGGCGCGCCATCCCCGGCGGGCAGGAACTCGTCCGCGCTCAGCTCACCACGGGGTGAGAGGAGCAATGCCCGTTCCAGGGCATTCTTCAACTCACGGATATTCCCGGGCCATGGATGGCTGAGTAGCTGGCGGATCACGTCGGGCGTCAGGGCTGGGACGGGCAGGCCGTGCTCGTACGCGAGCCGCGCGAGTAGCGCCCGCGCGACGATCGTCAGGTCGTCGCCCCGCTCCCGGAGCGGGGGGAGCCTGAGCACGACGGTGCTCAGGCGGAAGAAGAGGTCCTCGCGGAACGTCCCCGCGCGCACGCGCTCGGCCAGATTATCGTGGGCCGCGGCGAGAATGCGGACGTCAACGGCCCGCGACTTGGTGCCGCCTACCCGTCGGATCTCCTTGTCTTCCAAAACGCGTAGCAGCTTGGCTTGCACGGCGAGCGGCAAGTCCGCGATTTCGTCCAGGAAGAGCGTGCCGGTGTCCGCCACCTCGAACAGCCCCGGCTTGGCGGCGTGCGCATCCGTGAACGAGCCGCGCTCGTGGCCGAACAATTCCGACTCGATGAGTTGCTCCGGCAGGGCCGAGCAGTTGACGGCAACAAACGGGGCGCCGTGGCGCGGCCCGCCGCCGTGGATCGCCCGCGCGAGCAGCTCCTTCCCGGTCCCCGTCTCGCCGACGATCAGGGCGCCCGCGCTGCGGTGGGGCAGGAGTCGAGCGGCCCGCCCCAGCTCTTTCTTGAGGGCCGGGCTCTCGCCCACGATCGCGGCGAAGGCGTCCTCGTGTTCGTTGGGCCCGTCCGCCCTGCGCGCTCGGCCGGCATTGACCGCGGCGCTGACGGCGTTCCGGAAGATCTCGAGATCGTCCGGCAGCGCAAAGTAGTCGCTCGCGCCACGGGTCACGACCTGCATGGCCGTACGCCGTCCTGGGTCCGTGCCTACCACGAGCGCCGGCGCGCCGGGCGGGATCCGGTGGCTCTCGAGCCACTGAATCGCGTCCCGCTCCGCGCCGCCGGCGGCGACAATGACGGCCACGGTCCCGGGCTGTGGTTTGACCTCGCTCGCCGGCTCGACCCGGTCGATGGCGACGCCGAGGTCCCCTGCCAGGTCGTTCCAGAATTCGCCGAACGCAGCAGAGATGACGACCACACTCAGTCGCGACACGCTAAACCTCCTCGACCACACAGTTGCCGCCGCGGCCCTTGGCCATGTAAAGCGCGCGATCGGCTGCTACAAAGAGCTGGGCTGCTGCGGCGGACGACGCCGTGACGGACAACGCCGCCACTCCCACGCTCACGGTACCTGGGATCGGCCCGTCCACCACGGCCGCTACCTTTCCGCAAATCCGGTCGGCGACGAGTCGCCCCGCGAGCTTATTCGCGTCCGGAAGAATGACGGCGAATTCGTCTCCCCCGTAGCGGGCCGCGACGTCCTCGGCCCGGACGCTGCCCCTGATCGCACTCGCGATCCGCAGCAGCAGCGCGTCGCCCTCCTGGTGGCCCCGCCCGTCGTTCACGGTCTTGAGCCGATCCACGTCCATCAGCAGCAGCGAGAGCCAGGTGGCGGAGCGCGCGCACCGCGCGACCTCGCGCGTGAGCGTCGCCTCGAAGTGATACCGGTTGAAGAGCCCCGTCAGCGGGTCGGTCACCGAACGGCGTTCCAGCACCTCGAGCACGCCCCGCTCGACGATTGTGGGCGCGACGAGGTCGTGACGGATATTGGCCAGATAATCGAGCGCCGCGACCGGCAGGCCCACATTGCGACCCAGGCGTGCGCTGAGCTTCCGGCGGTGGGCTTCGATGGCCCGCGACCGAGCGGTGGCGTCGCGCTCGTCGAACTGCGACACGGGAAACAACCTCTGGACGGGGTCGAGCCGCGCGCGCCGTCTTGGCGCAGTGCGCCGATCCGCCCCACTGCGACGCTCGTGGGACAGGTTCACGCGGCCTCCATCGCATGCTGCCGGGCTACGGACGCTCCAAAGGCGTCATGGACCGCCCCGGACCACCACCCGCGGCAGCGCTCGATCTCGGCGAGCGCCGCGTCGAAACTCAAGGCCGGACGGTAGGGACGGTCGGTCGTCAACGCGTCGAACACGTCGACGATCCCCACGACCTGCGCCGACACGGGGATCTCCTCGCCGCGCAGGCGATCGGGATAGCCGGTGCCGTCGTAGCGCTCGTGGTGCCAGCGAATGATCGGCTTCAAGTCCCACGGGAATTCCACCGCCGCGAGCAGCTCGAGGCCCCAGATCGGATGCATCTGCACGATCTCGAATTCTTCATGCGTCAGCGGGCCCGGCTTGTTCAGGATCTCGTGCGGCACGCGCACTTTGCCGAGGTCGTGGAGGTAAGCGCCAAGACGGATCGTGGTCTGGTCGGTGTCGTCGAGCTCGAGCTGGCGCGCGACGGCGAGCGAGCGCTGCGCCACGCGCTCGCAGTGGCCGAACGTGTAACTGTCGGCGGATTCGATCGACTGGCCCCATTCGCGTACGACGTCGAAATACGCCCTCTCGAGCTCGGCCACTTTGCCGCCGACGTGCACGAGATCGATCCGCGCATCGAGCCGGCCGAACAGGCGGTGGGCGGTATTCAGCTGCGCCAGCGCGTCCTGGTTCCGGCCCATCATCTGCATCAGCAGCGCCAGCTCGCGCACCGCCTCGGCTTCGTTCAACACCGAGCCCGCGCTCACGGCCAGCTCGATCGCCGAGCGCAGCCGCGACTCGCCGAGCGCAGGGCGGCCGGTGTCGCGATACACCATGCCGATGATCTTGTAGGCTTCCGATTTGTCGGCACGCGAATCGAGCTGATCGAAGATCGCGAGCGCGGCTTCGGCCATGCGGCGCGCCTGGTCGTAGCGCTCACGCCGGAAATGCGCCTCGGCGTGGTTTGCGAGACACATCCCCTGCAAATACACGTCCCCCGCACGCTCGGCGATGTCGAAGCTCTTGCTGAAGTAGCTGTCGGCCCAGTCGTACTGCCGCAGGTCACTGTGGGCGATGCCAAGGTTGACGTACGCCGTGGCCGAGCCATGCTCGTCATTGGTGGCGCGGTAGTTCTCGACGGCGCGCTCGTAGTGCCGGACCGCCTCGACCAGCTCACCGCGGATGTTCGAGAGAATGCCGAGGTTCTGCTCCACGCGCGCGACCAGCTCACGCGCCTGGCCGCCGCGCTCGAGCGCCTGGAGAAAGTGGGCGCGCGCCTCCTCCAAAGCTCCCGTTCGCAGCGCGAGACCACCCATGGTGTTTAAGGCCTCGCCGGCGAGCACGTCGTTGCCGAGCGCGCACGCCACCTTGTAGCTGCGGTTACAGAGGTCGCGCGCCCGCGCCGACTCATTGCGATGGTGGACCACGACGGCGAGCCGCCGCAGCGCCTCGGCGAGAATCGCCTTCTCGCCGGAACGCTCGCCGGTAGAAATCGCGGCCTCATAGAACTGCACGGCTTCGGGGATGCACGCGGCGCGTTCCCGGCTGCGCGCCTCGTGCAAGAGATCGGCCGCCGATTTAGTTACCACGCGACCACGTAATCGGAGAAGTGATTGACTTTACCCGTCACTCGCTTCGCCAGGAGATTGTCGAGCGAGATGAGGTAGGACAGGATGTTGAGATTGTCGTCCGTGTACGCAATCTCCTTCGGCAGGAGATTGCCCAGCAGGCTGCAGTTCGAGTAGCTCATGGTCAGCGCGGCGGGCGTGAGGAATCTCAAGCCCTCCGGCTGGAACTTGACGGCGTTGACGCCGAGCCCGGTGGGCGCCGTCATCGTGATCGTGGTCGGGCTGAGCAGCGCACCCGGCGGGATCACGAGCGTGTGGGGTCCCGCACTGATGCTACCACCGAGCCGGCCGATCGTCGCCGTCGACTGGGCGTACGGGAGATTCGAGCACTTCAGCAGGCCGGTCGGCGCGAGGAGCGAGCCGATCAGCGATGCTTCGGGAGGAGCAGGTGTGGCGGGTGACGACGTCGGTGATTCACTGCAGGACGGCGAAACGAGCACGACGAGGACTAGGACCGCAAGCGCGCGAACGGCCTTCATGAGCTTCTCCCTAAAGCGTACGGGTCTGGGTATTGGGGGACTTGGCGAGGTACAAGATGGGACCATCACAGGGTCGGTGCGGTGAGAAACGTCACATCGGTGACTTTATGTCACCTAATAGGTGTCCGCCGCGACCGGTTTGCGCCGCTTCCAGCGCAACCCCATAGTAGCGGCCATGTCTGCGCCCACCTCCGAAGGCACGCTGGCCAAGCTCGCTCGCGCCCTTGGGCCCAAATACGAAGTCCGCCGCGTCGTGGGCTCCGGCGGGTTCGCCGAAGTCTATGAGGTGTGGGATAAGGACTTAGAGCGCCGGCTGGCCGTGAAGGTGCTCCGGCCCGACGTCGCCTGGACTGCCGGCACCGTCGAGCGCTTCCAGCGCGAGACCCGTGCGGCGGCCCGGCTCGAGCATCCCAACATCCTGCCGATCCACTTCGTGGGCAAGGGCGAAGGACTCGCCTACTACGCGATGCCGTTCGTCGACGGCATGTCGCTCGGCGAGCTGCTCAAGCGTTCTGGCGCGCTGCCGCCCGAGCGCGCGCTGGCGATCATCATCCCGATCCTCGATGCGCTCGATCATGCGCACAAGGCCGGTCTCATCCATCGCGACATCAAGCCCGATAACATCATGCTCGATGTCGCGCGCGGCCGCCCGCTGCTCGTGGACTTCGGGATTGCGCGCCGGCTCGACAGTGATCCGTCCGCGGGACTCACGCAGACGGGTCTCGTTATCGGCACGCCGCATTACATGAGCCCCGAGCAGGCACTCGGCGACCCTAACCTGGGCCCCGCATCCGATCTCTACTCCCTCGGCGCCGTGCTCTTCCAGATGGTGACCGGCACGCCGCCATTCGACGGCGAGTCCTCGCAACAGATCGTCGGGAAACACATCGCCGACCCACCGCCCGCCGCACACGACGTCAACCCGAATGTTCCGCGGGAATTGTCGGACGTGATCCTGCGCCTGCTCGCGAAACAGCCGCGGGATCGGTTCCGCTCTGCGGGTGAAGTGATCGCGGCGCTCGAAAGCGACAAGCAGCCGAGCACGATGCGCTCGCGCGCGTCGGCCGCGCAAGCGGCGACGGAGCTACTGGTGAGTGGGGCTCGTACCGCACCGACTTCACGTCGGCAGGTCGGCACGTCGGCACGACCGAGGCACGTGGGATGGGTAATTCTTGTCGTTGCGATCTCTGTGCTCGCGCTCGGCGCCGGAGCAATGTTCTTTCGCCAACCGACTCTCGTCTTTCAGAACCGGTTGACCGATATGGTCGCGGTTCAGGTGGCGGGCGAAGAGCGCCGGATTCTTCCCGGTGGCTCCTTCGAGCTGAAGCTCGACCGCGGCCGCCGGCTCGATCTCTCCTGGCAGCTCGTCTCACGACTCGGCGTCGCCCTCGGCGACACGCTTGCGATCGCGAGCCCGCGCGGCACCGTGCGCCTCGCCGCGACCGCTCGACCGACGCACGGCGCCTTCTTTGAGCCGCTCATCACCAACGAAACGGGGGAGCCGCTGTCGATCACCGTGAACGCGGGGCTCAGCGGCGCGCAGCGGTGCGGATGCACGATTCCACCCAGCGCCGTCCGGATGGCGATCGGCTACTACCCTCTGTTCGAGAACTCCACCGTGCGCGCCGAAGCTGGTGCGCGCTCGGCCACCTTTCGCGATTTGGGGAAGCAGGTGGACGTCTCGCGCGGGACGGTAGGATTGCTGTTCAGGGCGGAAGATCTGAGGTAACGTCCCTACCTTTGGATGTCCACACTCTGAAGAGTGGGGAGGGACGATCTAGCTTTTCGGCGGTACCGGCGCCGGCACAGCGTTTGCCACCGGCTTGAGCGAGCGCAGGTAGGCAAACACCGCGCGCAAATCGTCGTCTGTCATCAGGCCGTAATCCTGCCACGGCATCGGCGGCAGAACCGCGCGTCCATTCCCCAGGTGCTTGCCCGTCCGCATGGTCTGAATGAACGACTCCGGCGTCCAGGCGCCGAGCCCGGTCTCATGCGGCGTGAGATTCGCGGCGAAACTGGTTCCCCACGGTCCCGCCCACGCGGTCCCGTCGGCGTTGCTCAGTGCCACCCATCCGGTGGGGTTCGGCAAGCCCGCCGACAGCGCGGGCACCGGCGCGGCCGCAGGGTAGCCCGCCAGCAATCGCGTCGTGTCGAGATTCATGCTGGTCGCCGTGAAGATCTTGGGCGTGTGGCAATCATTACAGCCCGCGACGTTCACGAGATAGTGGCCGCGGGCGACAGGGTCCTGCGGACGATTGCACGCGGCCACGACCAGCACCACGAGCGCGATGCGGCGATTCGACATGAAGGGCTCCTAGTGGTAAAGGGCAATGATGCGATCGAAGCTCTGCGGTGTCGCTGCAGGCAGGACGAGCGTCAATCCGGCATCGGACGTCACGATGCCTACTGCCATTCCGTTCGGCCACACGCGAGCGCGCCAGCGGCCAGGAAGTGGCGGCAGGGCGAGCGCGCGATCACTCCAATCGAGCACATGCACAAACACGGTGTCACCGCGCTGGGTCGTCACACCCCAGCTGCGCGGCGTGATGGGACCGGCGCGCGTGCCGTAGATCGCGCCACCATTTGTCGCGAGCCATTGGCCGATCGCGCGCAGCCGATCCTCGGCCTCCGGCGGAATCGTGCCGTCGGGTCGCGGGCCGATGTTGAGCAACAGGTTGGCTCCCTGCCCCGCGGCTTTCACCAGATAGTGGATGAGATCGCGCAGCGACTTGTAGTCGTGATCGGTGAGGTTGAAGCCCCAGGAATCGTTCATCGTGAGCGACGTCTCGAGCGGTAATCCGCCGATCGTCTGGGTGTTGAATCCGGCGGTATTGGCACCGGGCAGATCCTGCTCGAAGGTCTGCACGTCCTCGCCCGGGAGCGGCGCCCGGTGATGATTCGGCACGATGAGCGCTGCCGGCTGTAGCCGATGGATGAGCGCATAGGTCTGCGGCAGTCGCCAATCAGCGTCGGGTTTATCCCACATGCCGTCGAACCAGATGCCGCCCACGGGTCCATAGTTCGTGAGCAGCTCGGTCAGCTGCGCATCGAGAAAATCGAGATAGCGGGTCCAGTCCCCGCTCTCGGGACGTCCCGTTTTGTGACCGGTCGAGCCACGGGGCCAATAGTCGGGGTGGTGCCAGTCGAGCTGGGAATAATAGAAGAAGAGCGTGATACCCTGGCGGCGGCACTCGTCAGCCAACTCTTTTAACGGATCACGCTGGAAGGGCGTCCAATCAACGATGTTGTAGCGCGTGGCCCGCGTCGCGAACATCGAGAAACCGTCGTGGTGACGCGAGGTGATGGTGATGTACTTCATGCCCGCGCTCTTGGCGAGCGTGACCCACGCGCGGGCGTCGAACTTTGCAGGATTGAACGTGGACGCCAGCCACTCGTAGTCGGGAACAGCGATCGGGCGATTTTGCATCACCCACTCGCCCTGGCCGAGGAGGCTGTAGACGCCCCAGTGGATGAACATGCCGAACTTGGCGTCGCGAAACGATTCGCGCGACGCGACGCGCTCGGCGGGGATCGAATCCCTACCTTGTGACAGGGCGAGGGAGACTAACAGGACCGTGAGAATGGCTTCAAACTGAGGTATATTCAGGAAGATGCTAGCCCTACTGCTGTCGCTCGTTCAGTCGCCCGTCACCGTGCATCTCAATCACGACAACTTCGCGATCGGCGATCGCGCACGCGTCTACGTCGAATCCGCGCAAGATGGGTATCTCGTCGTCCTGCACGCCGATCCGGAAGGTCGGGTTCGCGTGCTGTTCCCGCTCGACCCGCGTGATGATGACTTCATCCGCGGCGGCAAACGATTCGAGGTCCGCGACCGCGCCGACCGTGACGCTTTCCAAATCGAGTCAGATGAAGGATCGGGGGGGGGCACCGTGCTCGCCGCGGTGGCAAAGGACCCGTTCAATTTCGACAGCTTCGTCCGCAACGATCATTGGGACTTTCGCGCGTTGGGAGGACCGTCCACCAGCGTGCGCGATGACCCGCAAGCGAAGCTCGTCGACATCGTGCAACGGATGGCTGGCGATTCGACCGGCCGGTTCGATTACGACCTGACGACCTACGTCGTGAACGGAAGTCGCGTCGCCTCGCGGTATGGGTACGGGTATGGGTACGGATGGGGCTCTCCGTACTACTACGGCGCCGGCTTCTACAACCCCTTCTGCTTCGATCCGTTCTGGGGGTGGGCGAGCTGCTTTGGATACGGAGGGTTTGGATACGGAGGGTTTGGATACGGTCGCCCGTTCGGATTTGGCGTTGGTATCGTGTATCGCTTCGGACCGGGCTGGCGCTTTCCTTATACTCGGTATCGGCCCTTCACGCCACTTGTATTCACCAGGAAGGCTCCCTTGGTGCGCTACGAGCCCGTGCCGGTGCGGCCACGCGCTCCCGTCGGCACGCGAGACGTCGCGCCGCGCATCTTCTCGCGGCCACAGCCGCGCGCGTCGGGCGGTTGGAGCAGGCCGAGCGTATCACGCGGCGGCAGCTCAGGGCGATCGGTCGGCGGCGGCAGGCGTCACTAAGCAGGCTCCGCAAACAACCCCACATCTGAAATCGCTGGACACACCGGCGCCTGCGTAACCCGCAGGCGCACGCGCGATGTCGTCACGCGCGGTCCCCGAATCAAGCGGCAGCTCCCGATGCTGGTCGCGTGGCCGAATTCGGTCCAGCTCCCATCGCGCCACATATCGACGATTATGGATTCGACGCGTTGGCCGAGGGGGAGGTACTCGCGGATGCGCACGACGTTGAAGGTTCTCGGCTGACCCAAATCGAGCACGAGGCTCGGGGTCTTCACGTCGTCGTCGGTCGCCCAATAGGTGTCCCGGCGCCCATCGAGCACGTTCGCCGGGGCAAAGCGCCGATCGCGGCCGCCCCCCCGCCAGTTGTCGGCAGTCAGCCGTGCGCCGGCTGCGAGGTTGGTGCCGAACGTCGCATCGATGATGCGCCGAAAGTCGCGCAGGGAGCGGACGTCGTTCTCGTGAATCTGCCCGCGCCGGTCCGGCGGCAGGTTGAGCAAGAACGACGCCCCCCGCCCCACTGACGAGTAGTAGAGATCGACGAGCTGCTGGGGCGTTTTCACCTGGTCGTCCTCGTGCTTGTGGTAGAACCAGCCCGGCCGGATCGACACGTCGCACTCGGCCGGCACCCAGTGGGTGCCGGGCCGATCGCCGCGGTTCAATCGCGCGACGTCGGCGCGGCCCGGCGCGAAGTCGGCGCTGTTCTGGGTCGCCCAACACGTTTCGCCCGCGATGCCGCGCTCGTTGCCGACCCACCGGACGTCGGGCCCGGCGTCGCTGAACAGCACGGTATTGGGCTGGAGATCGCGCACGATCTGCCAGGTATTCGGCCAGTCGTAGTAGGTGCGGTTGTCGATCTCGCGCCGCTCGTAGGCACCGCCGTAGTAGCCGTCGCCCCCGTTCGCGCCGTCGAAGAAGATCTCGAACACCGGCCCATATTCCGTCAGCAGCTCGCGCAACTGATTGCGATAGTACACGAGGTATTCGGGCGTGCCGTAATCCTTGTGATTGCGATCCCATGGCGAGAGATAAATCCCGAACCGCACTCCCTGCCGGGCGCAGGCGGCAGAGATCTCCTTAACGACATCACGCTTGAACGGACTGTTCTTGACCGAATGCTCCGTGTAGCGCGAAGGCCAGAGGCAGAAGCCGTCATGGTGTTTGCAGGTGAGGATGAGCCCTTTCATCCCGCCATCTTGCGCCGCACCGACGATCTGGTCGGCGTCGAACGCTGTCGGATTGAACAGCGCCGGTGATTCGTCGCCATCGCCCCACTCGCGGTTGGTGAAGGTGTTGATGGTGAAATGCACGAAGCCGTAGAACTCGAGCGCGTGCCACGCCAACTGCCGGGGAGCAGGGAGCGGGGAGTAGGGAACAGGTGCGTCAACCCTGTTGATGATTCTGATACCGCTCGCCGCGAGTGTCGTGGCGATGAAGTCGCGTCGGCCGACGACCCTGAGCAGGGTTTTGCGAATCATGGGCAGACTATTCTGCGCCGTCTGAACCTACTCAGCTAGGACCTGATGTACCGTCGCAACGGCGATTGAGCCTTCTCCCACCGCGGATGCCACACGCTTGGTGCTTCCGCTGCGCACATCCCCAACTGCGAGGACGCCGGGCAGGCTGGTCTCCAACAAGTACGGCTGTCGCTGCAGTGGCCAGTTCGCGGCGGCGAGGTCTTCGCTCCGAAGCGCGGCGCCGGTTTTCACGAACCCTTTGTCATCGAGCGCCAGGCAACCCTTGAGCCACTCCGTGCTCGGCTCGGCGCCCGTCATGGTGAAAACGTGTCGGATGCTCTGAGTCTCCACGGGCCCGTCGCGCCCGGCGCGCCAGGAGACGCGCTCGAGATGGCCGTTGCCCTCGAGGCCCACGATTTCCGTGCGTCTGTGCTGCACGATCCGCGGATGGGCATCGATGCGGCTGATGAGGTAGCGCGACATGGTGCTCGACAATCCACCGGAACGGATCACCATGTGCACCCGTCTCGCGGTTTCGGCGAGAAAAACCGCCGCCTGGCCCGCGGAGTTCGCGCCCCCGACGATCGCCACTTCTTCATCGGAGCACATCCGCCGCTCCATTTGCGTCGCGGCGTAGTACACGCCGGCGTTCTCGAACTGGGCCAGATTGTCGAGCGCCAGCTTTCGATATGACACGCCGCTCGCGATGATGATCGCGCGCGTGAGCAACACATCCTGTTCGCCATCCCCGAGGAACACCCGGTATGGCTTGCGATCGCAGTTGATCCTGGCCGCGGTCTTGGCGATGAGCACGCGCGCGCCGAACTTCTGCGCCTGGTCATACGCGCGTGCGGCGAGCTCCTGGCCGGAGATGCCCAGGGGGAAGCCGAGATAATTCTCGATCTTGGAGCTGGTGCCGGCCTGTCCACCGGGCGCGTTCGCTTCGACGACCACCACGTTCAATCCCTCGGACGCCGCGTAGACGGCAGCGCCGAGGCCCGCGGGGCCGGCGCCGACGATCACGACGTCCCAGATCTGTGTGCGATCCAAGGTCGGATTGAGGCCGAGGCAGTCGGCGAGCTTCTCGACCGTGGGGTTCTTCAGAACGACGGAGCCCCGACAGATGACCACGGGCACGTCGGCGGCTGTCAGATGAAACCGGTCGAGGAGCTCCTGGCTTGCCGCATCGGTGTCCAGGTCGACCATCTTATAG
>JBKPDZ010000067.1:0-33403 GCA_046728135.1 Gemmatimonadota bacterium | reverse complement strand
AAAAGACGCGCGATTCCGGGTCGGCCCCGATGGCGCTGACGAGGAGAAACTGCGTCGCGCCAACCCGCACGCCGGCGCGCGCGAGCGCGAGAACGAAGTCATGATCGACGCGGCGGAACGCCTCCTGCGACCCCGCTTGCTTGATGGTGGTGCCGAGGCAGCAGAAGACGTCGTTGGCATGCGGCAAGTCGGCGACGGCCTCGAGCGCGCCGAGGTCGACGATGCGCTGCTCGAGCTTGGCGTGGCGAGCGGACACGGAGCGGCGGCCCACCGTCACGACCTGCGTCCACTCGCGGTCGGCGAGGAGCAGGTCGAGCACGTGACTGCCGACGAAGCCCGTCGCGCCGGCGAGCAGAGCGGTGCGGCTCACGTGGCCTAAAGTAGTTATTATCCCGCCCGTGGTCACCATCGCCCTGTTGCAAACCGGCCTGTCGGACGCGCTCCAGCATCGCCCGTTCGTCGCGGTGCCGTTGTTGTTCGGTGCCGGACTCGTCACGAGTCTGAATCCCTGCATCTATCCGATGATTCCGATCACCGCGGGGACACTCGCGGGCGTCAACGTCGAGGGGCGAACGCGCCGCCGCACGATCGGGCTGACGCTCACCTACGCCAGCGGGCTCGCGTTGTTCTACGCGCTGCTCGGCATGATCGCGGGGCTCACGGGATCGTTGTTCGGCACGATCGGCGCGAGTTTCTGGGCGCGACTCGTGATCGGGAACCTGCTGCTCATCTTCGCGCTGGCGATGCTCGAGGTGATTCCCGTGCGCTTGCCCGCGCGGCTCTCCGCCTGGGCCGGGAGTTTGGGCGGAGGCTCGTATCCGGCCGTGTTTCTGCTCGGAACCACATCGGGCCTGGTCGCTGCGCCGTGCGGCGCGCCGGCGTTCGCGGCGGTGCTTACGTGGGTGGCGACCACCCGCAGCGCGGTGTTGGGATTCCTCTATTTGTTCGTGTTTTCGCTAGGTATGACGGCGCTGCTGGTCGTCGTCGGGCTCTTCTCCGGCGCGATCGCCGCATTGCCCAGCGCCGGCGCCTGGATGTCGTGGATCAAAAAGGCTGCGGGCGTGGTTCTACTGCTCATGGCTGAGTACTACTTCGTCAAAGCGGGGCAAGTATGGTGAAGTCGCGCGTCGTGCGTCGCGCGTCGTTGGTTGCGGCGTTGCTCTTGGCCCCCGCGTTGCTGCACGCTCAAGACGTCATCGGGATTCCGGTGGGCGAATCACCCCCCGCGGTAACCCTCGTGAGTCTCACCGGCGATTCGGTCGCGCTGTCGCAATGGATCGGCAAGAAGCCGGTCATCGTCGAGTTCTGGGCGACGTGGTGCCCGATCTGCGCCGAGCTGTTGCCGCGTATGGAAGCCGCGCAGAAAAAGTACGGTGATCGCGCAGAGTTTCTCGTCGTTGCGGTCGCGGTGAATCAGACCAAGAACAGCGTGCGCCGCCATCTTGAGAAAAATCCGATGCCATTCACGTTTCTCTGGGACGGGAATGGCGCGGCGGTAAGGGCGTTCCAGGCGCCATCGACGTCGTATGTGGCGGTACTCGACGCCGCTGGGCGCGTTGTGTATACGGGCGTTGGAGCAGACCAGGACCTAGATGCCGCACTCGAAAAGGCGGCAGGGACGCCAAGGGCGGCAAAGAGTCACCAGTAGGACTCTGCCGCCCCTGCCGCCATTGCCGCCCTGCTAGTGCGCAGTTGTATCCGCCGGTGTCACTTTCGCTATTGCCGCTCCCAGCTCCGTATACGCAGTAGGATCGATCTCCCGGAACGGTGTCGCGCGGTAAGCGATTTTTCCGTCCGGTCCCACCACAAACAGATTGCGGTTCGTCAGTCCCGGATACTTGGCCAGGGCCCCGTACATCTTGCCCACCGCGAGTCCGGTATCCTGCGCGAACAGGAACGGATACTGCGCATCGCGCGCCCATGTATACAGTGCCGTGTCGGCGTCGGCGCTGATCGCGATGAGCACGATGTTCTTGCCGTCCTTGAAGAGCTGTGCGTACTGGTCACGGTACGCATTCATTTGGATCGTTCAGCCCTTGGTTCGCGCCTTGAAGAAGAACGCGAGGACGACCGTCTTCCCCTTGTAGTCGCTGAGCCGGACCGGATTCTTCAGCGTGCCATAGCGCGTCGCGCCAGGAATCGAGAAGTCGGGCGCGACGGCGCCCACCTCGATCGGTGGGGGACCCGGCGGTGGAGGCGCTGTCGGCTGCTGTACCAGTGCCGCAAGCACGAGTGTCGTGAGCACGACGTGTCCTTGTTGTAGGCGGTCAGTAATCTACTCGTTAGGCGACGCCCCCGCCCCCGACACGGTAGCGGGTCTTGAGAATCTCGACATGATGGCGCTCGTGCCCGGGAATCACGTAGGCGAGCGCGCGCACGCTGACCGGCTTGCCATTCGCGGTGCCGCGCCGGGCCCAGGCATCCGCGTCGAACGTACGCAGCAACGCGAGGGTCGCGGCGCGGGCCGTCCGGAACTCGCCGAGCAGATCGGCGAGCGAGCGCGTGTCGAACTTGCCGACCGGCACGTAGGCGTTCTCGTCGAAGCCGGGGAGCGGGGTGGTGTCGCCGCGCGCGATCCGGAGCGCGCGGTACGCCATGATGCGCTCGATATCACAGAGATGGCCGACGACTTCCTTGATGCTCCACTTGCCGCGGTCATAGCGGTACATCGCGTCGGCCTCGGACAGACCGCGCAGCAGGTTCGTCGTATCTTCCAGTTGCGCCGCGCACGCCATCACCGGGTCGAGCTCGGGGACGCGCTTGATGTAGCCGACCCAAGGTGACGGGATCTCGTCGGGCTCCGGCCGTCCCACGCTTCGACCGGCGGTCCCGGTGTTCATGCCGACGTTCCTCCGAGCTCGTTGAGGGCCATCGCCTTCACGGTCTTTCCCTCTCTGGTCATGATCCGACGATGATAGTCCACTTGGCCGAGGTGGTAGGCGAGATGAGTGGCGAAATGCGCGAGAAACGCACCGGTCGACTCGCTGACCCCGCCGACCTTCTCGGGATACGGCTTGGACAGGTCCGCTTCGCTGATCTTGCTCATGCCACTTTGGACCGCGGCGATCGCATTGTCGATTTCGCGCAGCAGCTCGGCGCGCGGCACGTCGCGGCTCGCGAACTCGGCGTCGCGATTGCGGACATAGCCGTTCTTGCCGAGCACGTTGCCGATGAAGTACTGGAGATTGCCGGCGAGGTGCAACGCGAGATTGCCGCCGGGATTCGAAATGCCGGCCGGTATTTCCCAGAGGTCGGCTTCCGTCGGGTACGATTCGACTTCACGGCGCAGCGCCTTCAGCTCGCGCGTGATGACGTTGGTAATCCAGTCCTTCATGAGACCCTCCCCACGCGCATCGTCACTGGCCAGCGCGCCAATCGGGATTGCTGCGGAGCGCCCCAGGCCGGCGCCAGCTGGTTGATGAGAGCATCGACCGGATCTTCGCCACGCTGCTTCACGAAGGCACGCGTCGCCGACCAGGTGCGGATGTAGCCGGCGGCGTCGTCCAGCGTGACTGCCTGCTCGATCACAAAGGTGGGCGCGACAAATTCCGAGAACGGGAACTCGATGGTCTGGTAACGCTCTTCGGTGATGCGCCGTTCCGGCGGCCAAAATGGCCCGACGACGCTGCGGTAGAAGCGTCGGATGATGGCATCGATCGGCGGCGCGATCTCGAAGAGTACGTACGTCCACACCGCAACGACGCCGCCCGGCCGCAACACGCGCTGTGCTTCCGTCCAAAACCGGGTGCGGTCGAACCAATGGAGTGCCTGGGCGGCCGTGACGAGATCAACCGACACGTCGTCCAGGCCACTCGCTTCGGCTGTGGCGACGCGATAGCTGATCCGCGGGTCGGGCGTCGCGTGCTCGAGCTGCGCGCTGCTCGCGTCGGTGGCGATGACGTGGTTGAAATGGCGCGCCAGTCCGATGGCCGCCTGTCCCGACCCCGTCCCCGCATCCCAGGCGTCGCCCCGCGCCGGCGCGACCTGCGCCAGGAACTCGAACAGCGCAGCTGGATAGCGGGGCCGGAACGCGGCGTAGGCCGCCGAAACGCCGGAGAAATAGTCCGCGAACGTCACGGCCGAGTCGTCGTGGCCGGAGGTGGCGGTGGCACGGGCACGAGCGGCGGCGTGGAGCGCTGCGGCTGCTGGCAGTCCGGCCACGCGCCGAGTTGGCCGTTCGGTCGCGGCTGAAACACATCGCGCCGCTCGCGCGGCATGTGTGTCGTGTCCTCGGATGCGAGATACACGAGCATAGCGGCGAGGGTCGCGTTGTTCTTCACATCGTCGAAACTGATCTTGTCGTAGGTGTCGCGGTTGGTGTGCCAGGTGTAGCGGCCGTAGTCCCAGTCGCCGGAGCCCAATCCGAACCCTGGCGCGCCGCAGGAGACGAACGAGGCGTGGTCGGTCCCGCCGCCGCTCGGATTGCCGGGAAAGCCGAACTTGATGTTCCGCGTGATATCGGCGGGCACGCGTGCCAGATAGCGCGCCAGATTCGCGGACGCGTTCGGGAAGCCCGACGCGCTCATGTTCTCGATGCGACCTGTGCCATTGTCCTGATTGAACAGCGCCTGCAGGCCGCTCACGATGTCCGGATGATCAGCCACGAAGCCGCGCGAGCCGTTCAGCCCTTGTTCCTCGCCGCTCCAGTGGCCGACCAGGATCGTGCGGCGCGGGCTGGGATAGACCTGCTTGAGGATGCGCATCGCCTCGAGCATGGTGATCGTGCCGGTGCCGTTGTCGGTGGCGCCGGAGCCACCGTCCCAGGAGTCGAAATGCGCCGAGAGCATGACGAACTCGTTGGGCAGCTGCGTGCCTTTCATCTCGCCGATCACGTTGAACACCGCGACCTCGCCTAGCGCTTGGGACTCCGCGGTCACTTCGATCACAGGTCCCTGCTTGTTCTCCGCGAGTCGGTACAGCAGGCCGTAGTCCTCACAAGCGATGTCGAGAACCGGCGCGCGGTCGGTGTAGGCCTGGAAGATTTTCTGCACGCCCCAGCCCTGCGACCACAAGCTGCCGATGATTCCGGCAACGCCGGCCGCTTCGAGCCGGCGCGATAGCGGCGCAACGGCGGCCACGGTGCCGGTGCCCGCGTAGCCGGTGCGCTGGAGGCGCTGTTGCCACGCCTGCTGAGCGGCGGTGCGGCGCGCCTTCATGGAATCGGCGGTGCTTTGCGTCGCCCACTTTTCCCAGCTGTCGTCGGGCCGGCACGTGGGTTGAGCGGGAGAGATGAGCACGAACTTGCCCTTCGCTTGCGGCAGCCAGGACACGAACGCGCTGCTGTCGGCGAAGTCGGGGAGAATGATCGCCGGCGCGCGCACGGGCCGGCCGCGGGGCGTCCCAGGGCTCCATGCCAGCATCGTCGCCTCGAGCGTTCGCCCGCGCGGCGACACGAGATCGACGTGCGTCGTGCCGCGGCGCCAGCTGCGCCAGGTGCCGTACTGCTCCTTGCGCGCGGGAATGCCCCACGACGTGTACGTCGCGACCAGCCAGTTCTGCGCTGCCGTCATTCCCGGCGACGCGGTGAGCCTGGGGCCGAGGGAATCGAACAGCACTTGTGCGAGCCGCGGGAGCTGCGAGCTATCGTGGCCGAGTGCCCAGATGCGCCGCAGCACCGGGTCTTCGACGGCGAACCCGGATGGCTGGAATTGGCCCTGAGCGGCGCCGTTGCAGGGAGAAAGGGCGGCGATGGTCAGCGCGATCAGGGGGG
This sequence comes from Gemmatimonadota bacterium, assembly GCA_046728135.1. Lineage (GTDB taxonomy): Bacteria > Gemmatimonadota > Gemmatimonadetes > Gemmatimonadales > GWC2-71-9 > 20CM-2-65-7. The sequence continues at coordinate 27,693 of JBKPDZ010000067.1, read as the reverse complement.
GGGCGCGTCGCACGGTGCAACTCCTTGGCGATTAGGGTGAGACCGAAAGTCTAATCCGATATCGCACTTCGGGCACCCCGGTCTTCGGATACGTTCTCGTGCCGCCGTCGAGCGCGAACCCGTACGTTTCGTAAAACTCTCGTGCCTTCCTGTTCGCTTCGAGCACCCATAACGTCACCTCGGCAAACTTCCGGCGCCGGAATTCGGCGAGCACATGGTCCATGAGCACGCGCCCGTGCCCGCGCCCGCGCAGCTGCGGCAAGACATGGAGCGACGTGATGTGGCCGACGCGCGTTGGGTCATCGTCGGCGTCTTTGGTCGGGATCATCTGACAGAATGCCACCGGTTTTCCGGCTTCTTCCATCAAATAGACGGGCCATTCCGGATCGGCAATTCTTTCCTCCCAGAACTTCGTGCGATATGTGAGATCGGTTCTGGCGATCACATCGTCGGGCATGATGCCGCGGTAGGCGACATTCCACGACTCGACGTGAATGCGGCCGACCGTTGCGGCGTCGGAATCGCGCGCGCGACGGATCGTCATCGTCCGAGCTTCGCCTCCCACTCTTCGAGCGATCTCGGCCAATCGTCCTTTAACAATCGAGAGAGTGATCGATCGGCGAGCACCCGCCCGCCCGTCTGACACGTCGCGCAGTAGTTGGCCTCGTTGTCGGCATAGCGAATGCGTTGAATCGGCGAGCCGCAGACGGCGCAGGGCTGCTTGTAGCGGCCGTGCACCGCCATGCCTTCTTTGAACGCGCTGACTTTCTCCGGGAAGTCAGTGCCTGCTTCCTCACGCAGTTTCTCGATCCAGAAGCGCGTCGTGGTTTGGACGGCCTCGTACAGCCGTGCGACCTCTGCGTCGCTCAGTTTTCCCGTCAGTTGAAAGAGCGACAGCTTGGCAGCGTGGAGAATCTCGTCGGACAGCCAGTTCCCGATGCCGTCAAACACGTGAGGATCAGTCAACGCCCGCTTCAGCGTGTGTGACTCCGATTGCAGCCGTGTCTTGAAGGCCGCGAGATCGGCGCCGAGAATGTCGAGCCCGCCGGGGTCGTGCGCCGCGAGGCCGGCCTCACCGTTTACCAGGTGCAATGACGCACGCTTCTTCGAGCTCGCCTCGGTTAGGAGCAACGTCCCCGTAGGAAAGTCGAACGATGCCAGACCGACCTTTGCAGGCACGCTTGTCCCCCCAGGCCGCCATTTGAACCGGCCGGCGATCATGAGGTGGAAGACAAGAAAGAGCTGGCGCTCCATCTCCCACACGATGCGCTTGCCGATGCGCCTCAAGGCCACGACCTTGCGGCCTTCGGCGGCCGTCAGCGGCGGCTCGACCGTGCGCAGCAGCGAAGGGCTGACGATGCGGGCGCGCTCGAGCGGCTGGCCGACGATGCGCGGGGCCAGCGCCTCGAGGTAGATGGTTATGTCGGGGAGTTCAGGCATCGTCGTTATTCACAGGCTGAAGCACACCCTTCAGGGTGTGAACACCTGCAGTGCAACCTCAACTCTCCCAAACGGCGCGCTCACCTGCACACCCTGCACCAGCTGCTTCACTTTCGTGAACATGTCCCGTGCGATCGCGACGCCCTCGGCCAGCGCCGCCTCCTTGCCTTTTTCCTGCGCTTTCTTCATGCGTTGCAGCACTTCTTCGGGCACCGACACGCCCGGCACCTCGTTCGCCAAAAACTCTGCGTTGCGCAAGCTGATGAGGGGCCAAATCCCCGCCACGATTGGGATTCTGAATTGCTCGACGCGCTTCAGAAACGCTTCGAGCTGGTGCACGTCGAACACCGGCTGTGTCACAGCGAACTCCGCCCCGGCATCGACCTTCCACGCGAACCGTGACAGCTCCCGATCCTGATCCACGGCCCCGGGATTTACGCCGACGCCAATCGCCCATTTGGTCGCGCCGCCCAGCGGGTTGTTGCCGGGATCGAGGCCCTGATTGAGCCGATAGACGAGATTCGTCAGGCCGATCGAGTCGATGTCGAAGACCGCGGTCGCCTCCGGGTACGGTCCCATCTTCGGCGGATCGCCGGTGATGATGAGGATGTTGCGCAGCCCCGCCGCGTGCGCGCCGATGATGTCGGACAGCATGCCGAGGAGATTGCGGTCGCGGCAGCAGTAATGGATCACCGTTTCGATCCCCACCTCGCGCTCGATCAGCAAGGCGGAGGGGAGCACGCCCATGCGGCTCTGTGCCCGCGGGCCGTCCGGCACGTTGACCGCGTCCACCCCGGCGGCTTTCAGCGCGCGGCATTGCTCCAGCATGGGCTTGGGGTCCACGCCCTTCGGAGGGACGATTTCGACGCTCGTGACGAGCTCACCACGCGCGAGCTTCGCGCCCCAGCGCGACTTCTCGGCGAGCGGCGTGGGCGTCACCCCCGCGGGCGCCTGCACCTGCGCGCGGGAGACCACCACACTCGGCTGCCGCGGGACGACGCTCGCGACGTAGTCGCGGATCTTCTTGATATGCTCGGGGGTCGACCCGCAGCAGCCGCCGACAAAGCGCGCGCCCGCCTCGATCATGCGGCGCGCGTAGCTCGCCATGTACTCAGGGCTCGCGAGATAGATCTTGCGATCGCCGACATCCTTGGGCAGACCCGCGTTCGGCTGCGCCGAAATCGGCGTGGCGGTCGCTTTCACCATTTTCTCGACGGCCTCGAGCACCCCGGCCGGGCCGACCGAGCAGTTCACGCCGATGACGTCCGCGCCCCATGCCGCGAGCTGCTTGGTATAGGTCTCGGGATCGGTGCCGTAGTAGGTGAGCCCATCGATGCCGATCGTCATTTGGCAGACGACGGGCAGATCGGACGCGGCGCGCACGGCGCGCACGGCGCGTAGGGCGGCGTGGATTTCGTCGAGGTCGCTGAACGTCTCGAGAATGAATCCATCCACCCCGCCCGCGAGCAACCCTTGCACTTGGCGAGCGAAGACGGCCTCCGCTTCGGCCTTGGACGTGGCACCGAATGGCTCGATGCGAATGCCGAGCGGGCCGATCGCGCCGACGATGCTGGCGCGGCCACCGGCGGCGGCGCGCGCCAGCTCGGCGGCAGTGCGATTGATCTTTTCGGTTTCGTCCGCGAGGCCGTAGCTGTTCAGTTTCAGGGGATTGGCGCCGAAGGTGTTGGTCTCGAGGATCTCCGCGCCCGCGCGCACGTACTCCGCGTGCACCTCCTGCACCAGCCGCGGTTGCTTGAGGTTCAGCTCGTCGTAGCAGACGTTCAGGAAGAAGCCCTTGCCGTACAGCATGGTGCCCATGGCCCCGTCGAAGACATGGACGCGGCCGTCATCCAGGAGGGATCGGAAGGTGATAGTCACAGGGGAAAATAATAACCCCCTTCGCACGTACTCTTAGGTGACCATGACGCAAATCGCGGCCGAACAACTCCTGGCGGAGCACACGCCGGCGCTGCGGAACTTCCTGGGCGCGCGCTGCCGCGACGCCGATTTGACCGCGGAAATGCTGCAGGAAGTGGCCGCGCGCCTGGTGACGGCGACGCCCCGGCTCTCCCTCAACGGCAACGCGCGGGGCTACCTCTTCCGCATCGCGGCCAACGTCTGGCGCGATCACTTGCGCCGTGAGCTCGTCCGCCGCCGTGCGGAGGCCCGCATGGAGTCGGGAGAGCCGGCGCTCGCCGACGCCGCCGATGCCCGATTGCTCGAGCGGGAGCTGCGTGCCGCGGTCCGGACTGCCGTGAGCGCCCTCCCCGCGGCACAGCGTGAGGTTGTGGAATTGCGCCAGCAGCGCGGGCTGACGTTCCAGCAGATCGCGGACCGCCTGGGCCGGCCGCTCGGCACCGTGCTGACACAAATGCGCGCCGCGCTCGCACGAATCAGCGCGGCCTTGGAGAACTATCGATGATGCATCCCACCACAGACGAGCTGCTGCTCCTTGCGTACGACGAGCTGCCCGCGGACCGGGCGGCAGACGTCGAATCCCACATCGACATCTGCGACGCGTGCCAGGCGCAACTCGCGCAGCTCGAGCGCGGTCGCGCGGCATTGGATCTCGCCATGCAGCCACGCCGCCGCCAGCGGACGATCGTCTGGACGACGTTGGGGCTCGCGGCGGCGGCCGTCATCGCCGGAGTCGTGATCACACGGTCCGCCGCCGTTCGTGATCCTGTGAAGCACTGGACGCCAACCACGACGTGGTCCGCAACGGCGGGTTACGTAACGGGGAAGGCAATGCTCGATATCGATGCCCAACTCACTCGACTGGAACAGGAGCGGTACTATGGCTTGCCGAATTAGTTCTCTGATTGGTGTGTTTGCGCTCCTGGCTGCCTCGTCGAGCGCGGCTCAGGACATGCCAAACCCGCAAGCGATGCAGATGCAGGTGCAGCAGATCGTACAGCAGCGGCCGCGCGAAGCGGAAGCCGCGGCGCGGGCGTTCATCCACGTGATGAGCCTGCAACGTGGGATGTTCCGAGAGGAAGACAGGTTGGGGGAGCTGGACCAACTGAAGAGAGGCATGCCGGATGCGTACTGGAGCGAGGTGGCTCAACTGACGGTTCAATTCGATATGGTGCAGAACCTTGCCCGCCGAGACAGCATCCGCGCCGAGCTTGTGACGCAGATGTTCGGCCTCGAAGCGATGGCGCGAACGCTGCAGCGGGCCTATCGGGATGCAACGGAGTCACAACGCGACAACTATCGAGCGCAACTCGAGAAGATCATCGGCGCCCATTTTGAGATCGAGAACCAGCTGCGACAGCTCGAGATCAAAGACATCGAGCGTCGTCTGGTAGATGTGCGGGCCGAGACACAACGGCGCATCGACAAGCGGGCGGAGTTCATCAAGTTTGCGGTGGACGACATTATCAGGGACGCGATCCGGCCGCGATAGCGGCGCGCTGCCCGCGAATGCTCAATGATCATTGGTCATTGATCAATGATCATTGATCATTGATCTTTTGCGCCATGCCCAATATCGGCGCGTACCACCCCGTCATCGTTCACTTCGCGATCGCGCTGCTCATCCTTGGCGTGATCTTCCGCTGGGTCTCGCTCACCGGCCGCGCGCCGTTCACCGCCCCCGCGGCGACGACCCTCTTGCTCCTGGGCGCCGTGGCAGCGGTGCTCGCGGTCCACTCCGGAACGGATGCGCACGGACCCGTCGAGCGCATCCCCGGCGTCCGGCAGGCGGTGATGGATCACGAAGACGCGGGAGAGTGGGCGCGCAATGTGTTTCTGGTCGTCGCGCTGCTCGAGATCGTCGCACTGGCGACCGGGAGGCGTCGGGTTCAGGTCGCGCGAGTTGCCCTCTGGGGTTCCGCGCTCGTCGGCATCGCCGGCGTGGCGGCGATCTTCAAAGCCGCCGACCGCGGCGGTGACTTGGTCTATAGCTATGCGGGCGGCGTAGGGACGCGGTCGGGTGATACGGCGGATGTGACGCGACTCTATCTGGCCGGACTCTATCAAGCCGCCCAGCAGGCTCGCGCCCAGCACGACAGCGCGCACGCCGCTGAGTTGTTCGCACAGCTCGAGCGACAGTTTCCCAATGATACCAACGTGCGGTTACTGGCGATCGAGTCGCTGGTCCGGGATCGCCACGATCCCCGCACTGCGTTGTCGGCGCTCGCGCGGTTTTCGATGCGGGCGGATGATCGACGGTTGCAGCTGCGCGTAGGATTTCTGAAGGCCGATGCCTATGTCACCGCGGGAAAGCCTGACTCCGCCCGGGCGGTCCTCGAGCATTTGGGCACCGCGTTCCCTGATATGCAGCAACGCATCCGCGAGCGGATGCGAATGATCAGTGATCAATGATCATTGATTATTGATCAATCGAAGAACGCCATGCGCTGCGCCACCCACCACGCCGCCAGGGCGCCCGCAATAAAGCCGAGCACCCCGCCAAACGGGCCGAAGAGTTTGCTGCCCAGGGCGCCGGCCACGGTGCCGACGATGAAACTGACGAGTGCTTTGAGGAGTCTCATTCGCCCTCCAGGGCGCGCAGTGCCGCCGCGGTGTCCATACCGGTAATCGCTACAGTCTTGCGCCTGCTCGATTGCCCCGCTGTGATCGCGATGGCGTTACGGGGAAGACCCAAACGGGCAGCAAGAAAACGAATCAGTTCTTCATTGGCGGCGCCATCGGCGGGCGGAGCCGCGACTCTGATCTTGATGGCGTCACCGTGGCGACCCGCTACTGCCGTCGACCGGGCGCGTGGGACGATATGCAGAACGAGCCGCGCGGCAGCCGTCAGCGACTCAGCGCCGAGAGGAGAATCTGTCGCAGCAGGCTGAGCACGATCATCGCGACGACGGGGCTGAAATCAAACGCGCCAACCAGTGGCACGATCCGGCGCAGCGGCTCGACGATCCAGTCGGTCAGGATATACGCGGGCCGGATCCAACGCGAATACCGGAACATGCCGAACCACGCGGCAACGACCCGGACGATGAGCGCCACAAACAGAATCCGGTAGACCAGATCGATGATCAGCGCGAACGTGGCCCGCGGGCCGCCGCTCGCCGTGGCGTACGCCGTCCGAAACGTCGCGACGAACCAGCCGGCCAACGAGAGAAAGACGATGCCGGCGACGGCGGTGATCACGACAAGCCACCCACCGGCATGCACGGGATTGCCACCCATCCGGACGATGCGCCGCTCGACGGGCTTCACGACCGGATCCGTGATCGATCGCAGCGCACGGCCGAGCACGCCAAACGGGGAGACGCGGCGCGTGCGGACCAACCAGGAGCCGAGGGCCACCAGGGCGGCGAGCACGACGAGCCCGAAGACAGTGTAGCGGAGGACTGCGGTCTGAGGCATTTCCTGGCTAGGAGCCGTAAGCAGCTGCGACGATGCGGTCCTGCTCGACTTTGTGGGCTGCCGGATAGCCCTCCGCGGGGCTCGAGCGCTCCGGGCGGGAGACATCCAGCAACTTCACTCCCTGAGGCAAGAGATCGCGAATCTTGGGCAGCACGAACTTCCGCGCGCCCATGTTGCGCGGCTCTTCCTGGACCCACACGACTTCCTTGAGATTCGGGTAGCGCCGCGCGTATCCCCCGATCTCGACGCCCGGGAACGGATACAGCAGCTCGACGCGTCCGATCTTCACGTGCGGCGCCTGCGCGCGTCGCGGTGCGGCGATGATGTCGTAGTAGATCTTGCCGCTGCACAAGAGCAGGCGCGTCACCTTCTCCGGCCAGGTGCGGTCGCGATCCCACAGCACCGTCCGGAACTTGCCCAACACGAGATCATCGAGCTGCGAGTTGGCGGCGGGGAGCCGCAGCAGGCTCTTCGGTGTCATGACGACCAGCGGCCGGATCTCCGTGTGCAGCGCCTGGCGGCGCAGCAGGTGGAAGTACTGCCCCGGCGTGGTGCAGTTGGCCACGCGGATATTGCCCTCGGCGCCCAGCGCGAGGAACCGCTCGAGCCGGGCACTCGAGTGCTCCGGCCCCTGGCCTTCGTAGCCGTGCGGCAGCAGCAGCGTGAGCCGTGAGGTCTCGCCCCACTTCGCCAGACCCGCAATCAAGAACTGATCGATGATCACCTCGGCGCCGTTTGCGAAGTCGCCGAACTGCGCTTCCCACAGCACCAGCGCGTTTTGCGCTTCCACGGCGTAGCCGTACTCGAAGCCGAGGCAGGCATATTCGGAGAGCGGGCTGTTGTGGAGCTCGAATGGCACTTTGGCGTCCGGCAAGTGCTGGATCGGCGTGTAGCGTTGCCCGGTGTTCACGTCGTGCAGCACGAGATGTCGCTGGCTGAACGTGCCGCGCTCGGTGTCCTGGCCCGTGAGTCGAATTGGTGTCCCTTGGACGAGCAGCGACGCGAACGCGAGCGACTCCGCGTGCGCCCACTCCATTCCCTCTTTTGAAGTCAGTGCGTCGCGGCGCCGCTCGAGCTGCTTGTGCAGCTTCGGATGCAACGTGAAGCCATCGGGTACCGCCAGCAGCTCGGCATTCAGCTTCTTCAGCACATCAGCAGCGACCGCGGTGGCGGGCTCCGGCGCGCTTTTCGGGGTGGGCGTGATGCGCTGCGTGTCTTCCGCGCGTTGCGTCGCTCGCGACTTGACCGCCTGCTGCACCGCGGCCAGGCGCTGATACGCCGCCTCCGCGTCGGCCTCGGCCTGCTCGGCCGTTACGAGGCCCTCCCGCGCCAGCTGCGCCGCGTATTTCTGCCGGACTGACGGCGTCTGCTTGATGCGCTCGTACATCACGGGCTGTGTGTATGCCGGCTCATCCGCCTCATTGTGTCCGTAGCGCCGGTAACCGACGAGATCGATGACGACGTCGGCGTGGAATTTCTCGCGATACATCATCGCGAGCCGAACGGCAGCGAGGCACGCTTCCGGATCGTCGGCATTCACGTGAATGATGGGTGCGTCGAAGCCTTTCGCGAGATCGCTGGAGTAGTCGGTCGATCGCGCTTCGCTCGGGTCGGTCGTGAAGCCGATCTGGTTGTTCATGATCAGGTGGATCGTGCCGCCGGTCGAATACCCACGGAGCCGCGCGAGGTTGAACGTCTCGGCCACGACGCCCTGACCGGCGAACGCCGCATCGCCGTGCAATAGCACCGGCAACGCGACAGTGCTGTTGTGGCGCGCGTCAGGCGTGTCGCGATCGGTTTGATTGGCGCGCGCGCGTCCCTCGACGACGGGGTTCACCGATTCGAGGTGACTCGGATTGGGGGACAGCGTAATGGCGACGTCCGTGCCGTCCGCGGTCTTGTACACGCCGTCGGCACCGTGGTGATACTTCACGTCGCCGGTGCCGGCGTTCCAGCCCTCGGATTCCGCGGTTTCTTCCCGATGCCCGCCCTCGAACTCCTCCAGGATGGTTTCGTACGGCACGTTCACCACATGCGCCAGCACGTTGAGGCGGCCGCGGTGCGCCATCCCGATGACCGCCTTGCGGGTGCCATGTGCCGCAGCGAGCTCGACGGTGAAATCGAGCATGGGCACCGTCAGGTCGAGACCTTCGATCGAGAAGCGCTTTTGGCCGAGGTACGCCTTGTGCAAGAAGCGCTCGAGTGTATCGACGACGGTGAGCCGCGCCAGCAGCTGCTTCTTTCCTTCAGCGGAGAGCGGGCGGCGGTGCTGACCCGATTCGATGACCTGCCGCAGCCACACGCGTTGCTCGTGACTGCCGATGTGCTCGACCTCGTAGGCGATCGTGCCGCAGTAGGTCGCGCGCAGCTCGGGCAGTGCCTCGGCGAGGGTTTTGCCCGGGACGTAGATGCGGAGCACGTCGGACGGAATCCGCGCCATGATGTCGGGCGTGAGTCCCAAGCGGCCGACATCGAGCGATGGATCGCCGGGCGGCTTGGAACCCAGCGGGTCGAGCTGGGCCGCGAGATGGCCGAAATTCCTATGAGCGCGGACAAGCGCGTACGCGGCGGCGACCTGCTTCAGGTCATCCGGGGACGTGGGACGGGGGACGGGGGAGGGGGCTGGCGCCTCGACCGGTGCTGGCGCTGCTGACGGAGTCACTCGTCCCACGTCCCCCGTCCCCCGTCCCGAAGTCGTCAGGCTCTCCGTCACTCCCTCATAAAACCGCTCTTCGCCCTGCAAGAGGGAATCGAGAGTCCGGAGAAACATCCCCGATTCCGCTCCCTGGATGATCCGATGGTCGTACGTGCTCGTGATGGTGATGATCTTCGCGCCGGCGATTTCGCGGATCGTCCCGGTCGCGATGATCGAGCCCTGGCCCTTCATGAGGCGGGGGACCGAGGCGACGGTGCCGAGGGTGCCGGGGTTGGTGAGCTGGACCGTGCCGCCGGCGAAGTCATCGGGCATGAGGCGGTTGGTGCGCGCCTTTTCGACCAGCGCCTCGTAGGCCGCGTGGAAGGCGGCGAAATCCATCCCCTCCGCGTGCTTGATGACGGGCACGACGAGCGCGCGGCTACCGTCCTTCTTTTCCACGTCAACTGCGAGGCCCAAGCCAATGGCGCCAGGATCGACGCGGTGCGGCTTGCCGTCGACTTCCTGGAAGGCGTGCGTCATCACCGGAAAGCGCTTGGCGGCCTGCACGATGGCGTAACCGATCAGGTGTGTGAACGAGATCTTCTTGCCGCTGGAGGCTAGCTGGGCGTTGAGCGCCTTGCGGCGGGTGTCGAGTGTCGTGGCCGAGATGTCGCGGAACGAGGTCGCCGTTGGCACCGAGAGCGAGTCGGTCATGTTGGCCACCAACCGAGCTGCCGGACCGGTTATCGGGCTCACCCCTCGGGGAAGGGGGACGGGGGACGGGGGAAGGGTACTGCGCGGCGCTGGAGCGACCGGGGCGGTGTACCCGTCCCCCGTCCCCCCTCCCGCGTCCCCGAGCACTTCCGCTCGATTCGTTGGGATAATTGGGAGTTCGGCGAGCCTACCGTTGTCGAACAATTGCCGCCACTCCTCGGCCACGGAGGACGGATCACGCAGGTAGTCCTCGTACATCGCCTGGACAAAGGCGGCGTTGTGGGTGCCGAAAACGAACTCGCTCACGGCCTGGAATCTAACGTATCTTATTTGCCAGAATGTCTTTGCTCGCGCTCGCGGTCATCCTGCTGCAAACCCAAGCCCCACATCCCTCTCTCAAAGCCTCCGTCGAGGCGCGCGTCGCGCAGACCGCGGCGCGCGCGGTGGGTGTCTATTACCGCGACCTGATGACCGGCGACTCCCTAACCGTCGGGTCGAATGTGCGGTTCCACGCCGCGAGCACGATGAAAGTCCCGGTGATGATTCAGCTGTTTCGGGACCGGGATGCGGGGCGGCTCTCGCTCGACGATTCGGTACCGATCACCAACACTTTCCGGTCGATCGTCGACAGCTCGCCGTATCAGCTCGACGTCACCGATGACTCCGACTCGTCGCTGTACAAACGAATCGGCCGTCGCGCGTCGATTCGCGAGTTGATCGAGCTGATGGAAACGGTGTCGAGCAATCTCGCGACGAACCTGCTGATCGCGAAGGTAGACGCCAAGCGCGCCAACGCGACGGCGCACGCGCTCGGCGCCGATTCGATCCTGGTGCTGCGCGGCGTCGAAGACAACAAGGCGTATCAGGCGGGACTCAACAATACGACGACGGCGCGCGACCTCGGCATGCTGCTCGCCGCGATCGCGAACGGCACGGCGGCGTCACCCGCGTCGTGCAAGGAGATGCTGGCGATTCTCAGTCGCCAGCACTTTACCGAGGGCATTCCGGCCGGGCTGCCGCAGGGCACGCCGGTCTATCACAAAACCGGCTGGATCGGGAAGGTGGTCTACCACGATGCCGCCATTGTAGAGCCGGCGGGTGGCGGACGATACGTGCTGGTCGTGCTGACCGGCGCGATACAAAAGGACGAAGACGCGCATGCGGTCGTGCGCGACATCTCGCGACTCGTGTTCGACGCTCGGAGGTGACGATGAAACTGATCACGACGATCGTGCGCCCGGAGGTGCTGCCGGAAGTCAAGGCGGCGCTGTTCCGGGCCGGCATCACCGGCATCACGCTGAGCCGGGTCAGCGGCCACGGCGGTGAGCATGAAATCGTCAGCCAGTACCGCGGCACCACGCTCGTCATGGAATTCCATGAGAAAGTGAAGATCGAGATGGTCTGTTCGGAGCCGTTCGTGCAGCCCTGCATCGACGCGATTCTGTCGTCCGCCCGCACGGGGGAGGTCGGAGACGGCAAGATCTTCGTGCAGCCGATCGAGCGGGTGATTCGGATCCGCACGGGCGAGCAAAACAACGAGGCGCTCACCGCGGTGAACGCCAACGAGGTGCAGCAGGCGGCGTTGCGCGCCGCCGACGAAGCATGACACAGACGCCCATCCCGGTCATCAGCGCCGGCGATACCGCGTGGGTGCTCGCCTCGAGCGCCCTGGTGCTGCTCATGACCGTCGGGCTCGCGTGCTTCTATGGCGGGCTGGTTCGCTCCAAGAACTCGCTCAACACGATGATGATGAGCATCGTCGCCATGGGCGCGATCAGCGTGCAGTGGGTCGTAATCGGCTACTCGCTGTCGTTCGCGCCCGGGTCGGGTTGGCTCGGTGGGCTCGACTGGGTGATGTTCCGCCATGTGGGCGGTGAGCCCAACCCCGCCTACGCCGCCACGATCCCGCAGCACGCGCACGCGATTTATCAGGCGATGTTCGCAATCATCACGCCCGCGCTGATCTCCGGTGCGATTGTGGAGCGGATGCGGTTCCGCGCGTATCTCGCGTTCCTGGTCCTGTGGTCCACGCTGGTCTACGCGCCGCTGGCCCACTGGGTGTGGGGCGCGGGCGGGTGGCTGCAGAAGATGGGCGCGCTCGATTTCGCGGGCGGCACGGTCGTGCACATCAGCGCTGGGGTCTCGGCCCTCGTTGCCGCGCGGTTCCTGGGACCGCGCCGCGACTTTCGTCGCGTCCCGCTGTCGCCGCACAACGTTCCGCTCGTCTTGATCGGCGCGGGCCTGTTGTGGTTCGGGTGGTTCGGGTTCAACGCCGGGTCGGCGCTCGCGGCGAACGCGCTGGCTGCGCTCGCGTTTGTCAACACAAACACCGCCGCTGCGTCCGCCATCCTCACCTGGGCGCTGCTCGACACCACGCGCACGGGCAAGATGACGGCGGTCGGCGCGGCGACGGGTGCGGTGGTCGGGCTCGTGGGCATTACGCCGGCCGCCGGCTTTGTGACGCCTCCGGCGGCGATCGTCATCGGCGTGCTGTGCGCCCTCGTGAGCTATTTCGCGATCCAACGGCGCTCGCGCAGCCTGCTGGATGATTCCCTCGACGTGTTCTCGTGCCATGGGCTCGCCGGCGTTGCCGGGGCGTTGCTCACGGGCGTCTTCGCGACGAAGCTCGCGAATCCGGCTGGCAATAACGGACTGTTTGCTGGCAACCCGGGGCAGATGCTCGTGCAGCTCTATGCCGTCCTGGCGGCGGTGGTCATCGCCGCGGTCGGCACTGTGGTGATTCTGGCGATTGTGCGCGCGACGTTCGGAGCGCGGGCGCGGATTCACGATGAGATGATCGGGTTGGACTTGAGCGAGCATGGCGAGGAAGCGTATTTCGCGGGCGACTCCGCGCTGGGGGGCAGCGCGATCGCGCAGAGCGTGATCGTCTCAACGCATGCGGAGGAAGAGGAGCGGCGGGAGGCGGTGGGAAAGCATTAACTGTCGTTGGGTGGAGCCGCGACCATGGTGTGCCTGCCGAACCGGAAGCGCCTATGAGTTCAAAAGACAAGAGCGACCAGCCTGCCGTGGTTCTCGTCCATGGTGCATTCGCCGACGGCTCGAGCTGGCGACACGTCATTCCGCTTCTCGAGCAGGATGGCTACCCGGTCATCGCGGTACAGAATCCACTTAGCTCATTCGTCGAGGATGTCGCCACGACCAAACGGGTAATCGATGCCCAAGAGGGTGCCGTGGTCGCCGTCGGGCACTCTTACGGTGGCGCGGTGATCACCGGCGCTGCGGCTGGCAATCCGAACATGAAGGCGCTGGTCTATGTGGCCGCTTTCGCGCCGGACTCAGGAGAGAAGCTGAGCGAGTTGCTTGAGAAGTACGGACCCACCCCGCTCGATGCAGCGCTCGTGCACGATACGGCGGGCTTCCTCTACATCGAACGTGCGAGGTTCCACGACGTCCTTGCCAAGGACGTTTCGTTAGCCGAGGCGCGTGTGATGGCCGCGACACAAAAACCGATCGCTGGCGCTGCCTTTGGGGGATCGGTCGAGACTCCGGCTTGGAGGACTATTCCCTCGTGGTATCTCGTGGCCCAGGAAGATCAGGCCATCAAGCCGGAGCTCCAACGATTCATGGCGAAACGAATGAGCGCGCACACAATCGAGATCAAGTCGAGCCACGTGCCGCTTATCTCTCATCCGAAAGCGGTCGCCAGGATGATCAAGCAGGCGGCGAGCGCCGCTGCGACGTAGCCACGTTCTCCACTTGCTTTGAGACCCGCTTCCGCTCGATCCATGCGGCGACCAGCGCCACGACGAAGTAGGACACGAGGAACATCACCGCTGCGGCTTGAGGCGATGGCGCAGGTGGGCCGAAGAACACCGCGGCTTGGAACAGACACAGGCCGAATCCAAAAACGACCGCGGCGTACTTTCCTCCCGTCGTCACAGGGGTGGTCGATCGGAAGTAGAGCCAGACGCCTCCGAGGAACAGGGCCGCCTCGAGTAGGAACGCGACCGCGGGATAGTTCCAGAGGCCGAGTCCTACTTTGAGCGCGTCGTCGTACAGCGGTAGGTCAGGACGATGGACGATAAAGTCCAGCACCCAGTGCGAGAGCACGGCCAGTCCCAGGATGAGCGCTGCCGCGCGTGTGCCCGACGGGCGGAGGGCACGGTAGGCCATGAACACAGCGGCCGACCAGACCAGCGCCGCCACCAGGCTGTGGGTGTAGGGCATGTAATAGAGATCAAGCGGGAGCGACTTCGTGATGCCGGGAACGATGCGTACTTTCTCTACGCCCAGGAGGACGAGGATGCACCAGCCGACGTCCACGATCTGGACGGCGATGAATAGCAGCCAGAGAGGAAGCTCCTTCGCCTTCGCTTTCGCGATGAAGCTTGGTCCGTAGTGTCCGATGAACACAGTGGACTCCCTTCGCTCCCGGATTAGGACAGACCTTCTAGCAACGCTTTCGCCTCGCGCAGGTCCCCGGTATCGAATCCCTCGGTGAACCAGTCATACGTCTCTCGCAGCCAGCGTCGGGCGTCCCCGTCTCGAGACTGCCGCTGCCAAAGCCGGCTTAGGCTCATGACCGCACGGAGCTCGAAGGATTTCGCCGAGCGGCCGCGGGCGAGCTCGATGGCGCGGTGGAAAGACGCTTCGGCTTCGCGCTCACGGGTCCCACCCCCTTGCATCAATAGCAACTCACCGTTTAACCGATGCAATTCTGCCTCGTAATAACCAGCGCCGATGCGCTCCACCATTGCGAGCACCTCCGCGATGATGGCCAACGCTTCCTCGACATGGCCGTCTTCCGCCACGCTTTCGGCCAGTAAGGCGCCGCACTGGGGGCGTGTCAGCTCAGTCCCCATCGCTTGGAGCGTCGCCAGCCCCTCACGGATCTCGGCGATGCCCTCCGCGCGGTGGCCGAGCTTCACCTGAATCCAGCCGTGCCATGGCTTCGCCCACACGAGCGGCTGCGCAAGGCCGTGCTCGGCGGAAAGCCGGATCGCGGCGTCCCATTCCTCGAGCGACCGGTGGGGGTCCCTGGCGAGTTGGTAGATGATGCCGGCGGCGAGATGTGCCCACACGAGGCTGTTGGGTTGACCAAGTGTCTGGGCTAGCACGAAGGACTTGCGCGTGCTTTCCATCGATTGTTCGGGGTATCCCAAGACCCAGAGCGCCCGAGCCGCTTGGGTGTGACACTCTACTCCGGGGTCCTGCGTGAGGAGCAGCGAGTTCCCGTGAAAGTGTCGCGGGTCGTACAGCGCCAGCCCACGGGTTGTGTGTGCCTGAGCAGCCAGGTGCTCGCCGCAGTGATTCAGCGGATAAGCGAGCGCATGGTGAGCCTCCACTTGCAGGGCGGGATCATCGAGTGATACGGCCAGCCGCAGCAGCTCCTCGCCCATCTCACGCGCAATGCGGAGGCGGGCGTGCACCAGGTTCAGGCGCCACAGTCCCGCCAGGATGCGAAACAGTTGCGAGGTCTCGCCGACCTGCTCGCACAGGGTGCGCGCTCGAACCCAGGCGGTCTCGACCTCCGCCGCTCCCCACCCCTTCGTCGCCGTGAGCGTCACGCTGAGCGTCATCTGGAGCGCGAGCTCGAGACGAGCACGTTCGGGGGTGACGGGAAGCGTTCCAACCAGATCGAGCCCCCGCCGGGCGAGCGCCGTCGCCTCCCGGCTGGCGAAGAGTCGCACAGCGTTTTCGGCCGCCAGGAGAAAGTGTTGGGCGGATCGCTCGGCGTCGCGCGCTGCCTCGTATAGCCACGCAAGCTCCGTGGCCACGACCGAACGGTCGCCCTCGTGAAAATCGAGCAATGCCTGCGCGACGGCCGCGGATAGTGACGTCCGCCGCGTGGGCGTGAGAGATGCGTACAGGGCGTTCTGGTACAGCACGTGTACGAACCGATAACGCGCGTTCTGCACCTGCCCCGGCGTCTCCCGCTGGGAGAGCGGTCGGATGAATGCGTGCACGTGCTCCAGTCTTTCCAGCCGTTCCTCGACTCTTGCCGGGTCGCGCGAGAGGACTTTCGCGACCACCGCCGAGTCGAATTCCTGGCCTTGCACGCTCGCCACAACGAGGAGCCGGCGGTCGATAGGCGCCAACTGTCCTAGCTGCCGCTCAATCATGCTGCGAACGGATTCGGGGAGCCCGCGCTCGATGTCCGGCAGTGACGCCGCCAGCGTCCAACCGTCCGCCTTTTCTACGATGGCGCCATGATCGCGCAGATAGCGGAGCAGATCCACCATGAAGAGCGGACTGCCATCGGTCCGGTCATGCACCAAAGTTGAGAAGTCCGGAGAGAACCCGTGGCCAGGGAACTCTAGCGTCAGGTACTGGCCGACCTCGTCCTGCGTGAGAAAGTCGAGGCCGATTTCCCGGCACACACCGCGCGTTTGAAGATCAAGCTTCATCGGCCAGAACACGTTCTTACCAAGGAGCATTTCGGAGGGGCGATAGGCGAGGACGATCAACAGCCGCAGCGAAGCGATACGGCTGCCGAGGTAGGCCAGGAGGTCAACAGTCGACGGATCGATCCAGTGCACGTCGTCGAAAAAGAGCACGAGCGGCGAGGAACGGCACACCGCCTCAAGAAACGCCGCCAGCTCGAGCTTCATCCGCGCCGGGGAAGTCGGAGAGGCGCCCGCGTCTGGCTCGCGAGAGCCTGACAAACGGGACGGCGGCGCGAATTGCGCCTGCCACGTCGGTGCCGTGTGTTTCATGGTCCGGGCGACGGCCTCACTCGCGCTGCCGTGGAGGAGGCTGTGAAACGCTTCGAGCAGCGGCAGGTAAGCTTCCGTGCCCGCGAGGCGCTCGGAGCAGCACCCACGAGCGATCTGGCACGGCCGGCCGACTGCGGACAGCTCCGCCAGACAGTCCTCGACCAAAGTCGTCTTGCCTATCCCCGGCTCACCGGCTACACAGACCACCTGCCCGTGACCGGCGGCAGCGGACGCAAAGCTCGCCAACAGAGCGGCCCGCTCGCGTGCACGGCCGACGGTGTGATGTCGGTGAGCGGGGACCCCGGGAGCCTCCATCGGCGGCGCGACTGGATCCACGACCGTGACCCGCGCACGGATCGCTGCGAGGAGCGCCTGGGTCTCCGCGGCTGGCTGGGCGTCGAATTCGGCCTTGAGCCGCCGGGCGAACTCGTCGTAAGCCTGCAGTGCGCCGGCGCGGTCGCCGAGCAGGTCCAACAGCGCGAGCAACCGTCGGAACTGTGCTTCGTCGTGCGGCGCGAGGCGAAGCGTGCGGCGGGCCCAAATTGCCGCGACGGGGAGATCGCCGCGACCCTCGGCCTCTTCCACTAGTGCCTGGCTCGCGCGTGCCGCCGTTTCGCGGAGCCGCCTGCGCTCGTCATCCTGCCAGCGCTCGAAGTCGGGTGCCCCCGAGATGAAAAATCCCTCGAGCAGCTCGCCGCGGTAGAGGTCCAATGCGTCGGTCAGGCGTCCTGCCGCGACGGCGCAGTCGAATGCAGCGACGTCGCAACGGACGACGTCGAAGTCGAGGCCGACTTCATCGTCTCCTCGACTCATTAGCACGTTCGCGCCCAGTTCCTCGCGCAGGACGTGGAGGGCTTGGCGCAGGGCCGCACGGGCATGTGACTGATCAAGCTCCGGCCAGAACAACGCGAGAAGGCTGTCGCGCCGGTGCAAGCCGCGAGGGGTCGCTGCGGCGAGATACGCGAGCAGGGCGGTGCGCCGGGACTGGCCGATCAAGCCTCTCGCCTCACGCCCATCCGCGGACGTGAGGTGCACAGTTCCGAGCAGCCGGAACTCGACCATGCACGGACCCCTCGGCGTCGGGTGCACAGTCGTGAGGCGACGAGCCGCAGGAAGCCGTCACGGCCGTCGTGACGGTGCCATGACGTTCGCGTTATGCGTCCGCCTCATACTGGCTCCGTGTCATCAAGGTACCGGGCGGCGGAGGGTGTGGCAAATCAAACACGCCGCGCAAGGCCCACGGTGAAGGAGGCTCGTATGTCTCGCTCAAGCGTCGCGTTCTTGCTGCTGTCGCTCGGTGTCGCATGCAGCGACCCCCTCGTGCCGCGCTTCGGTGACGTGCGGCTGACGGTCGTCACCACCGGGGCGGATCTGGATCCCGATGGTTACTCGGTCGTCCTGGATGGCGGAGCGTCGGCAATGGCTGTCGCTGTGAACGACAGCCGCATGATTTCCGGTCTGTCCGCCGGCAGCCACAGCGCGCTGCTGAAGGGTCTCGCCTCGAATTGTACGTTCGGTGGGGCAAATCCCCGGGCCATCGAGGTCCGGTCGCACGAGACCACGCAGGTGAGTTTCGCGGTCAGCTGTGCCGCAATCGCTCGGGTGGACATCGCCGGCATCTGGGACTGGACCGAGCAGTACATCAATCCAGTGTGTCACGACACGGGGACGTACGTGTTCACCCAAACGGGTGCGGCGTTCGGCGGGCGTTCCGATCAAGTGGGTACGTGCGAGACCTCCAACGGAGCGCGGGACAACACGAGGTCCGGCGATCGCGTCAGCGGCCAAATCGCGGGCGACACCATCACGTTCCTGGCCGGAAACGGCTCGTACTGCTCCTATTCGGCGACAGTCACGGGAAATCCGCCGGACCGCCTGAGCGGCACGACGACCTGCGGAGCGTCGACCGGCACGTGGGAAGCCCTGCGCGGCCAACCCGTCGCCACTGTCACCCTCACGCCGCTCCAAGACACGCTGCTGGAGGGCGCCACGGTGCAGCTCGCGGTTCAGCTCCGCGACGCGGCTGGGCACCGCGTGTTCAGGACGGTGGTGTGGTCTACCGACAACCCGGCGGTGGCCGTTGTCTCAGACTCGGGGAAAGTCACGACCGCGTCCGCTGGAGCAGCGACAATCACAGCTACCGCGGCCGGGGCGAGCAGTTCTGCGCGAGTCATCGTGCAGCGGGCTGGTGCCGTACGCCTCACTACCGCCACGAACGGGATCGATGTCGATCTCGATGGCTACCGCGCCTACGTTGACGGCAGCTGGGATGGGTCGCAGCCGGTCGGGATCAACGGGGCAGTTACGCTAAGCAGGATCACGCCCGGAACCCATACCATCCAACTGGCCGGGGTGGCGAGCAACTGCAGCGTCGGCGGACAGAACCCGGTGCCGATTTCCGTCGCCGGAGGGGACACGATCCCGGTGAGCTTCGGCGTCGCCTGTGTCCGGACGCAGCGCGTCGCGTTCGTCTCGGCGTATTACGCAGGCATCTTCGTGATGAACGCCAACGGTGCAGACGCCGCACCGCTGATCTCCAGTGCGCCGTACTACACAGAAAACGCTCACCCGGCGTGGTCGCCCGACGGGACCAGGATCGCCTTCCAGAGCAACCGCGACGGCAACGACGAGGTCTACGTGATCAACGCCGATGGGTCGGGCCTCGTGCGCCTCACCAACAATGCGGCGTGGGATGGGGGTCCTGCCTGGTCACCCGATCGGACAAAGCTCGCGTTCGCGAGCAGCCGCGATGGCGGGACTGAGATCTACGTCATGAACCCCGACGGCTCCGGCATCACCCGCGTGAGCAGCGAACAAGCGGACGAACGGTCGCCTGCGTGGTCCCCCGACGGCACGCGGATCGCGATCATCAGCGCCCGCGACGGCCACGATCAGGTCTACGTGATGAACGCCGACGGCTCTGGCATCACGCGCCTGACCGACGACCCGGCGGGAAACGTCGAGCCCTCGTGGTCGCCCGACGGCACCCGGATCGTGTTTCGGAGCAATCGCGACGGGAATTCCCAGATCTACTTGATGAACGCCGATGGCTCGGCTCTGACCCGGCTGACCAA
This sequence comes from Gemmatimonadota bacterium, assembly GCA_046728135.1. Lineage (GTDB taxonomy): Bacteria > Gemmatimonadota > Gemmatimonadetes > Gemmatimonadales > GWC2-71-9 > 20CM-2-65-7. Next base: position 7,816 of record JBKPDZ010000067.1, on the reverse strand, counting down.
CAACGTCGACAACGACGTGCAGCCAGCGTGGTCCCCGGACGGCTCGAGAATCGCCTTTACCAAGGTCGTGCAGCTCTGTGACGATGTCGACGGCTGCTGGAACACCACCAGCATTTACGTGATCAATGCCGATGGCTCCGGCTTGACGCAACTCAACGGAACGAATACGGGGCTGGATAGCGACCCCGCGTGGAGGCCGTGAGGCCTCTCAGGAGACAGACCATGAACATCGTGAGACTATGGACCACGGTCCTTCTATTGGGCGGGCTGGCGTTCGGCTGCGATTCAGCCGACAGGCATAGCCCTGCTGGCCCGGCTGCTGGACGGCTGATGGCGGACGCCGAGGGGAGCGACGCCCCCACATGGTCCGCCTGGTCCACGCCAATCAACCTTGGGCCGGTCGTCAATTCGGCGTACAACGACAATAGTTCGGCGATCTCCAAGGACGGCCTCAGCCTGTACATCACCTCGTCACCGCTCCCCTTACCTCCCGGCGCCCACCCGGGAGGTCGGGGCGGGGCCGACATCTGGGTCTCACAGCGGGCGAGCATCGACGCTGCCTGGGGCGAGCCGGTTGACCTCGGGCCGAACATCAACTCGGCCGGGAACGACGGCGTCCCCAGCCTCTCCACCGACGGTCACCGAATGTATTTCCACAGCACCGGGCGGGGCGGCTGCGGCGCCGCTGACATGTTCGTCTCCCGACGACACGACAAGCGGGACGACTTCGGCTGGGAGCCCCCCGAGAATCTCGGGTGCGTCGTGAACTCGCCGTTCGCCGACAACGGCCCGACCATCTTCGAGGACGACGCCACGGGCATCACGACGCTGTACTTCAACAGTCCGCGACCCGGCGGGCTGGGCGACGTCGACATCTATGCGAGCACGCTCCAGGCCGACGGCACCTTCGGCCCAGGCGTCAACGTCTGGGAGCTCAATAGTCCGTTCGCGGACGACCGCGTTGCCATCAGGCGCGACGGGCTTGAGATCTTCGTCTCCACCAATCGCCCCGGCGGCGTTGGCAGCCAGGACATCTGGGTGGCGACGCGTGCCACCACGCTCGATCCGTGGTCGCCTCCGGTCCCACTCGGCCCGATCGTCAACAGCCCGTACTTCGACGGTGGTCCGGCGCTCTCATTCGACGGGACGGAACTCTACTTCACGTCGGAACGGCCGGGGGGGGTCGGAGGGCGCGACCTCTACGTCACGACGCGGCAGCGGCTCAACAACTCTGCCGCCATCCGTTGAATGTGAGAGAGCATCTCATCCACTCTCATTGGAGACGGACCATGAACACTCACGCATTGCGACTCTTGGTCGCAGCGATCGCCGCGTCGGCCCTGGCTTGCCAGCCGGACAACCAGCCGCTCGGGCCGCTATCCGCGTCGCGCTCGGGCGCCCCGTTCGCCGAAGGGCTGTCGAGCCCCGGCTGGCAGGAGACCGCCCGCAACCTCGTCGTGCAGGCGAGGCTCGGCCCGATCCCCGCGGGTCACGCGTACCCGCTGCTCGGTGTCGCCCAGTACCTGGCCGTGCAACGGGCCGAAGCCGCGGCCGACGTCGGTGGCCGCGCGCTGCTCGAGACCGATCGCGGCGCCGTCGCCGGAGCGTCGGTCGTGGTGTTGAGCTACCTGTTTCCCAGTCAGGCATCGGCGCTTGAAGACACGGTGACGGCTCAGGCCGATGCGGGTCCTGGGCAGCCGCACCCCGACTTCGTTGCCGGCGAAGCGATTGGTCGCGCCGTCGGCGACGAGATCGTCGCGCGGGCGAGGAGCGATGGGTTCACCAACCCGAACACCGCGATCCCGCCGGTTGGGCCCGGATACTGGACCAGCAGCGCAAACCCTCCGCAGCCGGTGAATGGCGGACAGCTGCCCGGAGTGCTGCCCTGGTTTCTGAATTCCGCAGACCAGTTCCGCTCCCCGCCACCGCCCGCGTTCGGGTCGCCGGACTTCGAGACCGCACTCGCGGAGATCCGGCAGATCTCCGACACCCGGACGGCCGAGCAGGTGCGCATCGCCACGTTCTGGGCCCTGGCCGCTGGCACGGTCACCGGGTCGGGGTTCTGGCTCGAGGTCGCGTCGCAGGACATCATCGGCCACGGCCTGTCCGAGCGCGAGGCGACGCACGTCTTCGCGCTGGTGAGCGCGACGATGGGCGACGCCGCGATTGGTTGCTGGGACACGAAGCTGGCCTACTGGTTCATCCGCCCGTGGAAGGCGGACCCGGGGATCGCCGTGGTCCCCGCGGTCGGGATGCCAAATCACCCGTCCTATCCCTCGGGTCACAGCTGCGTGTCTTCTTCGGCGGCGGAAGTGCTGAGCATGTTCTTCCCGGAAGAGCGCGCGCAGCTGGACGCGATGGTCATCGAGGCGGGGTTGTCGCGCATGTACGCGGGCATTCATTACCGCTTCGACATCGAAGCCGGTCAAACCCTGGGGCGTAGCGTGGCACGTTTCGCAATCGCTGCCGATGCCTCGGGCAGCTCGGTGCTGACGCCCTAGCTCACCCTTCGCGTCTTCCTTCTCATGAAGTCCATGAGGATGAACTGGCCGAGGGTCATCGTGTTCGTGAAGTAGGCCTTACCGCGGCAGATCGCCGAGACCTTCTTCACGAACTCGACCAGGCTGCGGTCGCGCGCGAGCATGAAGGTGTTGATCAGGATTCCGCTGCGCCGGCACAGCGCGACTTCGCGGTAGGTCGCTTGCAGAATGTGCGGGTCCAGCCCCATCGAATTCACATAGATCCGCCCGTCGGGCTGGGTCAGTGCCGAGGGCTTCCCGTCGGTGATCATGATGATCTGCCGCATGTCCTTGCGCTGGCCCATCAGGATGCGGCGCGCGAGCTTCAACCCTTCGGTCGTGTTCGTGTGATACGGCCCCACCTGCGCGTGCGCCAGCTGGCCGATGGGGATCTCCTCGGCCGTGTCATGAAACAACACCACCCGCAGCGTGTCGCCGGGGAACTGGGTGCGAATGAGATGCGTCAGCGCCAGCGCGACTTTTTTCGCCGGCGTGAACCGATCTTCCCCGTACAGAATCATCGAGTGCGAGCAATCGAGCATCAGCACCGTCGCCGACGATGAGCGGTACTCGGCCTGGTGCACCATCAGGTCGTCGTACTCGAGATTGATTGGGACGCCGAGGCCCTCGCGCTTCAGCGCGTGCGACAACGTGGCGTTCACGTCGAGGTTGAGGGTGTCGCCGTATTCGTAGCGCTTGCTGGCAGCCTCTGCCTCGACGCCGGTCGCCAGGTGTTCGGTCTCGTGCGCGCCAAAGCTCGATTTCCCGATGCTGCCGAGGAGGTGCTTCAGCGTGCGGTAGCCCAGGAAGTCGATGCCTTTGTCTGTGAGATTGAATTGCACCTGCTGGGCCGCTTCTTTCGCCATGCCACCCGGGCCGAGCACGGGCTGCTGCGCGCCAGGCATCTTCGGCGCCTGTTGCAGGTTCAGGTACCCCTCTTCGATCAGCTTCTGTACGATCTGATCGAGCAAATCGGCCAGCTGTTTCTGCAGCTCGGCGTCTTTCTGTGCATCGCCGGTGGAATCGCCGCGCAGCACGTTGAGCATGTCGGGTGTGAGCTGGCCCGAGTCCATCAACGCCTGCAGGATCGCCTGTCGCAGCGCGTCGAGCGAGCGGTCCGGATCTTCCTCGCCGAATTCGCCCCAGAACGGATGGGAGTAGGGCCCACCCGCAAAACCGGACTGAAGCAGAAAGTCGGCGAGCTGGTCGAGCAACGCCTGGAGGTTGAGCGTCTCGAGCAGGCCGGGGACGTAGCGGCTGTAGGTCGTGTATCGCATCGACTCTAATCTAGCACCGATGGGTCATGGCGACCGCTCCGTGTGGTCTTCGCGCCGCACGTGTGGCGCTCACCGGACACCGATCCAGTCCCACGAGGGCGCCGGGCGCAGCGAAGGTAGTAAGCATGGGGCTTGCACCGGTACGGTGCGTCCGTGGGACACAGGGGATTACCCGAGCGGGAGGAGCACCCATGCCACATACGTATAATCGGGGTCGTGACTCGCGGCTCACCACGAGATCACTGCTCGCGACTGCCCTACTTGTCGTTGCCGCCTGCCAGCGGGACGCCCCGCTCGCTCCCCCCGCCTCGTTGACCGTCCCGGGCGACGGCCTCCCCGGCTCTCCCGGAACGGTCACCGATCTCGCGGTGGATGAGGTCACGCAGAACTCTGTCACGCTTTCGTTCACGGAGGTGAACGACGGGCTTGGGAAGCCGGCGCGGTATGTCGTGCGCTACGCCGAGCCGCCGATCGACTGGGGCTCGGCGCCGAACGTGACCGAGGGAACGTGTGCGACGCCGGTGTCCGGGCAAGCGGTCGGCGGGCGCTTGACGTGCACCGTCGCCGGGCTAGCGGCTTCCACCACGTACGAGTTTCAGGTGGCGGCCTACCGGTCGACGCTCGATCTCGTGGAGATCTTTGGGAAACCGTCGAATGTGGCGCAAGGGACGACCAGCGCCGCATCCTGTGACTGTTGGACCAACAAAGCCTTCATGCCCACCGCGCGATACGGCCCGGGCGTCGGGGAGGTCAACGGGATTCTCTACGCCGTGGGCGGCACGCTGTCGTACGGAAGGCTGCAGTCCGCGGTCGAGGCGTATGATCCCGCCAGTGATACCTGGACGACGCGCGCGTCGCTGCCCACGCCGCGCGCGTACTTGGGTGTCGCCGTGGTCGACGGGATTCTCTACGCCGTGGGCGGCTACGGCAGCGGCGGTCCGAGGGCGACGGTCGAGGCGTATGACCCGGCCACCGACACGTGGACGACGAAGGCCCCGATGCCGACAGCGCGCTGGGAGCTGGGTGTCGCCGCGGTCAACGGGATCATCTATGCCGTCGGCGGCAATGGTGCCGAACCCAACGCCCCGACGACGCTCGAGGCATACGATCCGGCCACCGACACGTGGACGACCAAGGCCCCGATGCCCACCGGGCGATACCGCCTTGGTGTGGCGGCCGTCAACGGCGTGTTGTACGCGGTGGGTGGCCTCAACGGGCTCACCCCGGTAGACATCGTCGAAGCGTACGATCCGGTCACGGACACCTGGACGACCAAAGCGCCGATGCCGACCGCCCTGAGCAGTGTGGGTGCGGCCGAACTGGACGGTATGCTCTACGCCGAGGAGCGGGCGGGCGGCAGCAGTATGTCGAGCCCGAGAGCGCTCCGGGCGTATGACCCCGCCACCGATACCTGGACGCCCAAGGCGCCGATGCCGACCTACGACACGGTCGAGATGGTGGCTTTTGGGGTCGCCGCCGTTGCTGGAAGGCTCTATGCCGTGGGCGGCAGCGAGTCCTGGGGTTACCTCAAGGAGTATCAACCGTAGCGTGAAGTAGGGTCATGGGGTCCTAACGACAAAGGACTCGTGGTCCCGGCCCACGTGGATTCCGGTGAAATCCGGGATTACGGCTTCGGCACCGGTGAAATCCGCGGCGGGATGCGTGGTGCGCAGCGCAATGACACGCGCGCCCGCCGCGAGTCCCGCTGCGATTCCGGGCGGCGCATCCTCGAACACGACACACCGCGCGGCATCGTAACCGAGGCGCTGCGCGCCGAGCCGGTAGGCGTCGGGTGCCGGCTTGCCGTTGGACACGTCTTCACTGGTCACCACGATTTCCGGGATCGGCAGTCCTACAGAGCTCAGTCGCAGGCGCGCGAGATCGCGGCCACACGACGTGACGACGGCCCAACGACGGTCGTCCAGCTGCCCCAGAAATCGCCGGACACCCGGCACCTCCACCAGCCCGTCGACGTCCTCGAGCTCGGCGCCGTCCAGCCAGGCCACCTCTCGCATGAGGTCGAGATGCGGCGCGACCGTTCTGACGGTATCGCGCGTGCGCCGGCCGTGCGCGATTCGCAGGACTTTCTCGGGGTCGAGGTTGTGGCGCGCCGCCCACTGCCGGCACACGCGCTCTACCACGGCGCGCGAATCGACGAGCACGCCGTCCAGGTCGAAGAGGAATGCTGAACACCGGAGTTCCATTGTCCTTAATTTGTGTGCAATGACGGAAGCCGCGCGACGCTACGGATTTGGGGCCCTCGCCCACCGCAACTTCCGCCTCTTCTTCATCGGTCAGGGCATCTCCCTCGTCGGCACGTGGATGCAAAACGTCGGGGAGGGATGGCTGATCCTCACGCTGACCAACTCACCGTTCTACGTCGGCCTGACCGCCGCCCTCAGCTCGCTCGGCGTGCTCCTGTTCAGCCTGTACGCGGGCGTCATCGCCGACCGCGCCGACAAGCGCCGGTTCATCATCTTCATGCAGCTGGCCTTCATGCTCGAAGCGTTCACAGTTGCGATTCTCGTCTGGACGCACGTGGTCGCCGTCTGGCAGGTCCTGCTGCTCGCGACGATTCTCGGCCTCGCCAGCGCGTTCGACATTCCGATGCGCCAGTCGTTCGTTGTGGAGATGGTGGGCAAGGAAGACCTGATGAACGCGATCGCGCTGAATTCGTCGCTGTTCAACGGCGCACGCGTCATCGGCCCGGCGATCGCAGGGGTCTTGATCGGAGCCGTCGGGATCGCGTGGTGCTACTTCCTCAATGGCCTGAGCTATATCGCGGTGATCGCGGGTTTGCTGTTGATGCGGCTGCCTCCCCGGCCGCCGCCTGCCCAGACCGCTTCCGCGTGGATGGGGTTCCGCGAGGTGCTGACGTACCTGCGGAGCGACCGGCGCGTCCGCACGTTGATGGTCCTCACGGCGATTCTGAGCGTGTTCGGCTTCCCCTACATCGCCATGATGCCCGTGTTTGCGCGCGACGTGCTGCATCGCGGCGCCGCCGGCTATGGCGCGCTCACGTCTTCGATCGGTATCGGGGCGGTGATCGGAGCGCTCGGAGTGGCGCTCACCTCCGGTCGCATCCGCAGGCGCGGCCGGCTCATGCTGCTGGGCGGCACGGCGTTCGGCGTGCTGCTGATCCTGTTCGCTTCCTCGCGCGCGCTGGCGCTCTCCATGGTGCTGCTCGCGCTCGCCGGTTGCGCCATGATCGTGAACAACTCGATCACCAACACGCTACTGCAGACGACCGCCCCCGATCACCTGCGGGGACGGATCATGGGGTTCTATTCGTTCGTCTTCGTGGGCATGGCGCCGTTCGGCGCGTTTCTATTCGGCCTGGTGGCGGAGCACGTCGGGGTTCCGGTCACGCTCGCGTCGGGGGGCGCAGTGGTCGCGCTCGCCGTTACGATCGCTGGCTGGGCGGTCCCGTCCATCCGCGCCGCCTGAGCTCGGCGACAATCAGGTCGGCCGCTCCCTCGAATCCCAATCGCCCGGCGTTCAACACCAAGTCGTACTGCGTCAAGTCTTGCCGGTCACGCCCATAGTGTGTTTTGACGTACTGGTCGCGCTGGTGATCCGTTTCTTGAATCAGTTTGTCGGCATTAGCGGGGTCCACGCCGAGGCGCTCGACGGCGACCTTCCGCCGGAAAGGTGTCGACGCGATGACGTACACGTGCAGCGCGTTGGCGCGCATCGCGAGGACGGCCTGCGCGCCGCGGCCCACCAGTACCACGCGACCTTCCGCGGCGGCCTCCGCAATCACGCGCTCGGTCATTTGGACGAGCGTCTCCTCTTCGGTATCGACCGGTACCGGCGTCTCGCCCGTGACGAACATCTCCGGCGACGCCGCGGCGAGCGTGCGCGCGAGTCGTTCCAGCAGCCCGGGCGCCCGCTCCTCCCGTCGGGCGACCTCGTCCCGCGACAGCCCCGCCAGGCGTGCGACCTGATCGATGAACTCGTTGTCGATCAGCGTCCAGCCGCCGCCACCAGGGGCGGCGGGGGGGGGGGGGGGGGGGGGGG